>CAYPOX010000109.1:0-9043 GCA_964412525.1 uncultured Caulobacterales bacterium
CAAGCTTAACATGGACGAGGTCGCCATGGGCTCGTCCAACGATTCCTGCGCCTTCGGCCCTGTGATCAATCCGTGGCGCGCCAAGGGCGACGCCAGTCCGCGCTCGCCTGGCGGATCCTCAGGCGGCTCGTCCGCCTCTGTGGCGGCGCGTTTGTGCCCTGGCGCGACAGCGTCGGACACGGGCGGCTCGATCCGCCAACCGGCGGCGTTCACGGGAACGGTGGGGTGCAAGCCGACTTACGGGCGGGCGTCCCGTTGGGGCATGGTCGCCTTCGCGTCCTCGCTGGACCAGGCGGGGCCGATCACGCGTTCGGTGCAGGATGCGGCGATCATGCTGCGTTGGATGTGCGGCCATGATCCGAAAGACTCGACCAGCCTCAATGTCGAGACGCCCGACTGGGAGCCGTCGGTCGGTCAGGGCGTGAAGGGCCTGAAGGTCGGCATTCCGAAGGAGTATCGGATGGAGGGCTGCCCGCAGCCCATTCTCGATCTTTGGGACCAAGGCGTGGCCTGGCTGAAGGCGGCGGGCGCGGAGATCGTCGAAATTTCTCTGCCGCACACGCGCTATGGCCTCCCGGCCTATTACGTGATTGCGCCGGCGGAGGCGTCATCGAACCTCGCGCGTTATGACGGCGTACGTTACGGCTTGCGCAAACCGGGCAAAGACTTGGTCGAAACTTATGAAAATACGCGCGGCGAAGGCTTTGGCGATGAAGTGAAACGTCGTGTGTTGATCGGGACTTATGCACTTTCCGCGGGTTATTATGACGCCTATTACCTGAAGGCGCAGAAAGTCCGCCGCCGTGTCGCGGATGATTTCGATGCTGTGTTTCGAGACGTCGACTTTATTTTGACGCCCACGACGCCGAACGCCGCTTTTCCGATCGGACAGCCTTTGACGGACCCGGTGCAGATGTATCTGAACGACGTCTTCACGGTGACGGCGAACTTGGCCGGCCTTCCGGCGATTTCGGTGCCGGCGGGGCTCGACCGCGACGGGTTGCCCTTGGGTTTGCATGTGATCGCAAAACCTCTGGACGAGGCGACCATGTTCCGCGCCGCCGGCGTTTTGGAGCAGGCGGCGGGCTTCGACATGCGTCCTGAGGCTTGGTGGACGTAAATAAACGTAAGACGCGGTGGGTTTTTGCGGCGGGACCATGAAGGAGAAACGGGCGTGAGCGCAGCAGCGGCGGCGGAAGCCCAAGGCAAGTCGAAGTTGATTCAAGGCCGGACGGGCGATTGGGAGATCGTGCTTGGTCTTGAAGTCCATGCGCAAGTCACGTCGAACGCCAAACTGTTTTCCGGCGCGCCGACCACTTTTGGCGCCGAGCCGAACAGCAACGTGTCCTTTGTGGACGCCGCAATGCCAGGTATGCTGCCGGTATTAAATAAGTTCTGCGTCGAACAAGCGGTTCGCACAGGTCTTGGCCTGAACGCGAAAATCAATCTGACCAGTCGCTTCGCCCGGAAGAACTATTTCTACGCCGATCTGCCGCAGGGTTACCAAATCAGCCAATATGAGCAGCCGATCGTCGGCGAAGGCGTGGTCGAGATTGATTTGGACGACGGCACGGTCAAAAAAATCGGCATCGAGCGTCTGCATCTCGAACAGGACGCGGGTAAGTCAATCCATGACATGGATCCGAAACGGTCTTATGTAGACTTGAACCGATCCGGCGTCGCCTTGATGGAGATCGTCTCAAAACCTGACATGCGTTCCGCCGACGAGGCGACGGCCTATGTTTCAAAGCTCCGCACCATCCTCCAATACTTGGGGACGTGCGACGGCGACATGAGCCAGGGGTCGATGCGGGCGGATGTGAACGTTTCTGTCCGTCGGCCCGGCGGCCCTTTGGGCACGCGCTGCGAAATCAAAAACGTGAATTCGCTGCGGTTCATTCGTCAGGCGATTGATTATGAGGCGCGCCGTCAAATAGAAATTATTGAAGATAGTGGCGAGATCCATCAGGAAACGCGGTTGTTTGACACGACGAAAGGCGAAACGCGGTCCATGCGCAGCAAAGAGGAAGCGCATGACTATCGCTACTTTCCGGATCCGGACCTCTTGCCTCTGGTACTGGACGCCGATTGGGTGACCTCCATTGGCGGAACTTTGCCCGAATTGCCGGACGTCAAGAAACATCGCTTCGAGTCTGAATATGGCCTGTCGAATTACGACGCGGCGGTCCTTGTCGCGGAGAAAGCGAAAGCCGATTTCTTTGAAGCGGTCGCGAAAGGACGCGACCCCAAATTGTCGGTCACTTGGGTCACGGTCGAATTGTTCGGCGCCTTGAACAAAAAAAACGTCGCGATTTCGGACAGTCCTATTTCATCGGATCAATTGGGCGCGTTGGTCGACTTGATCCAAGACGGCACCATTTCTGGGCGCATCGCCAAGGATGTCTTTGGAATTCTTTGGTCCGAGGGCGGGGATCCTAAGGTCATCGTCGACGAACGCGGTTTGAAACAGGTTACGGATACGGGCGCCATTGAAAAAACAGTGGACGAAATCATTGCGGCGAACCCGGATCAGGCGGAGAAAGTGAAAGAGAAACCAAAGACGTTGGGCTGGTTTGTCGGCCAAGTCATGAAGGCGACGGGCGGCAAGGCGAATCCGCAAGCCGTGAATGATATTCTCAAAGCAAAGTTGGGCGTGGAGTGACGGGCGCTGGTCCCGCGCAAACCCGATTTTGATCCGACGATCGACCCATTTTGCGCCTGCGTCGGCGCGACGGTCATCCGCGCGTCGTCTCAAAGGCCAGCACTGCGCCAGGAGGGCGCGACGGCCGGGCCTTGTGGCGCCGAATCACGGTCGATACGCTCTGTTCTTCGTTAACATTGCAACATCCGGATCGCGCCGCCATGAAATCGACGCCCGTCATCTCGCTCGCCCTCATCGCGTTTCTCGCCGCCTGTTCGGAGTCCGAAGCGCCGTCCGAGCCCGTCGGCGGATCGGCGACCGCCCAAGCTGACGCGCCGGCTGTTGAAGAGTGGGAACCGGAATGGGCGCATCTTCAGAGCGACATTCCCGCGGACCCGGATGTCATCTTTGGCGAGTTGGACAACGGCATGCGCTATGCGGTGATGGCGAACGACACGCCGGATGGCGCGGCGGCGCTTCGCATGCGCTTCGGCGTCGGCGCCCTGGCGGAGGCGGACGACCAAAACGGCCTGACCCATTTTCTCGAACACATGGTCTTCAACGGTTCGGAAAACGTGCCGGAAGGCGAGCTCGTTAAAATCCTGGAGCGGGAAGGGCTGCGCTTCGGCCCGGACACCAACGCCTACACGGCGCTGGATGAGACGGTCTACATCCTCAACCTTCCCAAGGCGGCGTCCTTGGAGACCGGCCTGTTTCTGTTCCGCGAGGCGGCGGACAAGCTGACCCTTGATCCGGACGCCATCGATCGAGAGCGGGGCGTGATTCTTCAGGAACGGGCGGTTCGCGACACGCCGGGCCGACGTCGGACGGAGGCCTATTTCGAGTTTCTGCTTCCGGCCGGCCTTCCAAGCCGACGCATTTCCGATGACCCAGAGGTCGTCCGAAACGCGCCGCGGGAACAATTTCTCGAGATTTACCAAGGCTACTATCGGCCGGAGCGGACCATGTTGGTCGCCGTCGGCGATTTTGATCCCCAGGAGACGGTCGCGCAAATCGAAGAGGCTTTCGCTGACTTCGCCCAGCCGGGCGTGGGCGCGCCTGACCCGGATCTGGGCGGTGCGCCCGAGCGCGACGGTCCGGAGGCGACGGTGTTCGTCGATCCGGGCTCAGAGACCTACATTCAAATCACGGGATTGGCGACGGACGATCCGTCCGACGACCTTCAAACCATGGCGACGGCGCGCGCCGCGCTGCTCCGACAATTGGGCAATGCGGTGCTGTCGCGCCGCTTCCAGACCATCGCGTCCGATCCGCAGAGCGTGATTCAAGGCGGTTACGCCAGCGGCTCGGAGCTGTTTGACGCCTTTGATCTCTCCGCTGTCGGCGTCCTGTTGGAGCCCGAGGATTGGCGCGCGGGCATGGCGGTCGTGGAGCAAGAATGGCGGCGCTTGCGCACCCATGGTGCCACCCAGGCTGAGATCGACGAGCAGTTGGCCAACATTCGCGCCGCATTGGAGAGCGCGGCCCGGGGCGCGGACACTCGGCAAAATGGCGCGTTGGCGGACGGGATCGTCCAAGCTTACGCCGCCCAGGACGTGTTCACCGATCCGGCGACGGACCTGGCGTTCTTCGACGATGTCGCGCCGAGCATCACGCCCCAGGCCGTCTCGAATGCGTTTCGCACCCATTGGGTGGGACCCGCGCCGCTCATCTTCGTGTCTACTAAAGAAGAGATTGCGGGCGGCGCGGACGCCGGGCCCGCCGCCTTTGCGGAAAGCGGCGAGACGCCGGTCGATCCGCCCGCGGCGGCCGTGGAGGCCGCCTTCGCCTATGAGGATTTCGGGCCGATCGGCGCGGTTTCGTCCGAGAGCCGCATCGAGGATTTGGACGTCGACCAGGCCGTGTTCGAAAACCACGTTCGTTTGAACGTGAAACGGACGGATTTTGAAAAGGACGTCGTCCGCATCCGGGTCGTGATCGACGGGGGCCAGCTCACCGCGCCGGAGAGTCCCGCAAGTCTCCATCTTTTGGCCCAGAACGGCTTTCTGGCCGGCGGATTGGAGGCCCACTCGGCGGACGAACTCAGCCGCCTTTTGGCGGGCGTGCGTCTACAGCGCGGTTTTTCCCTCCGCCCGGACGCCTTCGTGCTCGACGCCCAAACCACGCCGGCGGATCTTCGCATGGCGCTGAACGTCTTGGCCGCGCAGGTCGCGGCCCCTGGTTATCGCGAGGAGGCGCTGACCCAACACCGCCGCGGCCTCACGATCCAGTATGACGCGTTCGAATCGACGCCGATCGGCGTGTTCCAACGGGACGTCACCCGCGCATTGTTTGGCGGCGATCCCCGTTTTGGCCTGCCGCCCACCTTGGAGGAAGCCTTGGCGCCCGATCTTGCGGCGCTCGAGGCGTGGCTTGCGCCGGCTCTCGCGGAGGGCGCGATGGAGATTTCGGTTGTCGGCGACGTTGATCCCGCCATGGCCCGGGCTGCGGTGGCGGCGACCTTCGGCGCTCTTCCGCCGCGACGCGCGAAGCGGGCCGAAGCGGCGACCGCGGACATGACGCCGCCGGCGCGCGCGGCGACGGTGCGCACCCATCAGGGCCCCGCGCAGGCAGCTTTGGCCGCGGGGCTGTGGCCGGCGGCGGTGAGCGGGGATCTTGAGACCTGGGAAGCGGCGGAGCTGACCGCGGCGGTTTTGAACCTGAAGATGACCGAACGGATCCGTGAGCAAGAGGGCGCAAGTTACACCACCCAAGCGGGCCTCGCCGTCGATCCCAGCCTACCCAATTGGGGCGCGATGTTCGCCTATTCCGACCCCGCCGCGGATCGGATCGACGGCGTCCTCGGCCTCTATCAGGTCTTGGCGGCGGAGATGCGCGACGGCGCCGTCTCCGAGGACGAATTGGCGCGCGCGCGCACGCCCCGTTTGGAGCAATTGCGCCAGCAACAAGAACGCAATTCCTATTGGCTCGCGGTCCTATCGGAGAGCCAGGCGAAGCCGGAGGTTTTGGAGCGCCACCGCAACCGGATCGCCGTGTTGGAGGCGTTGACGATTGAGGATCTGGCCGCGATCGCCAAGGCCTATTTGCAGGACGAGGCGATGGCGAGCTTCGTCGTGCGGCCGGCGGATGAGAACTGACGCCCCCATCATCGGAACGCCCGCGCGAAGAATGATTGCACCGTCCGCCCGACGGTCTGGGGCTGGTCGACCATCAGCCAATGGCCGCTTTGCAGGATCTCAAGATGGGGCAGATCATGACGGGCGATGAACGCCTTGGCGCCGGTGGTGATCGACCGATGGGACCAGAGATAAAGGTTGGGCAGACCGCGATCGACCAGAGCCAGATAAGCGCGGCCGAAGCCGTCTTCCGCGCCGCGCAGGGCCGCGTCTCGGCCCAAAGTCCATAGCGCGTCCGCGTCCGCCTTCGCCACCGCCGCGGCGTAGCGGCTTAAAGCGGGATCGCGTGCGGCGTCTCCGGCGATGGCGGCGGCGAACACGATCTTGAACGCGTCCGACGTGTCGAAGTCCGCCGCGCGGCCGGAATAGTAGGCGTCTTCGCTCGCCAAATTGCCTTCAAGGGAGATCAAGCCCGCGACCCGATCCGGCCGGGCTATGGCGGCCTCGACAGCGATGGCTGCGCCGACCGAATGCGCGAGCAAGCCTAGGGGCCGATCCGGCGAGATCTTGTCTGCGAGGTCGAGCGTCCATGCGGCCAGGCCGGATATGGTCGTCTCGGCGATCGGCGGCGACGCGCCGAAACCCGGCAGGTCGGGGGCCGCCAATTCAAACGCCTCGGCGATCGGGCTGTCCGCCAGAGCCGCGAAGGCGCGCCCCTCGTCTCCGAAGCCGTGCAGGCAAAGCAGGACCGGCGCGCCGGACGCGCCGAAACGGTGGACGGAGGCCGCAGTTTGCAGTGTCATGGACCAAGCTTGTGACGGAAGACGTTGTCCGCCGAAAGGCGTTGCGGCGGACCGTGTATCGAGGGGGTCCGGATGAGGCGAACACGATGCGCCGCGATCACGGCGTGGATTTTGGCGGCGGGGGCGTTGGTCGCGCCGGCGGCCGCCCAAGATGGCTTCACCTTTCCGCCGGAGTGGGCGCCCCATGAGGCGGTGTGGATGGGTTGGACCGACTGGTCCGCCCGGGACGAGGCCGTGCAGGCGGTCCAGGCGGAGATGCTCAAGGCCCTGACGCCTCATGTCACGGTGAAAATGATCGCCGACAGCGAGGAAGCGGTGGACGCCGCGCGTGCGGCGTTGGGCGGTTTCGGCGCGCCGGTGGATCAGGTCCGCTTCGTCGTGACGCCGACCCAGGAAATCTGGTTGCGGGATTCGGGACCGCTGTTCCTGACGGATGGCGCATCCAAGCAAATCGCGGACTTCCGTTGGGCCTTTTACGGTTTTCCGTTTCCGATCGCGGATGAATACGGCTTCGCGCGCGGCGCCTTGGACGGCGAACTGGCCGCCGCCGAGGGCTGGGAACGTCGACGCTCGGATTTGGTGGCCGAGGGCGGGGCCCTGGAAGTCAATTCCCGCACGCTCATCGCCTATAGGGATGCTGCTCAACACCGCAATCCAGGCGTCTCCTTAGCGAGGATCGAAGCGGAGTATCTTCGGCTATACGGCAAGGAAAACATGGTCTGGCTGTCGCGCGCGCCGATCTCGGACCGGGTGTTTGTGGGGCCGAAAGTGGCGAACGTTTTCGGCTGGGGCGCGAACGGCCACACTGATGAATATGTCCGCTTCGTCGACGAGAACACGATCCTCGTCGCCCAGATGGATGAGGCGGAGCGGAACAAGAACGCCTTCACCCGTTTGGAGTACGAAATCTTAGAAGAGAATTGGGCCGAGCTGGAAGCCGCCCGCAACGCCGACGGGGAGCCGTTCAACCTGATCGCGACGCCCGTGCCGGACGTGATGGCCTTGGCCGATCGCCACAAGCTGACGGAGACGGATTTCCAAGACCCGGAGACAGGCTGGGACGGCCGCGCCTATTATCGCGACTTCAAGGTCGGCGATAAGGTCGTGGAGGTGCCCGCCGCCAGCTATATGAACTTTCTAATCACGAACGGCGTCGTGCTCGTCTCGAATTATTGGGAAGAGGGCCGGCCCAAGCGCTTGCGCGAAACCGATGAAGCGATGCGGGCCATCCTTGCCGAACGCTTCCCCGATCGACAGATCGTGCAGATCGCCGCCTTGCCGGTGAACTGGAACGGCGGCGGCATGCATTGCATCACCCAGCAGGAACCGGCCTTGGCGGGCCGGTGAGCGTGTTGCACGGAGCCCGCCCATGACGCCCAGGGAGACTTTGCAACGCTTTCACGAGGCGGTGGACAGCGGCCAGGAATCCCAGATGCGCGCTCTGATGGCGGACGATGTGGTGTTCCGTCCACCCACCTATTGGAAGGATTGGGGCGGACCGGACATCGTCGCCCGCATTTTGAGCCATGTCCGCCAGGTGTTTGAAGGATTGACCTATCACCGGGAATGGGTGGACGGGTCCGATCTGGCGCTGGAGTTCACCGGCACGATCGACGGGTTGGACTTCAAGGGCCTCGACCTTCTGCACCTCAATGACGACGGGTTGATCCAGACCTTCGAAGTCGTGATGCGCCCGCACAAGACGGTCGGCCTGCTCCGTGAAAAGATGAACGCCCGCATGGCCGAGGATAAGGACTTCGCGGCCATGGTCGCCAAGGCGCTGGAGGGTTTGGCGGACGGCCGCGCCTAAAACGGGTTCACCGTATAGCCCTCTTGCTGGAGCAGGGCGTGGGCGGTGATGGCGGAGAGGGCCATGTCGACGCCGGGCAGGAGATCATCCTTCCCAATGCCGTAGGCCGCCGCGCTTTGCCCGCACAGGGTGACGGAGACGCCGCTCTCCAACAGAGCGGCGATCAAGTCCGTGTTCGGATTGCCCGCGCCGTCCTTGCCGGATTGGGTCAGGTCCCAAGCGGCGGGGCCATGAACGACCAATGCGGCGCGGAGCCGCTCGGCCGGCACGCCGGCGCGCCCATGCATGTTCAAATAGCGCGCGACGGTCTGGAAGCCGCGATTGACGCCTTCGCGCCTTTGATCGGCCGCGACGTCGAACGCCACTTTGAACACGGCGTCCGCCGGGATCGGCGTCATGCCGGGGACGACCGCGTTCGGCCCATGGTCAGGCAGGAGGGGGCCGGGCGTGAAGGCCTCCTGCGCGGCGGCGGTCGACGCCAGTGCGAAGACGGCGGTTGCGGCGAGGATCAGGCGCATGGGACCGGTCTCCTCAGGTGTTGCGCGCTTCGCGGCGCTGCAAGAACGCCAAGCGCTCGAACAGGTGCACATCTTGCTCGTTCTTCAAGAGGGCGCCGTGAAGCGGCGGGATCAGCTTTTTCGGGTCCTTCTCCCGCAGAAGGGCCGGGTCCATATCTTCGACCATCAAGAGTTTGAGCCAATCCAGCAGCTCG
>CAYPOX010000110.1:0-8934 GCA_964412525.1 uncultured Caulobacterales bacterium
TCGGCGACGTTTTTCAACTCCCGGACATTGCCGGGCCAATCATGGCGCATCAACATTTCGAGCGCTTCGTCCGCGAAGCCGGGAAACGGGCCGGGTTCGTCGACGAGGTCCGCATAGAGGCGCGAGCCGAAATGGCTGGCCAGCAATGGGATGTCGTCTCGGCGCGCGCGAAGCGGCGGCAACGCGACCACGTCGAAGGTCAAACGGTCCAAGAGGTCGGCGCGAAACCGGCCATCCTCGGCGCGCGCCTTCAAGTCCACATTCGCCGCCGCCACGAGGCGGACGTCGACTTCGATTTCATCGGCGCCGCCCAGGCGCTCAAACACCCCATACTCGACCGCGCGGAGCAGCTTTTCTTGAACGGCAAGGCTCGCTGAGGCGATTTCGTCGAGAAACAGCGTGCCGCGATCGGCTCGCTCAAAGCGTCCGATCCGCCGCTTCACGGCCCCAGTGAAGGCGCCCGCCTCGTGACCGAACAGCTCGCTTTCCAACAAAGACTCCGACAGGGCGGCGCAATTCACCGCCAGGTAAGGGCCGTCCCATCGCGGCGACAAAAGGTGAAGACGCGCGGCCGCCAATTCCTTGCCGGTGCCGCGCTCGCCCATAATCAGTATCGGCCGATCCAATTTGGCGGCCGCGGCCAGCCTTTCAAGCGCGGTTTCAAGGGCGGCGCTTTCGCCGATCATGGCGGGAGGCGTTTTCATCTCGTGATCCTTAGGCGAAAATGATCAGCAGAGAAAGTCAGAAATTGGCGAAATTTACCAATTCCAACATCAGCCATTCTGGGGAGTTTCTTTTAAGTATTTGTAAAATAACAACGTTTCGAGTTTTGGCACGCCGAGTGCTCATTGAAGGGTGTCAGGAGATAACGACTGTGAGGAGAACCAACATGACGAGCAACCGGGGAATCATGGACGGCGCACCGACGGGAGCCTCCCGCATGGTTGCGTTCATTGATCCCGCCCTTCGTCGGCGCCTGAACCGTCGACGTCGGATGAATGAGAACCGCAGCGCGCGTTTCGGCGCGATCGCAGGTCGCTGAGCCATGGAACGGTGGAGCCAAGACGGCGACGCCGGCGCGGCGGAGGGCCGGACCCGACTGAATGTCGGTCGCGTCCTTCGCTACTTGGCCGGCCGTTCTGCGGAGACCTGGGCGTTTTTCGCCTGCGGCGTGCTGCTCGGCGCGTTCTTCGGATAAGAGACCTAAGAAGGAGACTGAATCATGGGCGTTTTTTCTCGCCTCGGCGATATTGTGAATTCCAACCTCAACGCGATGCTGGATCGCGCAGAGGATCCAGAAAAGATCGTTCGGCTGATTATCCATGAAATGGAAGATACGCTGATTGAGGTCCGATCCTCGGCGGCGAAGATGATCGCTGAACGGAAGAATCTGGAGCGTCGTCTCACGGAAATCCAAGCGGACGCCGACGAATGGGGCCGCAAGGCCGAATTGGCGATCGGCAAGGGCCGTGAGGACTTGGCGAAAGCGGCGTTGATCGCAAAGCGCAAGGCCGAGCAATCGGCGCAAGTGCTGGAGAACGAACTTAAAGCGATCGCCGACGGGCTCACCAAGGCCGACGACGATATGGCGAAGCTCCAAGCGAAGCTGGACGAGGCGAAAGCCAAGCGGAAGACGTTGGATATGCGTCGTCAAACCGCTGAGGACCGTGTTCGTGTTCGGCAAAAGCTGAGTGACGGCAAGATTGACGATGCGCTGTCCCGTTACGCCGGACTTGAGCGTAAAATTGACCAAATTGAGGGCGAAGCTGAGGCGTATGATCTTGGCGGGGCCCGTCCGGGCTCAGTGGAGGCGGAGTTTGCGCAACTTGAAGCGGAGGACGCCGTGGAATCTGAGTTGCAGGCGCTGAAGAAGAAGGTTAGCGGCGAAGCAGCAAAGTCCAAATCGTCCGCGAGCTGATGCTGGGTCAATGAAGGGGTTGAAAGGGACGAGTCATGGACGTAGATGCGGTCGCCATTGTTGCAATGATATTTGTGGCCTTTCCGGCCGTAATCGCTCACTACTTGGTGCGATGGCGCGAATCTAAAGGTCTGTCCAGTGACGATGAACGAATGTTGGAGGACCTGTGGCGCGCAGCCCAGCGCATGGAGAAGCGGATCGAAACGCTCGAAACGATCCTCGACGATCAAGCGCCTGGCTGGCGGGCTGAGAACGATGCGGCGGAGGAGCCGGCCCTGCGGCGGCCCTCCGTCGGGCAACGCTGAGAGCGGCGTCCATGGGACGCCGACATAGAGATCAAAGGCGCCGCCGCGCGGCGCTTGAGGAGGAAGGAACCATGAGTGCGAGACGCTGTCGACGAGGTCGAGGCCCGCGTCGCGCCGACGCCAAGCCGGAAGTGGAGGATGGATCGCCAAACCCCCATCACCTGTACCGGAATAAAAGGAACGGTGTCCTTGGCGGCGTGTGTGCAGGCCTAGCGGATTACTTGGGGACCGAAGCTTGGAAACCGCGCCTGGTCCTCATCATCTTGCTGTTCACGCCCATCGGCTACGCGGCGGTGATCGCCTATCTGATCATGTGGGTCATTTTGCCGAAGCGCACGGAGCGGACCCAACGTCCGAGCGAGGAAGAAGAAACATTTTGGCGGGAGGTGTCGTTGAAACCATCGGTGACGTTCGGCCGCCTTCGCTACGCCTTTCGCGATTTGGAGGAACGGCTGGCGGCGATGGAGAAGGAGGTCACCTCCGGAGACTATCGGTTGCGCAAGGCGTTTCGGGAGATCGAGCGATGAGAACGATCCAGGAAGGCGTAAACCAGGCGGCGTGGAGCGGTCGTGCCGGCGCCGCCTTGGCGGCCGCAAGCCTCAGCGTGTTCGCCTTGATGGCGGCGAGTGTGGCGGCCCCTCGAATGGAACAGCCGACGCCGATTGGTTGCGAATCTCGGTCGGCGGCGGCGGATCTTCCGCGCATCTTTGAAAGCCGTCTTTAGTCTTCAGTTCGTGTCGGAGTTGATCTGGCGGTACACGCCGTCGGTCAACTCCCCGAACAACTCCTCGATCTTGGGATGTCCGACGGGACCCCCGGCCGCGTCCGCCAACAAATTCTGTTCCGAGACATAAGCCGTGTAATAGCCGTCCTGATTTTCCGCCAACAGATGATAGAATGGTTGGTCACGGTGCGGTCGCACATCCTCCGGAATGCGCATGAGCCAGTCTTCCTCATGGGCGAATTCCGGATCGACATCGAAAATCACCCCGCGAAACGGAAAGACGCGGTGGCGGACCACCTCGCCGATGCGAAAGCGCGCGTGAATAGGTCCTTTGGGCGAAAGCTGCGTCATGTAAGTCATATAAGCCATTCACGCCCGGCGCCGAGAGCCGCGGCGCATTTCCCAAACTTTAAAATGGATGTATGACTTGAAACCAAGTCATGGGTAAGGGGCGCAGCCTATGTGCGCGCTAAAATCGGGTCAGAAAAGTGCGCGACGCGGCGCGTGACGTCGCGCGTCCTCAAACCGGCGGGACGTCCGACGGGCGTCCGCCGCTTTTTGCGGCGCTGGATCTGGGCACGAACAATTGCCGTCTGTTGATCGCAGCGCCGAAGCGCGACGGATTCCGGGTCGTCGACGCCTTTTCACGTATCGTGCGTTTGGGCGAGGGGCTGGTGTCGACGGGCCAGCTTTCGCCTGCAGCCATGGATCGGGCCGTCGACGCCCTTAGCGTCTGCGCGCGAAAAATCGCCAAGCGCAGCGTGACCACGGTGAGGTGCGTCGCCACCGCCGCGTGCCGAGCGGCGGGCAACGGCGCGGAATTCGTCGAACGCGTGCGCCGAGAGACCGGGCTCGAACTCGAGATCATTTCCGCGGAGCGCGAAGCGCGTTTGGCGGCGCGCGGATGCGCGGAACTGATCGATGATGCGTGCGATCGGGCGTTGATTTTCGACATTGGCGGCGGATCTACGGAACTGACATGGACCCGCAAGCGCAACGGTCGGCATGGGCGCGGGGCCAGTCCTTCGGTGGATCAATGGACCTCGTTGCCCATCGGCGTCGTGACCTTGTTCGAACGCGGCGCCGATCTCTCCGAGCGTCGAGCCTATGACACGCTCAAAGATGAGACCGTGGCCGAGCTGCGACGGTTTGATCCCGACGGCGAGATCGCCGACATGTTCGCGCGCGGCCGGGCCCATTTGTTGGGCACGTCGGGCACGGTGACAAGCATTGGCGGCGTCCATCTGCAATTGCCCCGATACGAGCGTTCCGCCGTCGACGGCCTTTGGATGAAACGGGAGGCGGCGCTCGGCACGATTGCGACGCTGCGATCCATGAAGCCGGAGGAGCGGCGGCGCCAGCCTTGCGTGGGCTCAGACCGCGCGGAGTTGCTTCTGGCCGGTTGCGCGATCGTTGAGGCGATTTTCGAGGCGTGGCCCGCGGAAAGGGTTCGGATCGCGGATCGCGGTTTGCGGGAAGGCCTGTTGCTTGGTTTGATGCAACGGCGCCGTCGGCGGCGGAGGCGGGCGGCGAAGGCGTGACCGACCGTTCCAGCGAGCCGCCCCGTCGGTTGAAGCCGGGGGCGATGGGAACCGGCGGTCCACGAACGCTGCGTTCCCGGGTCAAAACCGCGAAGGGCCGCAAGCTCTCTTCCACCCTCTGGCTCGACCGCCAGTTGAATGACCCCTATGTCGCAAAGGCGAAGGCCGCCGGCTATCGCTCGCGCGCGGCCTTCAAACTTGCCCAGATCGACGACAAGTTTCGTGTGATCAAACGCGGCGCGCGCGTCTTGGATTTGGGCGCGGCGCCCGGCGGTTGGCTCCAGGTGGCGCGGGAGCGCGGCTGCGGCGTTGCAGTCGGCGTCGATCTCTTGCCGGTCGATCCGATCCCGGGCGCGACTCTCCTGGAGATGGACGCGACCGCACCGGAGGCGCAGCCGATCATGGCGAAGGCCCTGGGCGGGCCGGCGGACCTCGTGATGTCGGATATGGCGGCGGCGACGACCGGCGTGAAATCCGTGGATCAAGATCGAACGCTGGCCTTGGCGGAATGGGCGTTGGACATCGCCGAGGCGGTTCTGGCCAAACAGGGATCCTTTGTGTGCAAGGTGTTTCGGGGCGGCGCGGACGACGCTCTGCTTAGGCGGCTGAAGGCGTCGTTCGCGCAGGTGAAGCACGTCAAACCGGAGGCGAGCCGACCGGAAAGCCCCGAACTTTATTTGGTCGCGTTGCGCTTTCAGGGTCGAGTCGCTACCTAAGCATCCCGCGCGGTCGCGGGGGCGAGTCGGACGTCGATGACAGGAGGCCGCCGCCATGGAGATCCGCGAAGCCGTCACTTTTGACGATGTGCTGCTTGAGCCAGGCGACTCCGAGGTGCTGCCGGCGGAGACCTCCCTGGAGACCTTTCTAACGCGCTCAATTCCATTGAAATTTCCGATCATTTCCGCCGCCATGGACACGGTCACCGAGGCGCGGCTCGCCATCGCCCTGGCGCAGGCGGGCGGATTGGGCGTGCTCCATCGCAACATGTCGGTGGAGGAGCAAGCGGAGGAGGTTCGGCGCGTTAAACGTTACGAATCCGGAATGGTCATTGATCCGCTTACCCTTTGCCCGAACCAAACCTTGGCGGACGCGCAGGATATGATGGCCCGCTTTGGCGTGTCCGGGTTCCCGGTGGTGGAGGATGCGGCGCCGGGACGCCCCGGACGTCTGGTCGGCGTGCTGACCAATCGGGACGTTCGTTTCGCACAAGATCCGAACCAGCCTATTCATGAGCTGATGACGAAAGATGGTTTGGTCACCGTCACCACCGGCGTGACCCAAGAGGAAGCCAAAAGGCTCTTGCATAAGAATCGCATCGAGCGGTTGTTGGTCGTGGACCAGGACGGGCGGTGCACGGGGCTGATCACGGTGAAGGACATCGAAAAGTCGATGTCTCACCCCTACGCCGCCAAAGACGCCCAAGGGCGTTTGCGGGTGGCGGCGGCGACCACCGGCGGCGATGACGGCCATCTTCGGTCGGAAGCGTTGGTGGACGCGGGCGTCGACGTCGTGGTCGTCGACACCGCCCATGGACATTCGCGCCGGGTGATCGACGCGGTGCGTCGCGTCAAACGGCAATCGAACGCCACCCAAGTCATCGCCGGGAACATCGCCACGGCCGAGGCCGCGCGCGCCCTGATCGACGCCGGTGCGGACGCGGTCAAGGTCGGCATCGGGCCGGGATCGATCTGCACCACGCGCATTGTGGCCGGCGTGGGCGTGCCCCAATTGACGGCGATCGCCGACGTTTATGCGGTCGCATCTTCGGAGAACGTGCCGGTGATCGCGGATGGCGGAATCAAGTTCTCGGGCGACGTGGCCAAGGCGCTGGCCGCCGGCGCGTCGTCGGTGATGGTCGGGTCCCTTCTGGCGGGTACGGATGAGGCCCCTGGCGAGGTGTTTTTGTATCAAGGGCGTTCGTACAAATCCTATCGCGGCATGGGCTCGCTGGGCGCGATGGCGCGGGGCTCCGCGGACCGCTACTTCCAAAAAGAAGTGACGGACCAGATGAAGCTGGTGCCGGAGGGCATCGAGGGGCGCGTGCCCTATAAGGGTCCGGTCGGTCCGATCCTTCACCAACTTCAGGGCGGGGTCCGAGCGGCGATGGGCTATGTCGGCGCGCGCACCTTGCCGGAGTTTCGCGACAAGGCCCGCTTCATAAGGCTCAGCTCGGCGAGTTTACGCGAAAGCCATGTGCATGACGTCGCCATCACCCGCGAAGCGCCCAATTACCCGGTCAGCTAGGCCGCGTCGATGACGCCTGGCGGTCGGCTCGGCGCGGTCGCCGAAATCGCGGAGGCTTGGGTCGCCGGGCGCGGGCCGCTTGATCAGCTGATCCGGGATTGGGGGCGCGGGGCCCGGTTCGCCGGCTCCAAGGACCGCAGCCATGTACGGGACGCGCTGTTCGAGATCGCGCGCCGACGGGCGGAGTTTGCATGGCGGATGGGCTCCGACGCCGGCCGAGCGCTCGCCATGGCGCAGATGCGGTGGGGGCGCGGCGCGGACATCGATGCGATCGCCCAAGCCGCGGCAGCGCCCCGTGGTCCTGGTCCGATCCGCGATGCCGAACGCGCGTCGCTGGAAACTCAATTGGCGGATCCCCCGGACCATGTTCGTGCGGAAGCGCCGGCATGGTGCGCAGCGGAGCTGGAGCGGGCCTTTGGCGAGGACTGGATTGCGGAGGCCCAGGCTTTTCAGTCTCGCGCGGGTTTCGACCTGCGCGTCAATCATGGGCGAACCACCGTGCACAAAGCCCAGGCGGCTTTGGAGCGCGAGGGGGTGGAGAGCGTCGGCACGATCTACGCGCCGCACGGTTTGCGGGTGACGTCGGCGCCGAAAGGCTTCGACCTGCGCGCGTCGACCGCCTTTGTGCAAGGACTTGTCGAACCGCAGGATGAGGGGTCTCAGATCGCCGCGCGCCTCGCCGAGGTCGGGCTAGGCATGCAAGTGGTCGATCTCTGTGCGGGCGGCGGCGGCAAGACTCTGGCGCTCGCCGCCGATATGGGCGGATCCGGACAAATCTACGCTTGCGACGTGGACCGCAACCGTTTGGACGCCATCGCGCCGCGAATCTCCCGCGCCAAGACGCACCTGGTGCAACTGCGCAAGATCCAGGAGTGGACACCGGATGCGGGCGATGATCCGGATCTCGCGGAGCTGAGCGGGAAGGCCGATCGTGTGGTGATCGACGCTCCGTGTACGGGCTCGGGCGTTTGGCGGCGGCATCCGGACGCCAAATGGCGTCTTCGGCCCGAGCGGCTTGCGCAACTTTCGGCGATCCAGGACGGCCTGCTTCGGCGCGGCGCGGGTTTGGTGAAGCCCGGCGGTCGATTGATCTACGTGACGTGCAGCTTGTTTCCAACCGAGAACACGGATCGCGTGGCCGCGTTTCTCGCGCGCGCGCCCTTTGCGGCGCGACCGCCGGAACCTGAGCGCCTTCGTGAAGCGCCGCCTTGGCGGGCCGCGGCGGAGGGCGTAACCCTCACGCCGCGAAGCTGCGGCACGGACGGATTTTTCATCTCCATCATGGAAAGGACGGCATGACCGCTTTGGACGACGCGGTGCGGCAAGCGCACGAAACGGTGCTCATCGTTGATTTCGGCAGCCAGGTGACGCAACTGATCGCGCGGCGGCTGCGCGAAGCGCGGGTCTATTGCGAGATCCGGCCGTTTCATGAGCAAGCTGCCGCGATCGCCGAACTGGCGCCGAAGGCGATCATTCTTTCCGGCGGACCGGCGAGCGCCCATGAACTGGGCGCCCCGGACGCGGATCGCGCGGTGTTCGACTCGGGCGTGCCGGTTCTTGGCATTTGTTATGGCGAACAAGCCATGGCCCATATGCTGGGCGGCCAAGTCTCGGCGTCGGAGGAGCGGGAGTATGGCCGGGCGGAGGTGGACGTGGTCGCCGACAGCCCGCTTTTCGAAGGCGTCTGGGCCAAGGGCGACCGCCGCCCGGTCTGGATGAGCCATGGTGACCGCGTCGACGCTTTGCCGCCAGGTTTCGCGCCCATCGCGGTGACCGAAAACGCGCCCTTCGCCGCCATCGCCGATGAGGCACGCCGGTTTTACGGCGTTCAGTTCCACCCGGAGGTGATCCACACGCCGGACGGCGCGAAACTTCTGGAGAACTTCGTCCGCAAAGTCGCCGGACTCCATGGCGACTGGACAATGGCCGCCTTCCGAGACGAGGCGATCCGCGCCATACGCGACCAGGTCGGCCGGGGCCGGGTGATCTGCGGGCTGTCCGGCGGGGTGGACTCCGCGGTCGCCGCCGTTCTGATCCACGAGGCGGTGGGCGATCAATTGACCTGCGTCTTCGTCGACCACGGCCTGATGCGCCATGGCGAGGCGGAGGAGGTGGTGGGGCTGTTTCGCGGCTCCTACTATATCCCGCTCGTCCATGAGGACGCGTCGGATGCGTATTTGGGCGCGGTTGAGGGCGTCACCG
>CAYPOX010000111.1:0-8852 GCA_964412525.1 uncultured Caulobacterales bacterium
TGTCCGTTTCGACATGGATAAAACCATGTTTGATCATGGCGCGTTTTGAAGCCTTGAGCCCGGACGGAGCGGCGGAACGGCAGACTCACTCTTCGCGCGGAATCTGCCTAGGATGATCGCGCTCATAGGGATTGTGATACGCCGATGACCATTCACGTCTGTTCGCTCGCCGCGTTGGATGAAGCGATCGCGCGCCATTCGCCGACGCATTTGATCACCTTGCTGGATCCGGAGTCGCTGATCCCGACGCCGAAGACCATGTCTCCGGACAGGCATTTACGGGTCGGCGTCAATGACATCACGACCCCGCAGATCGGCCTCACCCACCCCGATGCGGCCCATGTGGAGGAGATTTTGGGATTCGTTGAGGCCTGGGGGGTCGGCGGCGATCTCGTCGTGCATTGCTGGGCGGGCGTCAGCCGGTCGACCGCGACCGCCTTCATCGCGGCCTGCGCGCACTCCAAGGCGGGCGAGGAAGAACAGCATGCGTGGGAGATTCGAAAGACCGCAGCCTATGCGCAGCCCAATGCGCTGCTCGTGGAGATCGCCGATGCGCTGCTGGGGCGACAAGGCCGCATGATCCGCGCCTTGCAGGCCATTGGTCCCGGCGATTTCGAATCCTATCCGGAGCTTCCGCTCTTCACCTTGCCCCTCGCCGCGCCGGCGTGACGGTTCTCGCCGCGCACAGGTCGGCGAGCGCATCGCCCGTCGTTATCGGGCTGAACGCCGTGATCGTCGCCCTTGGCGACGACGCGCCGTTCCTTTTGACCTTGCGCGGACGAGACGCGGCGGATCCGGAAGGCGGAGAGCTTTCGGGCCTGCCCTTCGGACCGCTGATGCCGGAACTCCACCGCACGCTTGAGATCGGTCTGCGATCATGGGTCGAGGAGCAGACCGCGCTCCGGCTCGGCTATGTGGAACAGCTTTACACCTTCGGGGATCAAGGACGGGAGACGCCGACGGCGGCTTTGGGGATCCACACGCCGAGCCAAGCGCGCATCATCTCCGTCGGCTATTTGGCGCTTACGCCGGAGCGCACCCCAAGTCCCGCCCCGGACGCGTCTTGGCGCAGTTGGTACCGCGCGTTTCCCTGGGAGGACCACCGCCGCGGTTCCCCGGCGATCATTGACACGGTGCTGCGCCCCGCGCTTGACCGCTGGATCGGCGAGGCCGCGAGCCCCGGGCAACGGGAGCGCCGCCAGGAACGCGCAAAACTTTGTTTCGGCGCCGATGACATCGGCTGGGACGAAGAACGGGTCTTGGATCGCTACGAGCTTCTCTATGAGGCCGGATTGGTCCAAGAGGCGCAGCGGGATCGGCACGCAGCCGCCATCCGTCTCGGCGCGCCTGCAACGTCGCCAAGCGACACGGAGAGCCTCGGCGAGGCGATGCTGTCGGATCATCGCCGAATTCTGGCGACGGCCATGAGCCGCCTGCGTGGGAAGATAAAATACCGGCCGTTGGTATTTGACTTAATGCCCGAGGAGTTCACCTTGTTTGAGCTGCAACAGGCGGTCGAGGCGCTGCAGGGGCTTCAACTCCACAAGCCAAATTTTCGGCGTCTGGTTGAACGCAGCGGCCTTGTGGAGGGCACGGGCCGCACGGCCCGTCGCACGGGCGGACGGCCCGCTGAACTGTTTCAGTTTCGCCGCGAAGTTTTGCAAGAACGCTTGGCCCCCGGCGTCCGGATCGGCGGCTCACGGTAACGAGACTGCGACCGGCCCGTTTTTACGCTTGCCGACCCTAATGCTCATCACTAGTATAAGAATCTCGCGACGCGGTCGACTTCCAACTTCGGCCGACTAGATAATACTCATATTGAGTACCAGGAGGACGCCATGGACGCACCGCTGTTTCTGAAGCCGGCCCCGGCGCGGGGAGGCGACGCTGCGCTCGGATTGGGCGCGGAACGCCTTCCCTACACGGCGGATGTCGAGCGCGAGACCGCGCATCTTTACGATCGCGTCCGCCACGTCATTCCGGAGTTCGAGTGGCCGCTCTACGCACCTTATGTCCATAAAATCAACGCGTTGAAGGCGGAGCGGAACGCGATCATCCTCGCGCACAACTATCAAACGCCTGACATATTTCACTGTGTCGGGGACTTTCGCGGCGATTCGCTCGCGCTCGCCAAGCAGGCGGCCAAGGTGGACCAATCGGTGATCGTGCAGGCCGGCGTGCACTTCATGGCGGAGACGTCGAAGATCTTGGCGCCGGAGAAGACCGTGCTGATCCCGGATTTGAAGGCGGGTTGTTCGCTCGCCGCGTCCATCACCGGTGCGGACGTTCGGGCCCTTAAGGCGCGTTATCCAGGCCGTCCAGTGGTGACCTATGTGAACACGACCGCCGACGTGAAAGCGGAGACCGACATCTGTTGCACCTCATCCAATGCGGTCCAAGTCGTCGAAAGCTTGGGCGTCGACGAGGTGATCCTCATTCCGGACGAGTATCTGGCGAAGAACGTCGCGCGCCAGACGGATGTTAAGATCATCACCTGGAAGGGGCGCTGCGAAGTTCATGAGCGTTTCCGTCCGGAGGATCTGGAGGAAATTCGCGCGGCCCATCCCGGCGTGCATATTCTGGCCCATCCGGAATGCGAGCCGGAAGTGCTCGCCGCCTCGGACTTCGCCGGCTCGACCGCCGCGTTGATCGACTATGTGAAGGACAAGCGGCCGGCGAAGGCGGCGATGATCACGGAATGCTCCATGTCGGACAATGTTCGTGCGGAGACGCCGGACGTTGAGATGATCACGCCCTGCAATCTCTGCCCGCACATGAAGCGGATCACGCTGCCAGGCGTTCTGCGATCCTTGGAGACGATGACCCACGAGGTGACCGTCGATCCGGACATCGCGGCGCTTGCGCGGGCGGCCGTGGAGCGCATGGTCGATCTTCCCCTGCCCTCGCCCGCCCCGTCCTTCGAAACCGGCGAACGGGCGCGGCGGCGCGTCGCCGTCGAAGTGGCGTGACGCCGATTGCGCTTGCGCTGGTCGCCTTCACCTTTGCGAGCGATCTTGGCGCGGAGGCGGACATCACCGGAGGTTGGTCATGGCGCTCGATCAAGCCCTATGATGGCGATTGCGCCTTGAGCGGATCTCTGACCGTCGAGCGCAAAGACGGCCGGTTAAGCGGTCGCCTCCATACGGCCGAGACCTGTGCAGGGCGGACCACCGAGGCCCAACAGACCTGTGCGCTCGACCGCGACGGCGCATCCTTGGCTGTGCTCTGCACGGTCGACGCGGTGACGCCGCGCGAAATGTCCGCCTTCTACCAAGCGGATGATTTCCGGCTCACCATCATCGACGGCGCACGCATGGAAGGTCTGCTGATCTCTGCGGACGTCGCCGACGTGATCTTCACCCGGGAGATGGAGCTCACCGCATGAACGCACAGACGCCCATCGTCATCATCGGCGCCGGCGTGGCGGGTCTTTGGACCGCGCTGAACGCGGCGCCCCGCCCATGCGTCGTGCTGTCAGGCGCAGCCTTGGGCGACGACGCGGCGACCGCCTGGGCGCAAGGCGGCGTGGCGGCGGCGTTGGGCCGGGACGATTCGCCGTCGCTTCATATGCAGGACACGATCGACGCCGGCGGCGGTCTTGTTTCGCGCGAGGCCGCGCGGATCTTGGCGACGGAGGGCCCGGAGGTCGTCGACGCGCTCGCCGCCCTCGGCGCGCCCTTCGATCGTGACGGCCGCGGCGCGTTTCAACTCAGCCGCGAGGCCGCCCACGGGCGTGCGCGCGTCGCCCGCGTCGGCGGCGATGGCGCAGGACGGGCCATTTTGGGATCCCTGATCGCCGCCGCGCGCCGCGCGTCCCACGTGTCGATCATGGAGAAAGTTCGATTTGAAGATCTGTGCTTGAGCGGGGACCGTGTCGTCGGGGTCCGTCTCCGTTTCGGGGCGCATGCCTGGTTCCAACAGGCCGCGGCGGTCGTCCTGGCGTCGGGGGGCGTGAGCGGCCTCTTCGCCGAGGCGACCGGTCCGCGCGGTCTCACCGGGGACGGGCTTGGCGCCGCCTTGGCGGCGGGCGCATGGATCCGAGATCCGGAATTCGTGCAGTTTCATCCCACGGCGCTTGATGTCGGCGCCGCGCCGGCGCCTTTGGCCACCGAAGCGTTGCGCGGAGACGGCGCGACCCTTGTCGACGGATATGGGCGATCCATCATGCGCGGCGTTCATCCGGACGGGGATCTCGCCCCGCGGGACGTGGTGGCGCGCGCCGTGCACCGGGCGCGCTTGGACGGACGCGGCGCCTATCTCGACGCGACGCGGGCGATCGGCGGCGCCTTCCCGGATCGTTTTCCCGCCGTCTTCGCCGCGTGCCGTCGCCACGGCCTTGATCCGCGCCGATCGCCCATGCCGGTCGCGCCCGCGGCCCATTATCATATGGGCGGCGTGGAGACGGATCTTTGGGGGGCGGCATCGACGCCCGGACTCTACGCGGTCGGCGAATGCGCGGCGACCGGCGTCCATGGCGCGAATCGGCTGGCCTCCAACTCCTTGCTTGAAGGCCTCGTTTTCGGTCGACGGCTGGGACACGCCTTGAAGGACGCGCCGGCGGCGACGCGCCGGACCCTGACGACGACCCGCCCCACGCCGAGGATGGAAGGCGAGGACCTCGATCAGCTTCGAGGGATCATGAGCAAGCATGTCGGCGTCGAGCGCGACGAGGCCGGCCTGTCCGTCGCCATCGAGAGATTGACCGCCCTTGCGCCGCCCGACCGTCCGCGCCCCCACGCCCTGACGGCGGCTTTGGCGATCACGATCGCAGCGCGGAACCGTCAAGAGAGCCGCGGCGGACATTTCCGATCGGATCATCCGAGGCCTCTCGACGTCGACGTGGCGGCGACTCGCTTCGGGCCAGAGGCGTTGGACGCAGCGCTTTCAGGAACCGGAAGCTGGAGACGGGCCGCGTGAATGCGTGTCTCGCCTTGGGGCCTCGCCCGCCGCGGACCCAAATCGAGGCGTTGGTGCGACAAGCTTTGGCGGAAGATTGGGGCGACGGCGACCTGACCTCCGCGGCGTGCCTGCCCGAGGACGTGCGAATGAGCGTCAAGATGCGGGCGCGCACGTCCGGCCGGCTGTCAGGGCTCGACGCGGCGGTCGCGGCGTTTCACCTGACCGATCCGAACCTCTCGGTCACGCGGATCCGGGACGACGGCGCCCATCTGGAAGCCGGCGACGCGGTCCTGCGCGCCGAGGGTTCGGCCCGCGCGATCCTCGCCGCGGAACGGGTCGCGTTGAATTTCGTCGGCCGCATGTCCGGGGTCGCGACGCTCACCGCCGCATATGTGGACGCGATCGCCGGAACCGGCGCACGGATCGCCTGCACCCGCAAAACCACGCCGGGCCTGCGCGTGCTGGAGAAGTGGGCGGTGCGATGCGGCGGCGGCGTCAATCACCGTCGGCGCTTGGACGACGCGGTGTTGATCAAGGACAATCACATCGCCGCCGCAGGCGGCGCCGCCCGAGCTCTGTCGCGGGCGCAGTCCGCCGTCGGCCATCTGGTGAAAATCGAAATCGAAGTGGATCGACTGGATCAGTTGGCGGAAGTCTTGCCGTTGAGGCCGGACGCGGCTTTGCTCGACAATATGGATCTTGAGACGCTGGCGCGTGCGGCGGACATGTGTCGCGCGGCAGGCGTCCTGGCGGAGGCCTCAGGAGGCGTGCGTTTGGATACGGTGCGCGCGATCGCCGAAACCGGCGTGGACGTCATCTCGGTCGGCGCGTTGACCCATTCGGCGGCGGCGTTGGACGTCGGTCTCGACGCCGATTGAGCGAAACGCTCAACCGCCGGCGCGTTCAGTTCGATAGAAGCGGTGCGCCCCGATCTGCGCGGTCGGCGTCAGCCGCTTGGCCCAAATCGGGCTCACATAATCGGCGTGGTAGTGGGTCGCGTCGCCTGAGACATTGCGTTGCGCGGAAAAACCGAGGAGGACGTGCTCCGCGAGCGCCTGGGCCTTGCGCCAGGACTTTTCGTCGACCTCATGGCGCATGGAGCCGTCGCACACGAAGCTGAACTGGCATCCGCGGCCCTTTTCCGACCCCTGATAGACGACGTCGCAAATCGTGTCCGGAAACCGAGACGACTCAACGCGGTTCAGAACGACTTCGGCGACGGCCAGCCGACCCGGAAGCCGCTCGGCGCGCGCCTCATAATAAATCGCTTGGGACAAGCACGTGCGCTGCTGAACATAGGCGCGCGTATCGTGCACCAAGTCGAAATACGACACGGACGCGGCGGGCGCGGGCGCGTCGAACTGGCGCGCCGCCAAAACAATGGCGGACGATAAAGGTTTCAAGCGTGGCGTGGGCGGCGCATCCGCGCTTTGCGCATAGGCCAAAGGTGCGGACGCCATGAGGCCCGCCGCCACAAGACTGCGAATCGTAAAGCTCAACCGTCGTTCCCCAAACGGCGCGACAAAGTTCATGCGCGGCGTCGTCAGCCTCGCATACGAATCTCCGACATAATTTTTCGTGAACAGCCTGACAAGGGTCGGTGCGACAGGCCGCATTCTAGGCGCGATCAATCCCCATCCGCACGTTCGACCATGCGTCCTGAAGATCGCGCCCCAAACGAACCGCCGTCGAGAACGGCGCGCCTGTCTCCAAGATCTCCACATGCGACGCGCCGACGCGCCCGAACGCATCATGCAATGCGGCCGTCAAGATTTGCGCGCCGCGGACTCCGCGGCCGGGTCGGCCGAGCGCCATCGCCGAATCACAGGCCTGCAAAACAGCCTCGATGCCTGCGCCGGTGCGTGCGCTCGCGGCGAGCGCGTGCACCTCGACACGCGCTTGCGCAGCCAAGGCGCCGCGCAGATCCGCCAGAGCGTGTTCGGCGGCCGCCCCCATATCGGCTTTGGCGACGACGGCCACGTCCGGGATCTCCATGATCCCCGCTTTCAGGAACTGCAGCGCATCGCCGGCCCCTGGTTGCACGCAGAGCAAGGTCGCGTCGGCGACGGCGGAAACGTCGGTCTCCGACTGTCCGACGCCGACGGTCTCCAAAATGACGCGGTCAAAACGGCCGCTTAGATAGGCGGCGGCGCCAGCGGCGGCGGGCGCCAAACCGCCCAAACGATCGCGCGCCGCGAATGAACGGATGAAGAGGCCCTGGTCGTTGGGATCTTTCGCCATGCGGGTGCGGTCGCCCAGAACCGCGCCGCCGCTGCGGCGCGAAGACGGATCGACCGCGACCACCGCCACGGTGCGCCCCTTGCGACGCCAGAACTGGGCTAGGACGCCGGTCAAAGTCGATTTGCCTGCCCCAGGAGGTCCGGTGACGCCAAGAATTTGTCCGGCCCCGTCCGACCAACCCACATCGCATTGGCGCAAGAGGTCGGCGTCGTCCGACCCCGCCTCCAAACGGGAGAGATCGGCGGCGATCGCGCGGCGCGCAATAGACAGATCCATGATCGGCGCCGCGCTCATGCCGGCGTCGACGAATCAAAGGATCGCGTCGAACTCCGGCGCGCTTGCACTTTCGGCCGGCGCCAGCTCCCCAAGCCGCCCTTCGGCCAGACCGAAGGACAGGTAATGCTCAAGATAGGTGGTGAAGACGTCATTCTCGACCGCGGCTCGAACGTCCGGATTGCTGCTTCGATAAAAGATCGGATCGAAGCCTGTCACCGAATCCGCACGTGATCCATCCAGAATGCCGATCTCTCCGAAGACCTGATAGTGCTGCAGAATGCTCAGTCCGCTGGCGGCGATGTCCGGATTGCCCGCCACATAGGTTTCCGGATCCAAGATGACCGGGCTGGTGAACCCGCCTTGCCGCGCAACGACCCCCCCCGTGATCGAGGTCTCGTTGAACGCCCGGAGCAGGTAGTCGTACACGTCACCGACGAGAGACGCGTCCGGGTCATCCGCCAAGAGAAAGTTCACGGCGTCGAGGCTTTGCGTCACGATCAGATCGTGCGCCAACCGCAATTGGCCGTCCCGATCGAAATCCACAACCACGTTGAACACGTCGCCGTTCGCATCGGCGCCGCCGCCCGCGAAGCGCTCGACAATGACGTTGGCCCGCTGATTGCCGAGAGTCAGCGCCGTTCCGGGTCGCCTGGTGAAGAAAAAGTCGCTCTCATCGGCCTGCGTGAACTCCGTGACCGTGCGTTCTTGAAGCGTGAATCCAAGCGTCATGTTCAATCCTCCGACCGCAGACGACACCGCATCGTCCAGCCAGGGTACGGTAACGACGGCCTGTGTCAGAGGTTTGACGCGCTTGTGTCCAAAGCCGCTTGAGCCGCCGCCAAACGCGCCACTGGGACGCGAAAGGGCGAGCATGAAACGTAGTCCAGGCCGACCTCTTCAAAGAAAGCGATCGACTGGGGATCGCCGCCATGTTCGCCGCAGATTCCCACTTTAAGATCCGCGCGCGCATCCCGACCGCGTTCGGCCCCATGCCGCACCAACTCGCCCACGCCCAACTTGTCGAGGGTGACGAAGGGATCGGTCTCTAGAATGCCCTCCGACATGTAAAAGCGAAGAAACCGTCCCGCGTCGTCGCGGCTCACGCCCAAGGTCGTTTGCGTCAAATCATTGGTTCCGAACGAGAAAAATTCGGCATGCCGCGCGATCTCTTGGGCGCGCAAAGCCGCGCGCGGCAATTCGATCATAGTGCCCACGAGATAGCTCAACTCCGCGCCCGTCTCAGCGCGAACCTTTTGGGCGACCCCGTCGACCAACGCCTTCATCCGGCGGATCTCCTCGGACAACCCCACCAGGGGAATCATGATCTCCGGGATCACTTGAGAGCCGGTCGCCCGCCCCGCTGCAATCGCGGCCTCGAAACCGGCGCGCGCCTGCATCTCGGAGAGTTCCGGATAGGGCAGGCCGCCGCGGCATCC
>CAYPOX010000112.1:0-8605 GCA_964412525.1 uncultured Caulobacterales bacterium
ACCCCGCCTTCGAGCCTCATGACGAGCTCCTCATAACCCTGAGAGGTGCTCCATGACTCCGCCACCCGGTAGCTCCAATTATGCAGAGCCCACAGGTTTAAACGTCTGGTTGGACGGGGCTCGTTACGGAATCCGTGGATTTGTTCGAAGCGCGCCATCATCGGGCCGCCGGCGAGACTGAGGGAGTCGGCGAGGAAGCGCGTCTTCGCTCCTGTGTAGTCAGGGGCCAAGGCGGCGATCCCGGAAAGAAGTTCGTCATCTTCTTCGAAGCCGACCAAGGCGTCGCCGATCGCGACTTGCCGCTCGGCCAGCGGAAGCAAAACGTCGTAGAGCGCGCCTTCCGTGGCGTTCAGCCCCAAATCCTGTGCGCTTCGCGGCGCCAGGGAGACCGTGACCCGCCCATCGCCGACCTGAGTGGTCTGGGCGAACACCGCGGGCGGATCGACCACCAAAGCGCCGGCCGTCGCGCCCAGCGACAGCGTCTGCGCTTCGATGATCGTGACCGATTGGGGCGCGACTTGAAAATCTTCAAGGGTGACGACGAGCTCCGTCTCCGGCGAGAGCGTGGCGTCGCCATTGACGCGGATGCGCGCGTCGGTCGTGTCTGTCGCATCGATGTTGATGCTCAGGCGTGACGCGCCCTGAACGTCCAGCGTGTTGATCGTCAGGGGGTCGGTGTTGCGGAGAACCAGTTCCGCGTCGACCAGGGTGACGATCGCGCTGCCGTCCTCGTCAAGCAATCGCCCGTCCAAGACCGCGCCGGCGGCCAGGTCGATCCGGTCCGCGCCGGCCCCCAAAATCAGATCTCCGGTCAAGGACGCGTTCTCGAGACGGAAGACGTCGTCGCCTGGACCCAGATCGACTTGTCCCTCCACTTCGCCTGCGAGCAAATCGACGGCGTCCGCGCCTGCTCCGAGGCGAATGGATCCGGCGATGATCGGGTCGGGCACGTCCTCTTCGTCCACGACCTCGTCGCGATTGACGTCATCCGTCGGGTCGTCGCGGCGCTGTGTCAGCGTGACCGGCGCGTCCGCCCCATGGGCGCTCAAATCGATGGCGACAAAGCGATCGGCGGGCTCCGCCGAATCCTCGTCATTTGTGTTCTGCGCGCGGATCGCACCTCGGTTTTCGATCAGCGACAGAGTGCCCGAGAGATCGCGGATTGCGATCGCATCCGCTTCCGGATCGTCGACGGCGGCGGTGATCGTGCCGGTATTGACCAATTCGGCGATCGCCGCACCGCTCGCCACGTCGAGCACAATGGCGGCGTCGCCGGCGTCCGCGCCGAGGATTTGCGAAGTCAGAACCCCTTCATTGCGCAAACGGGGAACGGACGCGCCGAATCCAAGGGAGAGTGCGCGCGCGTCCGCTTCAAAGGCGCGAGCGATCATCGATCCGCGGTTCAGGATCCCGCCCTCAATGGTGGTCGTAAATCCATCCGCGCCGTCGATCTGGACCACGGTCGCCGCGAAGCCGACATTCAGTCCTTCCCCGCGAAGGGTTCCGCGATTGATCAGCCCAAATTCGAGATCAAATGTTGCGAGCGTGTCGGTGCTGTCGCCATCCTCATTGTCATCAAGGGTGTCACGGACCGTCTCACGCACCAGGCCGATGGTCAGGTCGCCCGCGGACGCGTTCGAGAGCGATGGCGAAATGCGCAAGACTGCGCCCGGGCCGGTGCCGATGATTTGGCCGACAGCTCGGTTCTCGTCAAAATCGTCAAATGTGTCTTTCACCTCATCGTCGAGATCATCTTGGCTGATGAAATCGTCGACCGGCCCATTCACCAGAACGCCCTGGGCGACGCTTCCGCCGATCGCGACCACAGGTCCGTTGGGGTTCAGGTCCTCCGCATCGATCCGCTCCTCCACTGGGAGGGTGTCCTCGTCGACATTCTCCTCGGCGATAAAATTGGTCACGCCGACGGAGGCGAACCCGGTGCCTGAGACTTCGCTCTCGATCGTCAAAGCGCCGCCGACGGAGCCTTGAACACGCAAGGCGGATGCGTCCGCGCCCCGGATCGCCATCGGCGCCGCCAGCCTCAGGTCGCCGTCGAGACCTTCTCGCAACTCAATCCCTACGGAACGGTCACCAAGGACGCTAACCGTTCCGTCTAAGGTTACGGACCCTGAGATGCGGGTTTCCGCCAAAATGGCGGCTGAATCATTGCCCTCGACGGTGATGGCCGAGCCACTTTGAAACTCCAGGTCTCCGATGAAGGGCTCGCCGGCCCCGATCCGAAGCCCAAAGCGATCCGATCCAAGCGCAAAGGGACCGTCTGCATCGCCGTCTTCATCGTCGTCCTCACGCGAGTAGTCCTCGACAAGTCGGATCGCGCCGCCGCCCCGGTAGAGACCGATTCGTCCCGCCTCGATGAAGACGCCCGTTCCGGAGATGGCGTCGTTCAATTCGAGGGAGCCGTCATTAACGACCGTATTATCCGAGTTGATTCGAACCGCGGACAAACCGTCGGTCATATCCAGCGTGATCGACCCGTTTTCCGTGATGACGATGTCGCCGGGCGCGCCGTCATTGGCGGTGGCCGATTCAACTGGCGTGGTCAGATCGTCGCTGACTTCTTGGGCGTCGGCGGCGCTCAATACGGCGACGATCGCGCCAATGCTGGCGGTCGTCGCGCGCGGATAGCGATACGGGCGCTCGGGCATGTGTCACGGCATCCTTGATGAGTCGGGTCGGCTCCGCTTTGTTTGATCGGTGCGACGAACGCAAGGCGAAACCTTGGGCCAAGAGTCCATACCGCCTTCAGAGGACCGGAAAAGAACGGAAATCTCATCGAAAAACGGAAAGCCCCTTGACGTTTTTCGATAACACCTTATTGTTTTTCGAGAAGGCGGCGGGCAGGCCGACTTCGGTTAGGCAGTCAACAACTAAGGGGTACGTCATGGATCGCATCTCCATCAACCAAATCATGGAACACGCGACGGCCTGGTCGGCGGTGGCGCTGATCGGGCTTGGCTTCGTGCACGCGCTTTCGCCCGCTCTGGGGTCGGCGTGATGGCGTCGATTGGGGAATTCGCGGACGGACGCATGGGTTCCGCTGAGTTCGTTCGGCCATGGCGCGCCATTGCGGTCCTGGTCGGCGTCGGCGCGATCACCTTTTCGGCGTTCCTGTTGAGCCAGAACACGCCGAGTTCGTCCGCACCGACGTGCCGTTGCGGTGACGACGTCCCGCGAGTGTTCGGGCTCGTTTAAGTACTTCGGAGAATCAGGATGCCCAGCGCCGAGCCTTTCACCGCCGACATAGGAAGAACCGGGCCCGCAACCGCGTTGGTTTTAGAGTGGGCGCTTCGAGTCGGTGCAGGCCTATTCGCGCTTGTCGTGGCGCTTTGCGGGATCTTAATGGCCGTTCTTATGCTCGACGCTGTGGGCGCGCTCGACATCGCCGACTCTGAGTTTGAAGATATTCGAGAGATCGGAGGGCCGGGCGGCTTGTTCATGATCCTTGTCGTCGCCAGCGCATTCGGGTCCGCACTTGCCTACGCTCTTCACGCCCTGTCGCGCGTTGCGCGATCCATCCGCATGAAGAGCGCGTTCGACGCGCGCAATGGCCGCCGGTTGCGACTGGCGGGCGTCATTTTCTTCCTTGCCTGGGTCGGCGCGACGGTCGCGAATTTGGCGGATGGCGGGGGATGGTCGTTTGACCCGTCCGGCCCAGTCCTTGCGCTTGGCTTTTGGGTTTTGGGGCTAGTCTTCGACGAGGCCGCTCGCCTCGCGCGGGAACAGGAACTCACCATATGACCACCTCGAACGGGCCCCAGATCCATACTCGCCAAGGCGGCTTGCTCAAATTTCTTGAGATCGGCGCGATCGTGTTGGCGGTCGGAGGCGTGTTCCAGCTCGGTTTCGCCCTCGCCGACGCCATCGGATTGTTTGAGGCGCCGGAAGTCGTCGGATTTCAACTTGGCGAACGTTTCATCGGTTATGCGGCTGATGAGAGCGGCGCGTCGATTCCGGAACGCATGGAAGGCGGCTTTCGTTTTCTGTGGATGGGCGATGCGGCCCCGAACGCGCCCGCTCTGGTGCGCCTCGCATTTGAAGGCGGGATGATGGCGGCGGTCGCAACCTTGATAGCGGGCGTTCTGCGCTCGGCGCGACGGGGCGCGGTGTTCGTGAGAGCCGTGGCGGATCGTGTCACATGGATCGGTTGGCTTTTGGTGACCGCGCCCTTCGCCATGGCCGCGTTGACCGTTGGGACCCACTTGATCACCAAGCAATCCGGTCACGACGGCGTTTTTCTGGAGTTCAGCCAAGTTTGGGGTGCGCTGTTGGTTCTAGCCCTCGGCGCCGTGTTCCGAGAAGGCGCGCGCCTGAAAGAACAGGAAGAGCTGACCATATGACACAAAGGGACGACGACCTTCAGGAGGGCCCGCTTGAACGGTTGAGCGCGCGGTTTTGGGACTTTCGCCTCGCGAAGCGACCCAGCGTGGGAAAGGGTTCGGTCGCGGCGTCCCTCCATTGCCAGATTCCCTATATCGGCGCGTTGCCGATGATCTTGCTTGCGATTGCAGCGGTGCGGTTTCTGACGGCGAGCCATCAACCCGCCTTCGAGGAGGCGCCGATCGTCGTGCTCAGCATGATCGGGTCCATCGCCATAAGCGCGATCGCGTTCTTAGCCGCCACAATCGATCTCCGCGGCGGGTTCGGCGCCATGTCGCGCGGCGAGCTTTTGTCCGTTCAGGTGGCCCAGGCCTTTGCGCGCGCGGGCGTCAAACTGTCGATCGGGGCCGCCGGGACATTCGTCACGACGATGGCGTTGTTCACAATCGTTTTCTTTGCGCGGCCCTCCGACAATGTGGATGCGGTTCTTGAGCAATGGCTGTTCATAAGCCTGGGCACGATGATGCTGACGGTTTTGCTCGGCGGAATCTTTTTGGTCTTGGCGGCGGCGTTTCGCGAGGCGGTCCGGATCGCTCGTGAACAGGATCTGACGATATGAGCGCGGATATGGGCATCAAAGTGAATCTGGACCGCGTGCTGTTCGACAAGCGCATGACCTTGACCGAGGTGAGCGAGCGGGTCGGCGTCACGATCGCCAATCTCTCCGTGCTCAAGACGGGCAAAGCGCGCGCGATTCGTTTTTCGACGCTTGAAGCCCTCTGCCGAGAACTGGATTGCCAACCGGGGGACTTGCTCGAATACGAGGCGGGCGACGACGCCGTCTAGGCCTAATCTCGCCCGGCGGCGGCGCGCTGCAAAGCCGCCAGCTCCGTGCAGCCTTTGAGCGCCAATTCGCACAGGGCGTCGAACTCCGCCTTTGAGAAAGGTGCGCCCTCGGCGGTCCCCTGGATCTCCACGAAGCGGCCATCGCCTGCAATGGCGAAATTGGCGTCTGTCTCCGCAGCGGAGTCCTCCGCATAGTCGAGGTCCAAGACTGGCGCGCCCTCAAAAATCCCGCAGGAAATCGCGGCGATCGAATCGCGGATCGGGTCCGAAGAAATGAGATTGTCAGCAAGAAGGCCGTCGACTGCGATTCGCAATGCCACCCAAGCGCCCGTCACAGCAGCCGTCCGCGTCCCGCCATCGGCTTGAAGCACGTCGCAATCCAACGTGATTTGGCGTTCGCCCAGGGCCTCAAGATCCGTCACCGCGCGCAGCGCGCGGCCGATCAGCCGTTGAATTTCTTGCGTGCGGCCGGATTGTTTGCCGGCGGCGGCCTCCCGTCGCCCGCGGGTGTGGGTGGCGCGCGGCAGCATTCCATATTCCGCCGTCACCCAACCACGCGCTTTCCCGCGAAGCCAAGGCGGCACGTTCTCTTCAATGGACGCGGCGCAAAGGACATGTGTCTCGCCGAAACGAACGAGACAGGACCCTTCCGCATGCTTTGCGAAACCCGGCTCAAGCGTGACCTGGCGCATGTGATCGGCGGCGCGGCCGGACGGGCGCATGACGGACTCCCATTGTTCGTCGAACTTGGCTCCGGGTATCACGGTGCGCATCTTAGGTCACGGACGACGCTATGATCACCGAATTGGACGCACGCTCCCGCGCGATCTTTCGACGGATTGTCGAATCCTATCTGGAAACCGGAGAGCCGGTCGGATCCCGCACGCTCGCCGCGTCCACGGGGCTTGGACTGTCGCCCGCGACCATCCGAAACACGATGGCGGATTTGACGGACGCTGGATTGCTGCAAGCGCCCCACGCCAGCGCCGGGCGCCTGCCGACGGAGCGAGGTCTGCGCCTGTTCGTCGACGCAATGTTGGAGATCGGCGACGTATCCGAGGACGAACGTCGCACGATCGAAGCCCGGATTGCAGGCGCCGGCTACACCATGGAGCAAGCTCTGGAGCAGGCCTCGTCCTATTTGTCAGGCCTTTCCCAAGGCGCCGGCCTCGTGGTCGCCCCGACCCATGATGTTGCGGTCCGACATATGGAGTTCGTCCGTCTGAGCGAGGAGAAGATCCTCGTCGTTTTGGTCCATGAGGACGGGCATGTGGAGAACCGTTTGGTGCCCGCCCCGCCGGGATTGACCGCCTCCGACCTCGCCCAAGCTACGAATTATCTGAGCGCGCGCCTTCGAGGCCGCACCCTGGCGGAAGCGCGGGAACGGATCGTCGAGGAAGTTAAGGCGCGCCGCGCTGCGTTGGACCAATTGGCCGCCAAGTTGGTGGAGACTGGCGTGGCCGATTGGAGCCCGCGCGCCGAAGGCGACGGCGCCCTGATTATTCGGGGCCGCGCCCGTTTGCTGGAAGACGCCGCCGCTGCTGACGATCTGGAACGAATCCGCATGCTCTTCGACGAATTGGAGCAGGAGAAGGACATTCTGGAACTCTTGGAATTGGCGAAGACCGGCGAGGGCGTGCGAATCTTCATCGGTTCGGAGAACAAACTGTTTTCGCTCTCCGGTTCCGCCGTGATCGCGGCTCCCTATATAGATAGCCGCCAACGCGTCGTGGGCGTTCTCGGCGTGATCGGGCCGACGCGCCTGAATTACGCTCGCGTCGTGCCGATGGTGGATTACACCGCGAAAGTGTTAGGCGGATTGATCGGATAGGAATGAGAATGTCGGAAGAGACTGCGACGCAGCAAGACCAGGAAATCATGGACGACGCAGCGCCCGAAGCGACGGAAACGCTGACCTTTGAAGATCTGGAAGCGGAGATCGCCGTTTTGAAGGACCGACTGCTGCGGTCCGTGGCGGAGACCGAGAACGTGCGCCGACGCGCTGAGCAAGAACGCAAAGACGCGGCGTCTTACGGAGCGGCCTCGCTGGCGCGGGACCTGTTGGACGTGGCGGACAATTTTGATCGGGCCTTGGCGGCGGCGTCCCAAGACGGGCTCGACGAAACCAACAGCACGCTCCTCCAGGGCGTCCGCATGATTCAAAAGGAACTGCTCACGGCCTTTGAGCGCAACGGCATCCGCAAGATGGAGCCGGTGGGCGAGCGCTTCGATCCCAACAAGCATCAGGCGATCGCCGAAGCCTTCAGCGGGGATTTCGGGCCCGGCGTCGTTCTGGAGGTGGCGCAGGCCGGTTTCGAGATCGGCGACCGAGTCCTTCGCGCCGCGGCGGTCGTCGTGTCGCGGGGCCAACCGGTCGACGGCGGAGGCGAGCATCTCAATACGACGGCATAGGCGGGTCACCGCTCGCTTGCGACGCGCGCGGGCGCTCTTATATGCGCAACAAGTCGATCCACACGCGGTCGACGAACCATAACGTTGAGAACTGGGAGTCGACGGCGCGGGCGCTTGTTTAGAAGGCCCGAAACGTGATCGTCGGCTCGCCGAGAGAATGGGAGTCATCATGGGCAAGATCATCGGGATCGACCTCGGCACGACAAATTCCTGCGTCGCCGTCATGGACGGCAAAGACGCCAAAGTTATTGAGAACGCGGAAGGCGCGCGCACGACGCCATCCGTCGTCGCCTTCGCAGAAGACGGCGAGCGCTTGATCGGTCAACCCGCAAAGCGCCAGGCGGTTACGAACCCCAGCTACACGTTCTTCGCCATCAAGCGCTTGATCGGCCGCACTTTCGACGATCCGACCGTGAAAAAGGACGCGGATTTGGCGCCGTTCGAAGTCATCCGCGCCGACAATGGCGACGCCTGGGTCAAAGGACGCGACAAGAATTATGCGCCGCAGGAAGTGTCCGCCTTCGTTCTGCAAAAGATGAAGGAGACGGCGGAACGCTATCTCGGACAACCGGTGACGGAAGCCGTGATCACCGTGCCGGCTTACTTCAATGACGCCCAACGTCAGGCGACCAAAGACGCCGGAAAGATCGCCGGCCTTGACGTGAAGCGCATCATCAATGAGCCGACGGCCGCCGCGCTCGCCTATGGTCTGGACAAAAAAGACGGCAAAACCATCGCCGTTTACGATTTGGGCGGCGGCACCTTTGACGTCTCCATTCTTGAGATCGGCGACGGCGTTTTTGAAGTTAAGGCGACGAACGGCGACACCTTCTTGGGCGGCGAAGACTTCGATCTGCGGATCGTCGATTATCTCGCCGACGAGTTTAAGAAGGAGCAGGCGATCGATCTGCGCCAAGACAAGCTCGCGCTTCAACGTTTGAAGGAAGAGGCGGAAAAGGCCAAAAAGGAGCTGTCCTACGCGTCATCCTATGTAGTGAATCTCCCCTTC
>CAYPOX010000113.1:0-8527 GCA_964412525.1 uncultured Caulobacterales bacterium
GGTGGCAGCCGCGGCGCGCGCCTTGGCGTACGGCGCGCCCGACGCGGTGGAGGCGCGCGGGACCTCCAATTTCGAGGCGGCTCTCCAACGTCATCGCGCCGCCCGTGCTGCATTCGCGGCGGCGATCTCGGCGGCGGATCTCCGCTATTACGACCTCCAGGCCTGGCAGGAAGGAACCGCGCATTACGTGGAGCGCGCGGCGGCCGTGCTTTGGGACGCCCATTCGTCGACAGAGGCGGCGGAGACCGCCGCATTGATCGACGAGTTGCGCGCCCTTGATCTCGCCGAACAGAAACGCATCGCGTTTTACGCTCTCGGCGCGGCGGAGGCGGTTTTGCTGGACGCGGCGCAACCCGGATGGAAATCGGCCTATTACGATGGGCGGCTCACTTTGGCCGGCCGGCTGGAGGCCGACTGATCCAAGCTTAGACGGCAGGCGCGAGGTCCGGCCCTAAGGCCGCGCGCAAGGGGCCGAGATGGGCGTCAAAGCGCGTCCAGGCGTCGAGCCCGTCCTTATTGATCGGTCGGCGCACCTGTTCGGAGCTGGCGGTGCGCACGGCGCGCTCGGTCTCATGAAAATGCAGGCACGCGTCTTCGAAAGGCAATTCGCAAAAATCCAGAAGGCGGCGCACCTGGCCCTCCAAATCTGCGACCACGTCCTCGTGCTGAACACGAAGGATCCAGCCGGGCAAAGCCTGATCCCAATGGTTCATCAGCTCCACATAGCCGCGATAATAGCGGCCGATATCCGTAAGGTCGTAGGTGAACTCCTGACCTTCGGCGAAGAGTTGTTTGAAGTTGGAGACGCCGCAGGCCATCGGGTCTCGACGGGCGTCGATCACCTTGGCGTTGGGCAAGATCAGCTTAATCAGGCCCAAATGCCGAAAATTGTTCGGCATCTTGTCAATGAAATAGGGTGCGCCTCGGCGGTGGATCGCCGTGTCGCGGATATAGGCGGCGCCCATCTCCGCCAGCTTATCGGCGGGCAGGTCGTGGAGGATCCGCGGGTAGCGGGATTCGGCGGTGACCCGCTTCCGGCCGCGCAACGCATGGGACAGCGTCAGGATATTGGGGAGCTCCAACGTGCCGTCGACCTTGCTGTGGGAGGCGAGGATCTGTTCCAAAAGGGTTGAGCCTGCGCGCGGCAGCCCGACGATGAAGATCGGGTCCGCAGCATCATGGCCGACGCCGGCGCGCGCCTCGAACAAGCTGGGCGCGCAAATCTTCGCCTGAGCGCGCAGTTCCTCATCCATATGGTCCGGATCGTATTTGGATTGGCGGCGCTTAAGCGCGTTGCCCGCGGCGTAATGGGCGAAGGCCTCGTCATAGGCGCCCTGATCTTCGAGCGCCTTGGCCAGCGCGAACTCCAATTGCACCCGGTCGTGAAAGGGCAGGTCGCGGCGCTCCAATTGGGCGCGCATCGCTTCGGTTTCGTCCTCTGTGAAGCGATAGGTTTTGAGATTGGCGAGGCCGTAATAGGCGTCGCCGTGGCCGGGCATGGCCCGGAACGCCCTGCGATAGGCCTTGATCGCGTCCTCTTGCGCGCCATGGGTCTTCAGCGCGTGGCCTTTCGAGGTCCATGTCGCCGGGTCGTCGGGCAGGCGGGTCAACACTTTGTCGAACAAGCCAAGCGCGGTCTCCGCGTCGCCGATCTGCAGACTTTCGATCGCCAGACGTGATTGGAACACCGGGTCGTCCGGGTCGCGGTCGTACAGGACGCGGGCCTGATCCACGGCGGTTTGGAACTTTTGGCGTTGGCGCAAGATCTGCACATAGTCGAGGCGGATTGTGATGTTGTCCGGCGCGAACTCGACGGCGCTCTCCAACAGGAACTCCGCCTCGTCGAGCACGCCGAAACGCCGGGCGATCTCCGCAAGAAGGCGCATGCCCTCCACATGGTGAGGCGTCCGTTGGAGAAATCCGCGACAGACCGCCTCCGCCTTCCATAGCTGGTCTTCGGCGATCATGTGGGCGACGGCGACCAGCTCTTTCGGCATGGCGCGGATGCGCTCGACCTGGGCGCGCGCTGCGGCGGCCGGGCCGGCCTCCGCGCGGGCGTCATGAAGATCAGCCATCGCCTTCCAACTCGCCTCAAGGGCGGGATCGAAGCGGGTCGCGCGTTGATAGGCGGCGAGGGCCGCCGGGATCTGACCCTGGTCTCGGCGCAAATGCCCCTCTTCTTGGTGGGCGCGTCCAAGCTCCGGCGCTTGCGCTTTGAGCCGGTCCAAGAAACGTTCCGCCGCCGGGAAATCGCGGCGATAACGGGCGCATGCGGCCGCCATATAGAGCGCTTCGCGATGGTCCGGCGCGTCGCTCAGCCAGGCGTCGAGTCGGCTGGCGGCCTCATCGAAACGCCCGTCCATCATCAACGTCTGCACCGATTTGAGCGCCTCGTTCCCGTCCGACATGGCCGTCTTGTCCGTCATGAGGTCAATTCACCACAGTGTTCGAAAAGACGAAAACCCGCGCGCCGGGATGTCGGCGCGCGGGCTTTCTTGCCGTCCCAACCGAAAGCGGTCGGGGCCTAGTAGTTGAAGCCGACCCGCACGCCGAAGGTCCGCGGACGCGCCAGGGTCACACGCTCCCGGTCGAAGACGAAGTCGTTGGTCAACTGCGCGGCTTCGTTGGTGAGGTTGGTCCCGAACAGCTCCATGCGCCACCGATCCGCGGTCACGCCGGCGGACAGGCCCACCTGGAACCAGGAGTCCAACTCCGCCGCATTGATCCGGATGATGTCGCTTTGGCTGCTGGCCGAATAGCTGACGATCGGCTGCACATGCGCCCGATAGTCCTGAAGCACGTCCCATTCATAGCGGACGCGCAGATTGCCTTGAAACGTTGGCGCGAAGGCCAGTTCGTCGCCTTCCCGCACGTCGTCCGTCGGCGTGATGACGTTGGTGATCTCCGTATCCAACCAAGAGAACGCGCCGTTCACGAACAGGCCGTCCACAAAGGACGGAACCCAGCTGAAGTCTCCTTCCACCCCGAAGATCTCCGCATCGGCGGCGTTGTCCGAGAAGAACAGATTGGTGATCGACGGATCGAAGATGGTCGTCTGCAAATCCGAGATATCGACGTAGAACGCCGCGCCGTTGATCCGGAAGCTGTTTTGGAAAAGATCGACCTTCCAGCCCAATTCGAAATTGTTCACTTCGTCCGTGTCGAGTTCGAACGGCACCGTAAATCCGCCAGGGCCTTGGGCGCCGCCGGGGCGGTTTAACAGCCCGGGCCGGAAGCCTTCCGAATAGGTGAAGTAGAAGAGCGTGTTTTCCGTCGGCGTGACGCTGACATTCGCTTTGAAGATGAAGCCGGAGGTCTCCGCTTTATCCGGCGCGCGCACGGCGTTGAAGACCTGCTGGGCCGTGGCTTCGCTGCCGACCACGGCGAGGATGTCCTCAAAGCTGTCGTCGAGCGTGAACACCGGTTGCGGCGGTGCGCTCCGAAACGTGAATTGGCCGTCGCCATTGTAGAGATCGCTGATGTCCGTGCCCGCGCGTTGTTGGTCGACGGCGGCCCCGGAATTGAAGAACGATGAGTTGGCGCTGCCCTCGAGATCGACCTCGACGTCGTAATATCGAGCGCCGAAGGTGAGGGTGACGAATTCAGGCCAGACATCGACCGAGAACTCCCCGAAAAGGCCGAGTTGTTCGTCCGTTCGCCGGACGTCGTTTCGGAAAATCACGCCCGGCGGGAACGGCCCCGGGTCTGACCGGAAGCCGGTGTCGAACGGAAAGTTGGGCGCAAACGCGCCGAAGGGCGCCGCGTCGATCGAACCTGGATAGGTGAAATCGTTGCGCTCATCCAATTGGAGGTCGCTGTAGAAAGCGCCGGCGGTCGCCCGCAGGCCGATCCCGCTGACCTTAAAATCTGCCGGCGTGGTGATGCGAAACTCGTGGGTGAAGACCGTCGTCTCGGAGACCGAGTTGACGAAGAGGTTGGGCTCTTGGCACGTGCCCGAAGGCGCCGCGTCCCCAGGATAGGTCACGGACCCGTCACAGACATAATAAGGCAGGTATTGGCCGATAAACAGATAATCGGAGTAATCGATCCGCTGGTCGGCGTCGCGATCCGTGAACGCGCCCGTATAGATCAGCTCCAGGCCCTTCAGACGACCTTCCAACGTCCAAGCGACATTGGTGAAATCGTCTTGAAGCTCATCCTGCGCGAAGCGTTGGATCTCCCAGTCGTCGAGTTCCGGATCGCTGAAGAACACGCCGTCGGACTCGATCGATTGGCGCGCCACGGCGACGGTGGCCGTAAGTTGCGGGATCGGCTCATACTGCGCGGCGACGCGGAATCCCGCATAGCTCGTGTCGTTGAAATTCTCTTCCACGATTGCGGAGTTGTCCGCCTCTTCAAACGTCACGTCCGAGAGATCGGCGCCCGCTTGGAAACCTTGTCGGTTGGCGGAAACCGGCACGCCGTTGCGGCGGACCGTGCCGGCGGGGCGAAACCGTGCGGCGCCGTCGAAGGGCCGACTTGAATCGAAGCCAGGCGTGCCCGGCACATTGTCGGCCAGGCTGCGCGTGCCGCGCACATTGTCCACGTAGCCGCCCTGCCGATCCACATAGACCACCCCACGGATCGCCGCCTTGTTTTTGAGCAGCGGCACGTTGATCATGCCCTCCGCTCGGTTCGACATTTCCCCGTCCTGGGTAAAGGACGTGCCGAATTCAGCGCTGGCGTCGAACTGGGTGAGATCCGGCTTGTTGGTGATCAGGCGCACCGTGCCCGCTTGGGAACTGGCCCCGAACAACGTGCCCTGGGGACCGGCCAACACCTCGACGCGCTGCAAATCGACGGCGTAGACGTCGAGATTGCGGCCCGGCTGTGCGAGCGGTTGTTCGTCCAGATAAAAGGCGACGTTCGGCGCGAGACCGGCGACGCCGGCGACGGTCAGATTCGGCGTCGTGGAAGCCAAGCCGCGAATATAGATGGTGTTTTGGCCCGGGCCGCTGCCGCCCGCCGTCACGTTCGGCAGGGCCTGCAAGTAGTCCGTAAAATTGTTGATGTTCTGCTCGTCGAGCGCGCGGCTGTCGAGCGCGTTGACGCTGATCGGTACGTCTTGAAGCGATTCTTCCCGCTTGGTGGCCGTGATCACCACCTCTTCAATGGTACGACGCTGGCGGGTCGGCTGGTTTTCAGCTTGCTGCGCGAGCGCTGGACCGCAAAGAACGGCGGCGGACGCGGTCGACAAGAGCGCACGTTTCCAAACTTGCGTGGTCATGGTTCCCCTCATTGTGTTGTGCGGACATTCGCCGAGCGCGCAGGGCGCGCGTCGCCACGATGCGCGCGGACTTGGTTCAATCCGGGCGCACGTGTCACGAGCTTCGACAAACGCCGCGAATCGCGACGCGCGCCACGCGGTAACGCGCCCCAGGGGCCATCGCGCGACGCATGTTGTAGGTACGCAATCCATTGGGATCGCGCAGCACGCACGCGCCGAAAATAATCAAGGCGACTTGCGCAAGCGCGGGGGTTCGACATCCGTGTCGTCTGCGCCCCGCGCGACGGGTTATAGTGCGTTTCGCCGCAGGTGCAACCTCTGCATCATTGTCCGCGGTGAGACGCGTATGCCTTAGGCGCCGTTTTCAGCTTCTAACCTTGCGCTGCGATCTTCTTTTTTGCGCTGAACATCATCCTTTGCCCGATGAATGCGCGCTTACGCATGGGCCGGGGCGCGTCGGAAGACGAAGGCGAGGAAGATGAAGGCCAACGTCGTCATCGTCGCCGCCGCGGCGTAGGGCGCGCCGATGAAGGTGAAGGCCGCGTCCGGATCCGCGAAGTGGCGGAAGAGTTGGGTGTAGATGATCGGGCTCAGAATCATGATGATCGCCTGCAAGCTGGAGAGGCCGCCTTGCAATTCGCCCTGGGCGTCCGGGCCCACGCGGCTCGTCATCATTTGTTGCAAGGCCGGCCCAGTCATGCCGCTGAGGACGGACAAGGAGATCCAAGCGTAGAGCGCCGTGGGCGTCGCCGCGCTCGCCACGCCCAATAGCACGATCGTGCTGATGGTGAGGCTGAACAAAGCGGCTCGCCCGGGCCCCAGGCGCCGAATGGCGATCGGCGTGACCGCCGCCTGCGAAATGATGAAAATGACGCCGTAAAAGGTCAGCGAATAGCCCACTTGATCGGACGACCAATCGAATTTCGCGATCGTGTAGTAGGACCATGTGGCGGGGTAAACGAGACTTGCGAGCTGGACGAAAAACGTTGCGGTGATGAGGACCGAAACCTCCCGCGCACGCATCAATTGCCGGAACGCGCCAAACGGATTGGCCCGTGACAGCGAGAGCGGACGGCGGTTCGCTTGGCTCAATGTTTCCGGGAGGACGAAGACTCCGTAGAGCGCATTCAGCGCAGCAAGGCCGGCCGCCGCGAAAAAGGGCGCGCGGGGATCATAGGCGCCTAGCACGCCGCCGATCGCAGGGCCGAGAATGAACCCGACGCCAAATGCGGCGCCGAGCATGCCGAAGCGCGCGCCGCGCCGCTCCGGCGGCGTGATGTCGGCGATGAAGGCGTTCGCGGTCGAATAGGTCGCCGCGAAGATTCCGGAGAGCGCGCGGCTGAAGAACAGCACCGCCAAGGTCGGCGCCAGCCCCATGATCACATAATCGATGGCGAGCGCGCCGAGTGAAAAGAGAAGCACAGGGCGGCGCCCATAGCGGTCGGACAAGTTGCCGATCAGCGGAGAGAAAAAAAACTGCATGACGGCGTAGGTCGCCGTGATGGCGCCGCCGGGCGCCACGGCGTCCCAAACGTCGCGTCCGGTCAATTCCATCAACAGGTCCGGCCACACCGGGATGATCAGGCCAAGACCGATGGAGTCGATCGCGACGGTGACGAAGATGAACAGAAAGGCGTTGGGGCCGAGTTTGCGTGACGGTTCGGTCATGGCCGCCTTATCGCGACCACGCCCGCGGCGGGCAAGACGCGCGCTCCGGCGCCCATCGGGCGATGCGAAGACCGCGGCTCGGCGTTACTCCCGCTCAAACACGAAGCGGAACGTGGCCGGCACCGCCAAGCTGATGGAGTCGAGATTGGCGAGCTGACGCAGCTTGTCCACGCCGGAACCCAACTCGAAATAGCCCGCGTCGATGATGACCGGCTGGGCCGCCTCGACCAAGACGCGGTCCTCCGCCAGGCGCGTCACCACGACCGGCGTCTCGATCGGCCGCGTCACGCCCGACAGGGATAGCTCCGCCGCGAGCCCGGACAGCCGGCTTTGACCGATGTCGAGGTCTTGAAACGTGTCGAGATCCACTGCAGCCACAATACGCGCGGTGGGGTGATCCGTGACCCGGAAGAGATGTTCCTTCATCCGCTCGTCGCGGATTTCGACGCCCGTATCGACGGAAGCGAGCGCGATCTCGACAATGGCCTGACCCTCTTCGTCCACCGCGCCGCTCAAGGTCGCGAAGCGATTGACTTCGCCGATGTCGCCGGCCTTGACGGAGACGAAGCTGAGGCGCGAGGCCGGGCCGTCGAGGCTCCAAATGTCCGCATTGGCCGGCAAGGCGGCGAGCGTCGAAGCGATCAAGAGGGCGATGCGCAGCATGTCGTGGCTCCTTCGGGCGGTGACCGTCGTGAGGGAACATAGTGCGCCAATGGGCCGGCGCGAAGGCCTGACGACCACTTGCAAAGACGCGGCGGTGGCGGCATATACGCCCTTTCCCGTCCAACATGCTTCTGACGCTATCCGCCCACGCGGCCGCGCCCGTTGTGGTTGGCGGCGAAACGGAAACGTCGTTCGACAAGGATGAGATCAATGGCCAAAGGCCGGACCGGCCCCTTCGCCTTTTTGGGCGAGGTGCGGCAGGAAGCCCGTAAGGTGACTTGGGCGAGCCGTAAGGAAACGACGGCGGCCACCATCACCGTGTTCGTGATGGTCGCGCTTGCGGCGGTCTTTTTCTTGGCGGTCGACCAATTGCTGAATTTGATCGTGCGGTTCCTGCTTGGCCTGGGCGGCTGAGGCGGGCGGCGCGGCGAGGAGATAAGGGCGCGACATGGCCCACAAATGGTACATCGTCCACACCTATTCGAACTTCGAGAAAAAGGTGGCGGACGCGATCCGCGACCAGGCGGAGCGCGAGGGTTTGGAGGACAAGTTCGAAGAGATCTTGGTTCCGACCGAGGAGGTCGTGGAGGTCCGCCGCGGCCGAAAGGTGAGCTCCGAACGGCGCTTCTTTCCCGGTTATGTGCTCGTGAAGATGGATTTGACGGACGACGCGTTCCACCTTGTGAAATCCCAGTCCAAGGTCACGGGTTTCTTGGGCGGCGGCAAGCGTCCGACCCCTGTTCCCGAGTCCGAGATCGCGCGCATCGTCAATCAGGTTCAAGAAGGGTTGGAGCGTCCGAAGCCGACGATCCAGTTCGACATCGGGGAGACCGTGCAGGTCACGGATGGGCCTTTTCAGTCCTTCACCGGCGTTGTGGAAGAGGTCGACGAAGACAATGCGCGTCTCAAGGTGGCGGTGTCGATCTTCGGCCGCGCCACGCCAGTGGAGCTGGAGTATACCCAGGTCCA
>CAYPOX010000114.1:0-8350 GCA_964412525.1 uncultured Caulobacterales bacterium
ACAATGGGCTGCCCGCGCCGTTGGGGGACGCGGTCTATGAACGCCACGTATTGGTCCTGCTGGTGGATTTGGGCTAGGCGCGCTTCGACGCCGCGCTCGCCCGCGGCCTGTCGGAGGCGACTTTGTATAAGAACGCGACCGACGTTTTGGCGCGCCTCGCCCAGCTTGCGCCGCCGGCTTGGCTCCCACCCTATGACGACGACGCCCTCATGCGAGAGGCGCGGCGGTTTCTCGACGGATGGCCGGCGGCGGCGAACATGGCGGCTTTCGACGCCGATGCGCGGTCAGCGTTCGAAGAGGCGTGGCGGGAAGCGTGGAAGGCGGTGGCAGCCAGCCGGTCGGCGCCCGTTCTGCTCGACGTCCACGCCCACAATCTGATGTGGCTTCCGGAGCGCGACGGCTTGGCCCGAGTCGGCCTGATCGACTTTCAGGACGCGCGGCGCGGCCACGCGGCCTATGACCTTGTCTCATTGATGGACGACGTGCGTCACGCCGTGTCGCCCGGCCTTTCGGCGGCGCTGCGACGTCGATTTCTCGACGCCGTCGACGTGGCGGATCGGGACGACTTTCTCGCCTCCGCCGCAATCCTTTCCGCGCAAAGAGCGACGAAGATCCTGGGGATTTTTGGTCGACTGGCGGTCCAGGGACGCGCCGCCTATGCGGGATGGATTCCGCGCAGCTGGACGGTGCTGGAGCAGGCCTTGGCGCATCCGGCCCTGGCCGGGCCGCGGGCGTGGTTCGACCAACATACGCCAGCGGAGACGCGGCGGGTCGACCCGCGAATTTTGGACCAAGTGGCGTGAGCGTCGGCGCCTTCGCCATGGCCTTGGCCGCAGGGCGCGGTCGGCGGATGGGGAGCGAGTCCGATCGCCGTCCGAAGCCGCTGACCGTGGTCGATGGCCGAACCCTTCTTGATCGCGCGCTCGATTCGCTCGTCGGAGCCGGGGCCGAGACCATCGTCGTCAATGTTCATCATCTCGCGGACCAAATCGAAGCGGCGGTCGCCGCACGCCGCGATGCCGGCTACCGCATCTCCGATGAGCGCGACCAATTGCTGGAGACCGGCGGCGGCGTCCGGAAAGCCTTGCCGCTCTTGGGCGAGGACGCCTTTTTCGTGCGCAACACCGACACGTTCTGGATGGAGGGGCGCCGACGCAATTTGGAACGGCTCAAGACCCATTGGGACGAGGATCGGATGGACGCTCTGCTTCTTGTCGCGCCCATGGTGTTGTCGTCCGGCGTGGAGGGGCGCGGCGACTTCCATATGGATCAAGCCGGCCGCTTGACCCGCCGGGGCGCCGGCGAGGTGGCCCCCTTCGTCTATACGGGCGCTCAGTTGGTTCACCCGCGGCTTTTCAAGGATGCGCCAAATGGACCGTTTTCGTTCAATCTCCTTTGGGATCGCGCCCTGGCGTCCGGGCGCCTTTTCGGCAGTCGCTTGGACGGTCTTTTCATCCATGTGGGCGCCCCGGAGGCGCTGGCGGAGGCGGAGCAGGTCGTGAGCGGCGCTCGGACCCCGGGAGCGCTGGCGTGAACCTTGCGGCGGCGATGTTCGACGGACCGCGCCCGCGTTTGTTCACATGTCCTGCAGACCACGCCGTTCTGCCGATCATCGCTCACGCCATGCGCGCCTATGCGGAGCAGAAAGGCGGCGAGCGCTTGGCCGACGCGCGTGTTTTCGTGCCGACACGCCGCGCCGCGCGCAGCCTCGAGCGCGCGTTCCTGGATGGCTTGGCCCCGGGCCAGGGTTTGATTTTGCCGCGGATCCAAGCGCTGGGCGATTTGGACGCGGACGGCGATCCGTTGCTTTTCGGGACGGAAGCCTTGGCGGCGCGCCCCGCCGTTCGCCCGCTGACCCGACGCATGATCCTTGCGCGTCTGGTTCGCGCCAAGCTTGAAAAGGAGGGCGCGCCCACCGAACCCGCCCAAATCTTCGCGCTTGCGGGCTCGCTCGGCGCCCTGTTTGATTCCTTGGCGTTGGAGGAAGCCTCGCCGGGCGATCTCGCCGGCTTGGCGCCGGAGCGGTTTGCGGAGCATGCGCGCCGCACCATCACTTTTCTCCGCGTCGTTCTTGAATCTTGGCCGGAATGGTTGGCGGAGAACGGCCTTTCCGACCCGGCCCAGGCGCGCTCGGCGGCCACGCGAGCCCTAGCCGCGGCCTTGAAGAAGCAGCTGCCGAACGCCCCGGTGATCGTGGCCGGTTCGACGGGCGCGGCCCCGTCCACCGTGGCGTTGATGGACGCGGTCGCGCACGCCCCCATGGGATGCGTCATCCTTCCAGGACTCGACCTGGAGGCCCCGGACAAGGTCTGGCGCGCGACCCAAGAGGGCCATCCGCAGCACGTGATGCGCATGACGCTTCGCGCTTTGGGCGCCGACCGAGGCGAGGTGAGGCCGCTCCCAGGCGCGGTTTCCTCGTCATCCGCGCGTTTGCGGCGGGCCGTTCTGGATACGGCGCTACGTCCCCAAGACGCGACAGGCGCATGGCTTGAAGCGGCGCGGACCCTTGACGCCGCCGCGCGCGCCGACGGTTGCGAGGACCTGCGCGGTCCGCTTGCGGCGCTCCGGTTTCTGGAAGCCAAGGACGAGGCGGAGGAGGCGCGCTTCGCGGCCTTGGCGCTGCGCGCGGCGCTGGAGACGCCGGAGCGCACGGCCATGCTGGTGACGCCGGACAGGGTCATGGCGCGACGCGTCAGCGCGCTCTTGGCGCGTTGGGGTTTGGACGTCGACGACTCCGCTGGCCGCGCCCTGGCGCGTGAAGCGCCGGGGCGGCTTTTGATGGCGTCGGCGCGTGTCGCACGCGACCCCAGCGATCCAATCGCCATCGCCGGTCTCTTAAAACAACCGCTGACGGCTCTCGGCTTCTCGTCCCATGAGCGGCGACTTGGCGTGGCGGCGTTGGAGGCCGCGGCGTTGCGAGGCCGACGCGCCTCGCCGGACCGGGGCGGGTACGCGGCGCGCCTCGCCGTTTCTGACCATTCCGATGCGGACCTTGCGCGCGCCGTTTTGGATGCGCTGGACCAGGCCATGGCCCCGCTTGTCCAAGTGACCCGCCAACCCCGCGTTGACCTCGCGCGCCTCGCGGAAGCGCATGCGGCCACGGCGGAGATGCTGGCGACCTCCGACAACGAAACCGGCGACCAGCGTCTTTGGCGCGGTGATGATGGGGCGGCGGCGGCGGCGCTCCTGGCCGACCTTGTGGAAGCCGGTCCGCATGGCGATCCGATTCACGGCAGCGCCTATGCAGAGGCCTTCGCCGGTTTCTTGGCCGAGCGCGCCGTGCGGTCTCCTTGGACGGGGCATCCGCGACTTCGAATTTTCGGACCGTTGGAAGCGCGACTTCAACATGCGGATTGCGTGGTGCTCGCCGGGCTGAACGAAGGCGTTTGGCCGGCCGCTCTGGGCGCGGATCCATGGGTCAACCGCGCCATGCGCGCGCGCCTCGATCTGCCTGCGCCGGAAAGGCGGCTCGGGCTCGCGGCGCATGATTTCATGGAGTTGGCCGGCGCGAGCGACACGCTGCTTCTTCGGGCGGCCATGGTGGACGGCGCGCCGGCGCGGCCGTCGCGATGGCTTCGCCGGTTGGTCGCGGTGCTCGACGGCGCAGGCCTCACCGACGAACCGTCCGCGGCCTTCGGCGCACGCCTGGAGGCGGCTTTACCGGGGCGCTCGGATGACGCCGACATTCGCGCTCTATCCGTCGCGCTCATGGCGGCGCCTGCGAATCCGCCGGCCGCGCGACCGTCGCCGTCGCCGCCGCGGGAGCGCCTGCCGACGCGTTACGCCGCCACGGCCCTGGAGACTCTGGCGCGAGACCCCTACGCCATCTACGCGGCCCAGGTTTTGAAGCTGCGCGCCCGAGCGCCCTTCGACGCGCCCTATGGCGCTGCGGAGATCGGGGTCGTCGTGCACCGGGTCCTGCAAGAGTGGGGTGACGTCTTTCGGCCGGAAGACGCGCCGCGATTGCGGGACGCTTTCGAGCTCTCCGCCGTCGCCGACGGCGCTCCGCCGCATGTGATCGCTTCGTGGCGACCGCGCTTTTCTCAAATGGCGGCTTGGTTGACCGACACCGAGGCGGAACGCCAGGCGCAGGGTCAGATCGCGGCGCGCGAATGGAAGGGCGAGATGGAAATCGGCGATGTGACGCTGTCCGCCCGCGCCGATCGGATCGATCGTGGGATCGACGGACGCTACCGAGTGTATGACTACAAGACCGGCGCGGTTCCTTCGATGAAACAGCTCCAAGCGGGCTTCGCCCTTCAGCTCCCCGCGACCGCTTGGGTGCTTTCGGAAGGCGGTTTTCCCAAATTGCCGCCCGGCGACGTGGCCTGCGCCGTCTATCTGGGTTTGAAGGACGGCAAGGTCCTAGGCCTGGACGAAGGCGTGGCCTCCACCATGTTGGCGGAGGCCAAAGCCGGCTTGACGGCGGCGTTTTCCGCCTTCGCGAATGGCGCGCCGTTCACGTCGCGGATCGCCCCGCTCCGTCGCGCCTTCGAAGGCGACTACGATCTTCTGGCGCGGGTCGCGGATTGGGCGGACCGCGAGGCGGAGGCGGAAAGGTGACGCGTTTCGATCCTGCGGCGACGGCGCAGGCCTCCCGCATGCAAGCCGCCGCCGCCGATCCGCGGTCCAGCGCATGGGCTGCGGCCAATGCGGGTTCCGGGAAAACGCGCCTCTTGACCGAACGGGTCGCCCGTCTGCTGCTTGCGGGCGCGCGTCCGGAGAGCGTGTTGTGCATCACCTTCACGAAGACGGCGGCCGGCGAAATGGCTGGACGCTTGTTCGACCGTCTCGGGCGATGGGCGGTGTCTCCCGACGCGGATTTGCGTGAAGACCTTAAGAAGTTGAGCGGCCAATCGGATCTCGTTCTTAGCGACGCGGACCTTCGCAGCGCGCGGACGCTGTTCGCACGCGCCTTGGAGACTCCAGGCGGTCTCAAGATCCAAACCATTCACGCCTATTGCGAAAGCGTGTTGCGCCGATTTCCGCTCGAAGCGGAGGCGCCGCCAGGTTTCCGCACCATGGAGGAAGCCGAAGCGGACGCTCTGCGGCGAAACGCGGCGGAAGCCGTTCTCGCCGACGCCGCGCACCAGGAGGACGCGGCCATAGTGGCCGCCCGTCCGAGCGACCTGGTGGCGGCGATTGCGCGGTCGGCGACCGATGTTTCGGACGTCTGTTCGGAATGGGGCGCGTCGGACCCGGAGGCGGTGCGCGCCGCCGGCGCGGCGGCCACCGATCGACAGGCGCTGGTCCAACTGATCGACGCCATGCGTGACTTAGGTGGTGAAAGCGCCAAGACGGCCGCCGCCGCCGGCAAGTTTCTTGAGGCGGGCGACGCGACGCAGGGCTGGCGGATTTGGGCGAATCGTCTTTTGACGGATGGTCGCCCCAAACAACCGCGAAGCCTTCGAAGCAAGGCCGCCGGCGCGTGGGCGTGCGCCTTTCTTGAAGCCGAAGGCCAACGCCTGGCGCAGGTGGAGCAATCCGCGCGCCGCGACGCCATGCGGCGCGATACGGCGGCGTTGTTGCGCCTGCGCGCCGCGGTTCAGGTCCGGTACCGACGCGGCAAGGCCGCGCGCGCCGCGCTCGACTATGACGATCTGATCGCGCGCACGGCCGGTCTGCTGGAGCATCTCGACGCCCAATGGGTCCGCTGGCGGCTGGACGAAGGCGTCGACCACATCTTGGTCGACGAGGCGCAGGACACAAGCCCGGCCCAATGGGCCATCCTTGAGGCTCTTTCCGCAGAGTTTTTCGATGGCGACGCCCGACGGCCCGCGGGCGAGCGCACCATTCTTGCGGTCGGCGACGCCAAGCAATCCATCTTTTCGTTTCAGGGCGCTGATCCCAGGGCGTTTTTCGACGAGGCCGCGCGATACCGACGCCGCGCTGAAGCGGTCGAAGCGCCCTTCGTGTCGGCGCCTCTCCAGGTCTCGTTCCGTTCGGGCGCGGAAATCCTCCGCGTGGTGGATGCGGTCTGCGCCCAGCCGGAAGCGGGGGCCGCCCTTGGCGTCGCGGAGGGTCAGGCGGCTCTGGAGCGTCAAGCCGCGGAGGGCGCGCCGGAGCGAAAGTTTCAAGGCGCCATCGCCCATGTCGCGGCGCGTCAGGACTCGGCTGGCCGCGTGGAGATATGGGACGTGGTGGCGGAAGATCCGTCGGATGACCCGGTTCCGTTTCGGGCGCCGCTCGACGATCCGCAACGCCGCCCGGCCGCCGCGCGATTCGCCCAGCGCGTGGCGGCTTTCGTGGCCGCGGAACGGGATCGCGGCGCCGTGCGTCCGCGCGATGTGTTGATCCTGCTTCGAAAGCGCGGCGTGTTGAACGGCTTGCTTGTCCGCGCCTTGCTTCAACACGGCGTGCCCGTGGCCGGCGCCGATCGGCTCGACGTGGCGTCCCATCCGGCCGCCCAGGACGTTCGAGCCATCGTCCGCGCTGCGCTCGCCATTGACGATGATTTGTCCGTGGCCGAGGTCCTGAAGGGGCCGTTGTTCAATCTCTCTGAACAAGGCTTGTTCGAGCTCGCTTCCGAACGAAGAGGCTCCCTTTACGGGGTGTTGCGGCGGATCGGCGAGGACGACGGCCCGGCTCTGGGCGCAGATGACCTCCAGCGCGCCGAACACGGCCGGAGCTTTTTGGAGGCTGCACGCGACCGCGCCCGACACGACACGCCCTTCAACTTTCTCGCATGGCTTTTCGACGTTGCGCAGCCTTCCGCGCGGGCCGCCCTGGTCGGACGCTTTGGACATGAGGCGGAGGACGTGGCGAACGAAATGCTGCGCGCGGCCTTGAGGGCGGAGGGATCGGGCGATTTGCATCTGCAGGAGCTCGACGCGCGTTGGATCGCGTCGGCGGACGTGAAGCGAGAATTGGACGCCGACCGCGATGAAGCGCGAATCATGACAGTGCATGGCGCCAAAGGCTTGGAGGCGCCGCTTGTGATTCTGGCCGACGCCGCCGCCGCGCCGCCCAGATTTCGCCCGGACCTTCTTGAGACCGAGGACGGTCCGCGGTGGCTCGGCCGAGAATCGGACGACGACGTCTGCGCGGCGGAAGCGCGCGACTTGGCGAAGGCGGCGGAGCGCGACGAACACAAGCGCTTGCTCTATGTGGCGATGACGCGCGCCGCGGATCGATTGGTCGTCGCCGGACATGTGGGGGTCCAATCGCAAGGGCGCGCGCACCCGGAGAGTTGGTGGGCGACGATCGAACGCGCCGTCGGCGACCGTTTGACGGAAGATGGAGAAGGCGTGCGTGCGATCGGCGCGCCGCCGCCGTCTCGCAACGTTGACGATACTCCCCCGCGGATCGCGCTCGCTCCCTCTTGGCTGCACGCGTCGCCTCCGCAGGAGCCCCGGCGACCACGCCCTGTCACGCCGTCTCAGATCGACGTGGACGATCTTGCGGAGGGTGCGCCCGCGACGGCGGGACCGGCCGCTCAGGCTCAAAGCGACGCCTGGCGACGCGGACGATTGATACACGAGCTTTTGGAGCGGTTGCCGGACGTGCCGGAGGCCCAGCGTTCTGCGGTCGGCGCGAGGCGACTCTCCGCGGTTGCGCCAGATTTGGACACGGCGACGCGTGACGCATGGCTTGAAGAAGCGCTCGCCGTGCTTCGGCATCCGGACTTCGCCGCCGTGTTCGCGCCCGGTTCCCGGGCCGAGGTTCCGATCGCGGCGCGTCTCAAGAACGGCGAAACCACCATTGTGGGCCGTTTGGACCGCCTTCACGTCACCGATGAGGCGGTTTTCGCCGTCGATTACAAGACCAATCGACCGCCGCCCGAGGATGTCGCCCATGCGGCCTCCTATGTGGCGCAAATGGCGGCCTATCGGGCGGCGCTCGCCTGCGCGTTCCCAGACCGACCGGTGCGTTGCGCGCTGCTCTGGACCTTTGCGCCACGGCTCACGCCCGTACCGGATCCGCTGATGGACGACGTCTGGGCCCGGACCGGGAACTGACGCTCACGCACTCGTGTCAGTTGCGGGCGCCGCCGGGATCGTTGATCCTTCGCCATAGGACGCTTACCTCAACGATGAACCGACGGGCGCCGCCCGCCGCGAAGCAGTGGAGATTGAACGATGGCTGTCAACAAAGTGACCGACGCGTCCTTTGAAGAAGACGTTTTGAAATCGGAAGGCCCCGTCTTGGTGGATTTCTGGGCGGAATGGTGCGGACCGTGCCGCCAGATCGGTCCGGCGTTGGAAGAACTTTCCGAAGAGCTCGACGGTCAAGTTCGGATCGCCAAAATCAATGTGGACGACAATCCCAACACGCCGATGAAATACGGCGTGCGCGGCATCCCGACCTTGATGATCTTCCAAGGCGGCGACGTGAAGTCCACGCAGGTCGG
>CAYPOX010000115.1:0-8345 GCA_964412525.1 uncultured Caulobacterales bacterium
ACGGACCGTCGCCGTCCCGATCGTCCCGGCTGTCGTATAAGCCGAACTCCGTATGGCCGACGCCGCCCAAGAGCGGGCCCCGAGCGCTGCCGCCATAGACCGCGAGACGCGGAAACACGAACACGCCCTCCGCAGTCAGCCCCGTTGGAGTCTTCCAGAAGCCGTGATAGCCGTAGAGTCTGAGTTCGATCGGTCCGGCGAAGCGTGACAAACGCAGGGCGATTTCGTCGTCTTCGAACCACCTGTCCGGTCGATCGGCCTCTATAATGACGCGGCGCCCGACGATCGCGCCTGAACGCGGATCGTAATAAGACAGCCGCGACCCGTCGACAAAGCGGTCGGCGTCAAAGCGCGGCGTGTAGACGATGTCCACATTCACCAGATCCGTGAAGATCGATGTTCGCACGGCGTCCGACGGCGCTTTAAGATACTCGTCGTCGCGGCCGATGAAGAAGGCGCGGAAGTCCTTCGGAAACAGGTCGTTGACGAACACAAGATCGCCTGTGCCCCAAGTGAGGACTTGACGCCCGATCTTCAGGTCGACGCGCCCGAATGGCCGCAGCACGACGTTCGCCGCGCGGAGGTCAATCGCGCCTCGACCGGTTTCGAGATCGACCGCATGGTCGTCCTCGACCGGTTCGAACACAAAGTCGCTCGCGACGTTGAAGATGGCGGGCCCCAGGCGTTTTTCGGTTTCCAGTTGGAGGCGGACCTCGCCGATGGAGGCGGCCTTTTGATCGGGATCGCTCTGCGTGCGAAAACCCGCGCGCCCTTCGACGAAGCCCGATAGCGCTTCCGCCAGCCCATCAATGCGATTCTTGGTCTCCGCAGGCGGCGGGTCATCCTGCGCGTGCGCCGGCGCGCCGAGACCTGGCGGCAGCTCAGGCGGCGCGTCGCTCGGCTCTTGCGGCGGAGGTTCGCCCAAACCGGTCGGCAAGGGCGGCGGCGCCTGGGACGCGGCCGCGCTCCATATCAGAGCCGGAACGAGGAACGTCGCGCCAGGCACGGCTTAGCGGACGTAACGCCGCGGCGGGTTGCGCAGATAGCGTTCGGTGAAAATGTCTTCTGGCAAGTCCAAATTATATTCAACGGAGGAGTAGGATAGGGTTGTTCTACCGCCCATCCGAAGGTCCGCGATTTCCGATTTCACCACCGTCGGCCATCCGGACACCGTTTCGACCGCAAGAGCGGAATAGATACGGTAGATTTCGCCTTGATCGTCGAGGTATTCCGTTTTGACGGGGATGAAGCTGTCCTTGTGTATGTAGCTTCGGTATTTCGCAAACTCGACCGCGCCGGGATTCTTGGGCGTTGACTCCAACACGTAATAAACTTCGGTCGATTCCGCCAACACGTGCGTGTCCTCGGCCGGGTTTCGGCCTGATACGTCTTCGTAAAAGAAGTGGGAACCGACGAAGCTGGTGCGCTCATCGGAAGCCGCAATCCGCTTCACCAGGTCCAGGGCGGGTAAAAAAAGCCAACGGTCGTCGTCGCGCTTCACATGCTTCCAAACCATGAACGCCGTGCCTTTCACATCCGCAGGATGGGCGAAAAGCACATAGAAGCGCTGTTCGCCGTTCGGCTCGTCCGCGACGTCGGTCCGAAGGATCGTAAATCGGCGCTCGCGCGTACGGCCCTGGTCGTCTTCGATCGTCATTTCGACCGCCGCCTTGCCGTCGCGGCCTTGATAGTAGGACGCGGCCGAGGCTTTGTCGGCGATCTCTTGGGCGGTCGGCGCCTCTTGGGCTCGTGCGACGCCCAACAAGGCCGCCGCCGCCAGAACGAATCGGACGGGCATCATGCGCTCCTTTCCTTGAGGACCGCCGCACGCGGACGACGGAAAAACAGGCCCTGCAGCTCGGACATGATCGCCGGCAAGGCGAACAGCGTGGCGATCCCGGCCAGAACCAAAATGGCGGAAATGAACGCGCCCACGGTTTGGTAGGGTACGAGCGGCGCGAAGAGCAGCGGAAGAAAGCCCGCGCCGATCACCACGACATTACGCGCGATGGCGCGCGCCGGTTCGCCGAAGACCGCGTCGATCGTGCGCGGCCAATCGCCGAGCCGTGCGAAGGCCTCGCGCGTCCGGGCGTTGAAATGGATCGCGTAGTCGATCGCCAAGCCCAAGGAGAGCGACGACAGAACGGCGATCGGCATGTCGTAATCTTTCCCAATCAGTCCGATGAGCCCGTAGATCATCAAGATCGTGGCCGTCAGCGGGATCATGGACAGCGCTCCCCACCAGACGGAGCGGAAGAGGACGACCATGAGAGTAAGAACCGCCAGGAAGCTTCCGCCGAAGGATTTCGCCATGCCCGACACCATCTTCTTCTGCCAAACAGTGTTGATGTAGGTGAGCCCGAACCAGTTCGCCTCCAGCGCGATCGGGGCCTTTTCGGCGGCCATGAAGCGCTCCACCGCGTCGACCACCGCGTTCATGTCCTTGTTGTCGCCGCTCTTCAATTGGATCCACAGATTGGCGGTGCGGAAATCCGGCGTGACGAGCTTATAGAGATCCTGCGGGCGGTGGCTGTTCTCAAACGTGAGAAGGGTCTGCGCCACCGCTGCGGCGCTGTCGGGAATCCGAAACTCCGCCGCTTCGCCCAACAGCAGTTCGCGATGCACGGTCTTCACGATATCCGTGACCGCGTTGGATTTGCCGACGAGCCCGGTGTCCAGTAAGCTTGCTTGGAGCCGTTCGACATAACGCAGAACGTCCGGCCTCTTGAAGACCTCGCGTTCTTGGGCGACCTGGCTTGCAGCCGTCAGCAGGGCGTCCCAGCCCTCCCAGGCGGCGTCGGTCTCCGCCGCGCCAAGACCGACTTCAGCCGCCTCGGACACGCGACTTAGAAAGTTGGCGCGGTCGGTGGCCGCTGCTGCCGCCTCCGAAACGAGCGCGGCGATCCGCGCGCGCAGCGCCGGGTCTGGGATCGCGCCGCAGCCGGCCGCGTCCAAGCGCGCCGCCTGTCCGCCGCAGAGGAGCGCCGCGAGCCGCGCGGCGGCGGCGTCAGGCGTCTGCGATTCAGCGGCGTCGGTCGGGGCGAGCGCGAGATACGCCATATAGGTCCCCGCGAAACGCGCGTTCAGCGCGCGATCCGCAACGCGGATTTCGTGGCTCGGCGTGAACCATTTGACCGGATTGTCGTTGATCTCGATCTGCGTGACTCCGTAGCCGGCGAACGCCGCTAGGAGGAGAAAGGCCGCGATCACCGGCTTCGATCCGCGGGTGGCGATCCGCCCTGCCGCGCGCAGCGTTCGGGCGATCGCGGTCGCGTCCGGATCCTTGTTCGGATCCGCCGCCAAGCCGAACCCGGCGAACGCCTTCTCCGGCATGAGCATGATATAGGCGGGGATGAGCGTGATGGTGAACAACCAAGCGAGGAACACGCCGAGCGCGACGAACACGCCGAAGACCTGGACCGGCGGGATCGGCGTCAGGGCGAGCGAGCCGAATCCTGCGCAGGTTGTGAGCGTGGTGAACAGCATTGGCCGCCAAAGCTCGTCCATGACATGGACGAGCGTGGCTCGACGATCGCGGAATCGCGGGTAGCGATCGTAGAAGTCGGACAGGATGTGCACGCCGTCGAGCACCGCGATCGGCATCACGAAGATCGGAATCATGGAGCTCATGATGTGGACTGTGTTTCCGGCGGCCACGAGCGCGCCCATGGCTCCGATCACCGAGGCCATGGCGACGATCATCGGCGAGACGATCAGGTTGAGCTGCCGAAAGAAGAGCCACATCAGGAAGAAGATCAGCCCCATGGCGGCAGGCGCGGAGATCGCCATTTGCTTGAACATCTCCACGCCGAACTGATCCTGCGCGATCGGAAGGCCGGTGATGTGATAGTCCGCAGCGCCGTCGAAGGTCGCGATCTTGTCGCGCAGAGCGTTCGCCACCCGATAGCTGACGTCCTTCGATGAGATCGGGATGTAGAGGGCGATCGCACGACCGTCGCCCGACACGAGGGTGTCGTTCAGCATCGGGATCTTGGCGGCCCTGTCGCGAACCGCCAAGGCTGCCGCACGCGTTTCGGGGGGCTCCGGCATTAGCCATGAGAAGCTGACTGCTCCAAGTCCTGCTTGGTCGATGCTGTCAACCGTGGTCGGCGCGATCAAATCGACGGCCAGAACGCCGCGAGGGTCGCCGTCCGCGCCGGTCCAGCGGATCGTTTGGGCGTGTTCGGAGAGAGCGTGGATCTCCGAGAGCGTCTTGGGATTGAACACCCCGTCCGGATCGTCGCGGTCGATCACGCCGACCACGATTAAGTCATGAAGACCGAACGCCGCCTTCATGGCGTTGTGCCGTCGGCGCACAGGCTCATCCGCCGACAACATGTTTTCAGGATCGGTGTCGATCTTGAGCCGTTGCAGAACGCTGAAAGTCTCCGGCGCGAGCGTCGGCGCGACGACCAAGGCGATCATGACGGCGCAAAAGGCCGCCGTGACCTGCATCAGAGCGGCCGGTCGCTTCATGGCGAAGTCGATGAGCGAATTCATAAGCCGCCTCGGAATGATCGATCGGGTCCGGGATCAGATCACGTTAAGTCACGGGAACGCGCAGCCGCTCTTCAAGCCCAAGGCTTTGAAGACCATCGCCGCTTGACAGAACCGTGTGAAGGCGGCTTGAAGCATGTTGAGGCCCACAAAAGCGGTGAGCAGCGACCAATGGGGGCTATGCAGAATTGACAGAGCGACGCTCGCCAAAATGACGGTTCCAGCTAGAACGAGAACGGCGCGATCAAGGTTCATGGTGCTTCTCCATATAAATTCGTATATACGAATATACGCATAAGCGCAACAAAATTTTTTAGGCAACTGACAACTTAGCCGACGCAGCTCGCAAAGGGCGCCGAGACGGGAATCCGTCATGCCAATTTGGTCGCATCGGCCCAAACCTCCATGGCTCGTGCCCGAATGAGGCGAAGTGTCGGTCGAGAGGCACGGCGGATGATGGTGGGTGGGAAGCGATGGCGCTTGTAGGGAATGGTGATCGACAAATCCCCTCGATCCGCGTCTCCCTATTCGGGTTCGACGCCATCAGGGTCGGGGAGGGCGGTCCATAAGACGGGCAAGCCGGGTCCGGGCGTCGGGCTCGAGTTACTTTGTCAGTTCCGGCACGGAAGCGTCACAGGTCCAGACAGCTTCGGGCCAAGTGCTGACACGGTAACTAGGCCCGGTTGTTCCTGGGTGTTTCATCTCAATTAAGTTTAGATAAACTTAAGGAGGGGCGTAAATACCGAAGTAAGAGCGAAGTCTGAGTTAGCTTTGCAGTTCTGGCCCGCTTCGAACCCATTGCGAGAACAGCCACTTTTCACCGCTTGTGGGGGGCAGACCTGCATGAAGCGTCGCAGGATCCGGGGTTCCTTGGAGGTCCACATTCGCGAAGACGAGGGCGCCGCCTTTCCCGCAGCGAAATTTTTGGTCGATGACAGGAAACGCGGTCTCGCCGCCCTCGAAATCGCCGTTCAAATAGACGAGACACGTCGCGAGACGCTGGCCTTGCGCCAGCAGATCTGCTTTATGCGCCGGCTGATTGGGATCGAGATAATCATAGTGCGGCTCGTACTGTTCGCCGACCGAATAATGGAGAACCATAGGCGGCTCGAGGGCGAACAACGGAACATGCATCGACTCCGCGATCCGTGTGCGAAGCAAAAGCGTGATTAGGTCAAGATCCAGAAACTCGATTCGCGCATTCGAATTCGTTCGAAGCCCGCTCTCTTTACCGCTTTTCTGTATTTCGTCATATACGCGCGCCCGCTCCAGCTTAGGCCGCGACGATTTCATCAGCCAGTCGCAGTGGCGCTCTGGCAAAAACGCGTCAAACCGCCGTATCCGAGGTGCCTCGCTCAGGCTTTCTCTTGTGGGTATCCGCAGCAGCATGGAGATATCAATGCGTTCTTGAAGATCGCGCCAGTCCCAAGCGGTTTTGTCCGAAGGCTCCAGATCAACCGACACGTCCGCCAGGATCGCCAATTGTTGCATCGCCGATTGACGGCCAAGTGATGCAGCTCGGCTTAAATATTCAATGGCCGCCTGCCAATCCTGCGGACGACCGACCGCAGCTGCGCAAAGAACTGCCATGAACTCGGCCGCTTCGCCATTCTTGGCTTCCACTGCTTTCTCTAAGATCGTCATCCCCTCCGCGACCGCCGCGGGCGATTTGTGAACCGCGATCAATCGCTTAGCGAGTGACGCCATCGCAGCCGCATTGCCGCCCGATGCGTCACGCCTCAAGTGCTGCAGGTTGTCGGCTTCATCCATCTTAGATCTCCGTACCCTGACCGCTCTGCGCGCCGATACTGCGTTCGTGGCCGGTGTTCAAAAGGTAGTTCAGCTTCAGCGTTTGACGTCAACCGGAACTGACAAGTTAGCTGACGCAGCTTGCAAAGGGCGCCGAAAGGGGAACCTGTCATGCCGCTTTGGTCGCATCGGCCCAAATCTCCATGGCTCGTGCCCGAATGAGACGAAGTGTCGGTCGAGAGATCAGATGCGGCTGGACGTTGAAGGTGTTGTAGATCGCGGCATGAATTGAGAGAAATCGCTGGGCTGAACCCTGGGACTTGAAGCTTTGCTGCTTTCGCTCTCGTCGTCGGATCGGCAGATGGGAATTTTCAGCCCGACTGTCAGGCCGAAGCCGCCCCGGTCGATGGCGCTCTCTCATTCCGATCTCGCTCAGAGATGGCTCTTCAGGTTTTGCGCAAGCATTTAAGTGATTTCAGAACCCGTGAAAAAGCATGTCCAAAGACGCCGTGATGGCGTCCGCCTCTCATTCAAGGTTTCCAACAGCATGTGTTAATAGGTTCAAAGGTACAGCCGCGAGAGACTGAATGATCAAAACATAGGGTGCGCCGTCGATTAGAAAGACAGGATTCAATCGTCGGGCAGGGGGTGGCGCAGATTTTTGAGGAATAAGCGGCGCAACGACACGGGTGGCCATGCCATCCAGTAGATCGGATTGAAGATCTAATAACAGGCCTTCGCCATCCGTGTTCTTGTAGACGTCGTATTTGACCATCAAAATTGTCGATATTTTTCCAGCGGCAAACCGTGCTCTTCGACCCAGCTGTTGTAACCGTCGACAGCGTCGATGTTGTCACGCCGCCAGCGCTCGGCGCGACGAAGGGCGACTTCGCGACGAAGGCCGGCCTCCAAGGTCTGGGATAAATTGATGTCGAGCCCCTTCGCTTCGTCCAACAGGTTCGCGTCGATCGAAAGATTTGCGGACCGCTTCATGCTGACCCTCCCAGCCATGATCATGCGCATAAATTATGCGCATCAGTGTCATGGATGCAAGCTTGGCTTCGTCGAAATTCAACCGAAAAAGATTGAGAAGCATTCGCGAATCCTTGCACCATTTCCCTGTTTTTCCCTGAAAAGCGGAGACGATTTCGGGGCGGGCTGCAACCACCGGAACTGACAAGGTAACTCGGTCCGCTCGTCCCGCTACGGATCATCACCGCTGTTGACCGCGGTTTCGGATCCTGATGTCGTCTGACTTGAATTGGAATGACACGCGGATCGAGGGGGGTTATCGATGGCCATCTCCTAAAAGCGTCATCGTTTTCCGCCCACAATCATCCGTCATGCCGTGTGGCTCTATTTTCGTTTCACGCTCAGCCTTCGTGACGTCGAGGATCTTCTCGCCGAACGTGGGATCGAAGTCAGCCGTGAAGCCATCCGGCTCTGGGTCATCAAGTTCGGCCCGTTGAACAGCGCCGATCTTCGCCGCCAGCGACAACGACCCACTGGTCGGTGGCATTTGGACGAAATGGTCGTTCGCATCGCGGGCAAGCGCATGTGGCTCTGGCGCGCGGTCGATGACGAAGGCGAGGTTTTGGACCTGCTCGTTCAGAAACGACGGAACGCGTCGGCGGCCCGGAAGCTTCTCCGCCTTCTTCTCAAAAACCAAGGCGTTCGGCCCGAGACCGTCACGACGGACGGGCTTTCATCCTACAAGAAGGCCATGCGTGAGATCGGAATGAGAGACCGCCATCGACCAGGGCGGCTCAAAGACAACAACCGGGCTGAAAACTCCCATCTCCCAATCCGACGACGAGAACGGAAGCAGCAAAAATTCAAGTCCCAAGGCTCAGCGCAGCGATTTCTCTCAACCCATGCAGCGATTTACAACACCTTTAGCGTTCAGCCGCATCTGACTTCACGACCGACCCACCGCCTCTTCCGAGCAAAAGCCATGGAGGTGTGGGCCGATGCGACCAAAGCGGCATGACGGATTCCCGTCTCCGCCCTTCTTGCGGGCCAGGTCAGCTAACTTGTCAGTTCCCCTCCCGGAGCATGCGGTTCTCCTTCCGCAACTCCGCGATCTCGCGTTCGAGATC
>CAYPOX010000116.1:0-8296 GCA_964412525.1 uncultured Caulobacterales bacterium
ATCGAGATCCTGCAATCGATCCCGGCAATCCCACTCTGGATCGGGCTGGCGGCGATCATCCTGGCGGTCGTCGCCTTCGCCCTGGATCAGTTGGAGCGCCGTTATCTGTCGGGCGGGGTGGCGCCGCAGACCTATATTTTTGTCATCGCTGCGGTGTGCACCGTGCTGGGCGTTTATGCGGGCGTGCGGTGGGCCCGGCGTCCGGCCCCCGCCCCTTACCGGCGAAACGATGCGGCCATCGCCGCTTTGGGCCTAAGCGCCCGCGAACTCGATGTTCTGGCTCTCGCGGCCGAGGGAGCTGCAAACAAGGAAATCGCGCGCACGCTCGGCCTGTCGCCCAACACGGTGAAGACGCATCTCTCCCACCTCTATGAGAAGTTGGAGGTCAACCGTCGCACCCAGGCGATCGAAAAGGCGCGACGGCTTCAACTCATCCCCTAATCGGCCGAAAAGGCTGGAATCACCCGTTCGGGCGATCGCGGCTTCGCCGCACGCCCGCTATCGGAGCGGCGTCGCGCAGCCATTGAAGGAGGAATTCATGCTTCGCATCGCGCTCATTTATGGAGGGATCGCCAGCGCAGTCGTCGTGGGCGCCATCACGGCCGGAATCGCCATGAGTCCGGACGGGCATGGCGGCGGCCAGACGGTCGGCTTCGCCATCATGTTTCTCGCCTTCGCGCTCATCTTTTTCGGGGTGAAACGGCATCGGGATCAGGACCGCGGCGGCGTCATCAAGTTTTTGCCGGCGCTTGGCTTGGGACTCGCCGTCGCTGCGGTGGCGACGGTCGTCTATGTGGTCGTCTGGGAGGTCTATTTGGCGGCGACGGACTACGCCTTCATCCATCAATATGCCGAGGGCGTGATCGAATCCCAAAGGGCCAAGGGCTTATCCGGCGAGGCTTTGGAACGAGAGATCGCCAAAGTTGAGGCCGTCGTGCGGAACTACGACAACCCGTTTCTTCGCTTGCCGATCACCGCGTCCGAGATTTTTCCTGTCGGAGCGGTGGTGGCGCTGATCTCCGCGGCTCTGCTTCGCAATGAGAAGTTCTTGCCAGCCCGTGCATGAGGGATCGGGGCGCGGCGACCCCTTGCGCCGCCGCGTCCCTTCCCGCATTCGAGGCCCATGCGCTTCTTTGTGATCTCGGACGTTCATGCGGAGTTCAGTTCCGCCGCTGAGATCGCCGCGCGCATCGGTCCGATCCCAGAATGTGATGCGGTGATCGCCGCCGGCGACATGGATCACGCCAAGCGGGTCCCCGCCACTCTTCAAACTCTGTTTGGCCCCCGGCCCGTTTACGCCGTTCACGGCAATCACGAATTTTACGGCGCGGCGATCAATGTGGCGGAGACCGACCCGAAAGGCCTTTTGCGCGAGGCGGCGCGACGCGGCCATTATGCAGCGTCGACCGCCCATCACGTGGTGGAAGCGCCGGAGGGGCCGATCCATTTAATCATGGCGACGCTTTGGACCGGTTTCGATGTGGTGGACCCGTCGGGACCCAGCCCGAAAAAGCGGCCTGTCTATGCCGAGATTTGTCGCAAGCGGCTGCCCGATTTCGGGCTGATCAAAGTCCGTAAAACAGACGGGGCCTATCGCGCCTTTCATCCCAAGGATGCGTTGGATCGGCACAAGGATCACCGAGCCTTCATCCGCGACCAGTTGGACGCCCTGACGCCGGCCGAACGGGCGCGGACGATCATCGTGACTCACCATTTGCCCATTCCCGAATTGATCGTGGCGAAGCATCGCGGCGGCCCGGTGACGGCGGCGTTCTCCGCCGATTTGCGTGATGTTTTGGCGGGACGCGAACCGGCTGTTTGGATTTGCGGCCATGACCACCAATGCCGAGATGTGCGCCATCACGGCGTTCGCTTTGTTTCCAATGCTTTAGGCTTTGAAGGTGAACCGACAGGCTATCAGCCGGGATTCACGATTGAGATGTGAATTCATTCCGAACCGATCGCGGCGTTGATGGCGGCGATCAAGCTTGGAAACGACGTTTGCGCCGTTTCAATCAGGAAACCCATATCGGTCCGGTCATAGGCATGCGCCAAGCGCGTGCGCAGGCCGATCGCCGCCTTCCACGGAACGCCCGGATGGTCCGCGACGATTGTGGGCTCCATCTCGACCGCAGAGCGAAGCGCCTCCCCGATGATTTCGCAGGCGCGCGCCAATGCCCGCGACAGAACCGGATCCTGGGCGATCGCGGCGCCATGGGCGGTGGCGAGATCGACGGCGAATTGGGCCTCGGCCCGCGCATCCGCCAAACGCCGCTGGATCGTCGCGCGCATCACAGCACGATCCAACGGCCGGTGCGCGCCAGCTCCTCCCGCATGGGCGGGGCGAGCGATCGGGCGGGAACTAGGTCGATCTCCTGCAGCAACAGGTCCTCCAACGCGTCGTACAGGGCCATAAAGTCCTGATAACGCATGGGCTCTTCGCCTTCTTCGACCGCGATGTCGACATCGGAGGCCGGATGCGCCGCGCCCTGCGCCACCGAGCCGAACAGGATCAGCGCCGCCGCCCGATGGCCGCGCAGCTCCGACGCCGCCGCGCGAATGCGCGCTTCGATCGCGTCCGGGTCCAGGGGCGTGCGGGCGAGCGCGGACATGGAAGAACATTTAGCACAATGCGGGGCATGACGATTGGCGGGTTCCGTCCCAGCGGAGCCGCGGGCTCGGGTTCATAGGACCGCCGCGCAGCTTTGCGCGCGCATTTGGGCGAAGGCGCGGATCAGGCCGCGCGCGGCGAATTCGTCGAGGACTATGACATCGAAGCCGTCATCGCCGCTGAACACGGGCGCGCATGTGCCGGCAGTCAAGAACAAAACGCTGAAACCATTGCGGCTCAGGCGCGACCCGACCGTTCACTCCATCACCGGAATGGTGAAGTCTGCGCCGGGCATGCCGCCCGTGGGCCAGCGGCTGGTGACCGTTTTGATCTTGGTGAAGAAGCGCACGCCTTCCGGTCCGTGCTGGTTGATCCCGCCAAAGGCCGAGCGCTTCCACCCGCCAAAGGTGTGATAGGCGAGCGGCACCGGAATCGGCACATTGATCCCCACCATGCCCACATTCACCTTTTGGGCGAAGTCGCGCGCCTTGCCGCCGTCTTGGGTGAAGATCGAAACGCCATTGCCATATTGGTGGCGGCTCGGCAGGCGGATCGCCTCCTCCTCGTCCTGGGCGCGCACGACCGTGAGGACCGGGCCGAAGATCTCGTCCTGATAAATGCTCATTTGGTCCGTGACGCGATCGAACAGCGAACCGCCGAGGAAATAGCCGTTCTCATAGCCCTGGAGCCGGAAATCCCGTCCATCGACAACGAGTTCGGCCCCCTCCTTCACTCCTTGGTCGATATAGTTGATCACCCGATCGCGGGCCTGGGCGGTGACGAGCGGGCCGAAATCGGCGTCCGGATCCAGGCTCGTGCCGACCTTCAACGTCTCCACTTTGGGCTTGAGCGCCTCGACCAGTCGGTTCGCAGTTTCCTCGCCCACCGGCACGGCGACGGAGATCGCCATACAGCGCTCCCCCGCCGAGCCGTAGCCGGCGCCGATCAAGGCCTGGGCCGCCGCGTCCAGATCCGCGTCCGGCAGAATGATCATGTGGTTTTTGGCGCCGCCCATGGCTTGGACGCGTTTGCCGTAATAGGCGCCCTTTTCGTAGATGTGCTCGGCGACCGTGGAGGAGCCCACAAAGCTCACCGCGGCGATCCGACGTTCCTCCAATATGGCCTCGACGGCTTGGCGGTCGCCATTCACCACATTGAGAACGCCTTTGGGGAGCCCGGCCTCCATCATCAACTCGGCCAAACGCAACGGCACCGAGGGATCGCGCTCGGAGGGCTTCAGAATGAAGGTGTTTCCGCAGGCGATGGCCACGCCGAACATCCACATCGGGATCATACCGGGAAAGTTGAACGGCGTGATCCCGGCGACCACGCCCAGGGGCTGACGCATGGAGTAGACATCCACCCCCGTGCCGGCGTTCTCGGTGAACTCCCCCTTCAAAAGATGCGGGACCCCGCAGGCGAATTCGATCACCTCGAGGCCGCGCTGGATGTCGCCCTTGGAATCGGGAACGGTCTTGCCGTGTTCCGATGACAACAGCCGGGCGAGATCGTCCATCTCTCGCTCGACCAGTTCCTTGAACTTGAACATCACGCGGGCGCGCTTCTGCGGATTGGTCGCCGCCCAGCCCGGAAACGCCTCCGCGGCGGCGTCGACCGCCTCGCGAACCTCTTGCTGCAAGGCGAAGGCGACCCGCGCCTGCACCTCGCCGGCGTTGGGATCGTAGACGTTCCCCAATTCGTCGGACCGGCCCGGGATTGCGGCCCCATTCACGAAATGCCCGATCATGCGCATGGCGCGTCCTCCATAATTTTCGTTCTTGCGGAGCAACCTAGCGGCTCCGCCCATGGGGGGAAACGCGCGCAGGCCCGCTTCTCCGATTGCGCGAACCTCGCGGTTGCGTAGGTTCGTTCCCATGCGACGCGCCACCACCCTCCTTCATACGGGCCGAGACCCCCAGCCGCTCGGCCGTCCGGTCAACACGCCGGTGGTTCGCGCCTCCACCATCCTTCAAGACGACATCGAGAGCCTGACGCGCGCGGATACCGCCGGGGCCTATGGGGCCAACGGAACGGAAACGACGAAAGCCCTGGAGGAAGCCGCCTGCGAGGTTTACGGCGCGGCCGGCGCGCGCGCGGTGGGGTCGGGCCTGGCCGCCTGCGCCTTCACCATCCTATCTTTTTGCAAAGCCGGAGATCGGGTGCTTTTGTCCGACGCGGCCTACGGCCCGACCCGCATGTTTTGCGAACGTTTTGCGGCCCGCTACGGCGTTGAGACCGCCTTTTTCGATCCCTGTGTCGGCGCCAAGATCGACAGCCATATGACGGCGGACACGCGCCTCGTCTTTTGCGAAAGCCCGTCATCCGTCACGTTTGAAGTGATGGACCTGCCCGCCGTGGTCGACGCCGCGCACGCGCAAGGCGCGCTGGTCGCCTTGGACGACGCCTGGAGCGGGGGTTGGTTTCTCGATCCGTTCGCGCTCGGTGTTGATGTCGCCGTGCAGCCCGCCACCAAATATTGGGGCGGCCATGCGGATGCGCTGGTGGGCGTGATCGCCTGCAAAGCCGCGGCCCATTTTGAAGAGGTGGATCGCACCCTGCGGCTATTTGGGCTCGCCTGCCCTCCGGACGACGCCTGGCTTACCCTGCGCGGTCTGCGCACCATGGATGTGCGTCTCCAGCGCCATGAACAAAATGCGCTTCTTCTCGCAAGCCGCTTGGCGGATCGGCTGGATCCTGGATCCGTGCGCCATCCGGGCCTGCGCGAGAGTCCGGACCATACGCTTTGGAAGCGGGATTTCTCGGGCTCATCGGGCCTTTTCAGTTTCTCCGTGGACGGTCATGACAAAGCGAAACAAATTTGTGACGCTTTCAAACTGTTCGGAAAAGGGTATTCCTGGGGCGGCTACGAGAGTCTCGCGACGGTCTGGACGCCTGGCGCGCGCCGGGCGACAGGCCGGTGGCCGCAGGGTTTGGTGGTGATTCGCCTGCATGCGGGTCTGGAGGATGCGGAAGATCTATGGGCGGATTTGGATCAAGCCTTGTCGGGCGCGGACTTGTAGCGGCGGCGTTTGCGCTGTCCGGCGGAATCGCCGCGGCGCAGAACGCCTCACCCACCCTCACGCCCGCCGAGCCGGATAGCCGCCGCGTCACGCTTTTGGCGGAATCGAGCCTCGCGCCGGCCTTGGAGTTGGCCCGCAAGGACCTGGAGATTGAGCTCGGCTGTTTCGTCCAGCTTCGTTACGGGCGTGGCGATTTGGCGGCGGAGCGTTTGATGGCGGGCGAAGCGATCCCGGCGGATGCGGTGGCGTTCGCGGACACCCGGCCCATCGACGTCATTGCGGAACAAAGCCTTGTTGCGGCCAAGACGCGCCGCGTGTTCGGCAGCACCACCTTGGTGGTCGCCCAGGGACAAACGCGATCGGGCTCGATCAATGTGGAGTTCGGCAACGGCGCCTGGCCGACGGCCGCCATCGTCGCTCTGCGGTTCGCACGCGAAAGCGCGCGCTCCTTCGTGATTGTCGATCCAGACCAAGCGTTGGAGGGCGTGCACGCCAAGCGGGCCTTGGAGAGCGCGGACCTTTGGGATGACGCCCAAGCGGTGCTGCGCCTGATGGACGATTCGATTGAAGCGGCGCGCGCGCTCGCCGACGGGGACGCGGCCTTTGGCCTCATCTACGCCTCGACGGCGCGCCTGTCCCCGCGCATGCGCCTGATCGCTGCGCCGCCGCCGGAAGCAGGCGGCCGCGCCATTTTTGAGAGCGCCGCGCTCAATCCCGGCGAGTGCGCTGTCGCCCTGGCGCGATCCATGTATGGCCGCACCATGACCTACGCCTTGCAGCGGGCTGGCGTGACGGTGGGCGAACCGGTGATGACCGTGGGCGAAGCGATCAACGACATCCTCTCCGATCCGACCCTTTCGCTGTTCGAAGAGGGCGATCCGGGCGGCCGGCGTTGACCGCCAAGCGCGTGGCGACCCCGGCAGGACTCGAACCTGCAACCGACGGCTTAGAAGGCCGCTGCTCTATCCGGTTGAGCTACGGGGCCTGAACGGCCAGACGCGCCTTTCGCATAACGCGCTTCACGCGGCCTGTCGCGTTTTCCGGCTCTAATGCGTCCAGGGACGCCGCCGATCGGTTCGAAAATTGTCGGCATAGGCCTTGGCGATGCGTTTCGGCTCTTCGGGCTCGATCACCTGATGGGGGATCCCCCTGGCCTTGGCGTAGTTCACCGCCTCTTGCTTGGTGTCGAAGCGCAGCTTGATTTGGCCATGGGTGTCGGCCACGCCGGTCCAGCCCATGAGCGGATCCGCCTTACGGGACGGATCCGGCTCAAACTCCAGCACCCAATGTTTGGTGTTGCCGCGCCCCGCCTGCATGGCGCTGCGGGCGGGACGGAAGATTCGGGCGACTTTCGGCTCCATGGACACCCATGCTCCCAAAATGGTCGGGGCGGCGTGATTCGAACACGCGACCCTCTGCTCCCAAAGCAGATGCGCTACCAGGCTGCGCTACGCCCCGCCAGACGACCACATGGCGCAAGGCCGGCGCGGACGCAAGCACGAGGCCGATCAATCGCGGAAGATCCGGTGGCGGACATAGTCGCCGCGCTTCAGGCCGATCTCCGCCGCTCGGCCGCCCGCGATCTCAATGACCGCCAAAACCGGTTCGCCGGACGGGATCTGATCGTCGGTCATGGGCGTCGTCTCGCGGGCGATGCGGACGATTCGCCCGTCGGGGGCCACAAACAGCATATCCAGCGGGATCAGCGTGTTGCGCATCCACATGGCGACGGGCCGGACGCGTTTGAAATCGAACAACATCGCGCGGTCGTCCGGAAGATGGGCGCGGTTCATCAGCCCAACTCGGCGCGTCTCCGGATCATCGGCGATCTCCGCCTCAAAACGATGAAGCGCGCCGTCCGCCGTCTCGAAAAAAATTACGTCGTCCGCGGGCGGGACAGGCGCGAAGGCCGCCGCCGCCAGGCAAAAAAGTGCGGCGATCAGACCGCGTTGCGATGCGGCCGCACTTCGACGGCCATATAGCCTTTTTCGCCCGAGCCGAAGCGCGCGTCCAAAACTTGATTGGGTTGGATGTCGATCAGTCCGGCGCTTCGAAGCGTTTGCGCGTGGACGAAAATGTCCGACGCTTCGTCCGCGCAAACCAAAAAGCCGTAACCACGTGTGCGATTGAACCACTTCACCCGCGCCTTTCGAAACCCGCCGACATTCTCGACGCCGAGCCGCGAGGCGAGACCCTCCTCCCCGACTTCAAGTCGAAGAAGACGCCGCGCCTGCAAACCCTTGGCGCCGCGGACCGCCTCGCAGATCGCGCGTGATCCCTCCGGCGCCGCTTCCGCGCCATAGGCCCGAAGGCAGGCGAAAGGCAAGAGAACGTCGCCGGAACCGTCTTTGGCCGCGATGAAGCCGTAACCTTTGCGGGCGTCAAACCACTTCACCACCCCCTCAATGTAGTGGGCGTCGTCAAAAATTTGGGGTCTGCCGTTTTCCTGAATGGTCACATTGCCGCCGATGCCGCCGAAACGGCCCAAAAGCTACGAATCCGACGTTGAAACTATTGTCAATTTTAATTGACGTCAAGTTTAATTGACGCTCCCGGGCGCAGGACGCGGCAATGCGTCGCCCGCGGAATCGGCGCTCCGTAAGGCGTGGACGATGTGTGGGAAATGTCCTGTGTGGGCGGTGGTCGGAGCGGCCGGATTCGAACC
>CAYPOX010000117.1:0-8090 GCA_964412525.1 uncultured Caulobacterales bacterium
CGTTACACGGAGAACAAGCGCGCGGTCGAAGACAAGTATATGGGGCCGTTGATCAAAACGATCATGACCCGCTGCATACAATGCACACGCTGCGTTCGCTTCGCCGCCGAGGTGGCGGGCGTGGAAGAGCTTGGCGCCATCGGCCGCGGCGAAGACATGGAGATCACGACCTATCTTGAACGATCCATGACCTCCGAACTGTCCGGAAACGTCATCGATCTTTGTCCGGTCGGCGCGCTGACTTCGCGCCCCTACGCCTTCAACGCGCGGCCGTGGGAGCTCAAAAAGACGGAAACCATCGATGTGATGGACGCGATCGGATCGTCCATTCGGGTCGACGCCAAGGAGCGCACGGTGACGCGCATCTTGCCGCGCGTGCATGAGGGCGTGAACGAGGAGTGGATCTCGGACAAAAGCCGGTTCGTCTGGGACGGCCTGGCGGCGAAGCGTCTCGATCGTCCCTATCTGCGCGATGACGGCGTGTTGCGGGAAAGCACGTGGGAAGAGGCTTTCACTGCGGTGACGGCCATGATCGCCGATTGCCGGCCTGACGAAATCGCGGCGGTGGCCGGTGATTTGGCCGACGCGGAGTCCATGAAAGCGCTTCTCGACCTCATGCGCGCCCTCGGCGTGCAGTCCACCGAATGTCGCCAGGACGGCGCCAAGATCGGCGGGGGGCCGCGCGAGGGCTATTTGTTCAACACGACGATCGCCGGCGCGGAGGATGCGGACGCGGTGTTGATCGTCGGATCCGATCCGCGCAAGGAAGCGCCGCTCGTCAATCACCGGATCCGCAAGGCCTGGCTCAACAATGAAGCCGAGATCGGCGTCATCGGTCCAGATGTGGATTTGTCCTATGACGCACGCCGGATCGGCGCTGGACCGCGCACCCTTGAAGCGCTGCTGGCGGACGAAGATCCGTTTTTCGACGTGCTGATGGCGGCGCAGCGCCCGTTGATTGTCGTGGGCATGGGCGCGCTCGCCCGTGAGGACGGCGCACAAATTCTTCGTCTCTGCGCGCAGCTCGCGGAAAGGGTTGGGGCCATCACGGAGGAGTGGAACGGCTTCAGCGTGCTCCACACGGCGGCGGCCCGCGTCGGCGGACTGGACATGGGTTTTCTTCCGGGCGCGGGCGGCCGCGACATGGAAGGCATCTATGAAGGCGTGGCGACCGGCGAGGTGCGGGTCGTCTACCTCTTGGGCGCCGACGAGATCCGGCCGAAAATGGAGGACGCCTTCGTCATTTATCAGGGAAGCCATGGCGACCGCGGCGCGCGCTATGCGGACGTGATTTTGCCTGGCGCCACTTACACCGAGAAAAACGGCCTCTACGTCAACACCGAAGGGCGGGTGCAGGTCGCGCGCCGTGCGGTCTTTCCGCCCGGCGACGCCCGGGAGGATTGGGCGATCTTGCGGGCCTTGTCCGCCTATCTCGGCCAGACCTTGCCCTATGACGATTTGAATCAGCTTCGCGCCAAGCTCTATGCGGACCATCCGACCTTCGCGTCCATCGACCATGTGGAGCGCGGCGCGCCTTTGGACCTGTCCCAGCTCGGCGCCGACGGTCCGTTGGAGGACACGCCGTTTGAAGCGGCGGTGACGGATTTCTACGCCACCAATCCGATCGCGCGGGCCTCCAAGGTCATGCGCGATTGTGCGGATGCGGTCGCGGACGTGGCGATGCAGTTGCAGGCGGCGGAGTAGGAGCGGGGCTATGGGGGCGTTGATCGAGACCTACGGCCCGGTCGTCGGCGCGGCGTTGGTGCTGGCGCAAATATTGGGCTTCGTTGTGGTGCTGCTGGTCAGCTTGGCCTTCATTCTCTACGCCGACCGCAAGATCTGGGCGGCCGTGCAAATGCGCAAGGGGCCGAATGTGGTCGGGCCCTTCGGCCTGTTCCAGTCGTTCGCGGACTTTATCAAGTTCGTGTTGAAGGAGGTGGTGATTCCGGCAGGAGCCTCCAAGACCGTCTATCTGCTCGCCCCGCTGATCACGTTCGTGCTGGCTTTCATCGCTTGGGCGGTGATTCCCGTCGCCCCCGGATGGGTGATCGCCGACATCAATGTGGGAATTTTGTACATCTTCGCGGTGTCGTCGCTCGGCGTTTACGGGATCATCATGGGCGGCTGGGCCTCGAACTCGAAATATCCCTTTCTCGGCGCCCTACGATCGGCCGCGCAAATGGTCTCCTATGAGATCTTCATCGGCTTCACTTTGATCACGGTCCTCTTGGTGGCGGGGACGCTCAACCTGACCGAGATCGTGGAGGCGCAGTCGGGCTGGTGGTACGCGTTCACTCCGCTTTTCCCGATGTTCGTCGTCTTTTTCGTGTCCGCTTTGGCGGAGACCAATCGGCCGCCTTTCGACCTGCCAGAGGCCGAATCCGAATTGGTCGCGGGCTACCAGGTCGAGTACTCCTCCACGCCTTATCTTCTGTTCATGATCGGCGAGTACCTCAACATCGTGTTGATGTGCGCGTTGGGCGTGATTCTGTTTTTAGGCGGATGGTTGCCGCCGTTCCCGGCGGCTGTGTTCGGTCTCGTGCCCGGCGTGGTTTGGTTTGCGTTGAAGGTCTGCGTTCTCTTTTTCTTGTTCGCGATGGTGAAGGCGATCGTGCCGCGCTACCGCTACGACCAGTTGATGCGGCTCGGCTGGAAAGTGTTTCTGCCTTTCACTTTGGCCTATGTGATGGGCGTCGCCGCTTGGGTCGTGTACACGCGTTGAGGTAGACCATGCAGAATATCATCCAAAGCGTTCGCGCAGCACTGTTTTTGGATTTCCTGGGCGCATTTTGGCTTGGCCTGAAATATATGTTTCGGCCGAAGTTCACGGTGAATTTTCCGTTTGAAGGATCGGAGCTCAGCCCGCGCTTCCGGGGCGAGCATGCGCTTCGCCGCTATCCCAACGGGGAGGAACGGTGCATCGCCTGCAAATTGTGCGAGGCGATTTGTCCTGCACAGGCGATCACCATCGACGCGGAGCCGAGGGCTGACGGCTCCCGCCGGACGACGCGCTACGACATCGACATGCTAAAGTGCATTTATTGCGGCTACTGCCAGGAGGCGTGTCCGGTCGACGCGATCGTCGAGGGGCCGAATTTCGCCTTCGCCGCGGAAACCCGTGAAGAGCTGATGTACGACAAGGACAAGCTGCTCGCGAATGGCGATCGGTGGGAGCGCGAGATCGCCCGCAACCTTGAAATCGACGCTCCTTATCGCTGAGCCGGCTGACGACGCTCCGGCTTGCGAGTAGGCCTCGTCTTATGAACGCCGAACGCTACGGTTCCCATCGCTCCGACCGATTGGTCCCGGTCCTGGTCTACGGCCTGTTCCTTGCAAGTTTCGTGACCGTCGGGCTTGCGGTCGTCATTGGCGGGGTGATCGCCTTTCTGAAAAGGGGCGACGTTGAACCTTGGGCCAATAGCCACCTGACCAACGCCATTTACGCCGCCGGTTACGGCGTTCTCTACTTTGTTCTCGCCTCGGTTCCTGTTTTGATCAGCTTTGGCCTTCTGGCCTGGATCATTTATCCATTGATCGGCATATGGTTCTTCATCCGAACCTTGCTTGGGCTGATCGCCGCCATTGACGGTCGGCCTTATCCGAACCCGCGCGGCTTCATTATCTGAAGAGGCGTGCGACGCCTTGGACGATTGGCGTGCGCCGCCCCTGGACACGCCCGGAAAGGGGCCTATGGTGCGCGGCGATTCTGGGGGCGCGCGCCGAGCGGCGTGTAGATTGGGTCAGGATTCATGCCGCTTCAGGCGATCGCTTTCTATGTGTTGTCCGCTGTCGTGATCGCCTCCGCGTTTATGGTGATCGCGGCGCGCAATCCGGTCCATTCGGTCCTGTTCCTGATCCTGGCGTTCATGAACGGCGCTGGCCTGTTTCTCCTTTCCGGCGCGGAATTTTTGGCGATGCTGTTGGTCATCGTTTATGTCGGCGCCGTCGCGGTCCTGTTCCTCTTCGTCGTCATGATGCTGGACATCGACTTTTCCGAGCTGCGCGCAGGCTTTCTGAATTATCTGCCGATCGGCGCGCTGGTCGGGGCCGTGTTGTTGGCGGAATTGGTGATCGTGTTCGCCGGACCGGTTATGAGCGGGGTGCAGGTCGCGCCCGCCGCCGCGCCGTCCGACGAGGTGATGACCAATGCGGAGGCGCTTGGGCGCGTTCTCTACACCGATTACGTTTTCGCCTTTCAATTGGCGGGGTTGGTGCTTCTCGTCGCCATGGTGGGCGCGATCGTTCTCACCTTGCGGGCGCGCCCTGGGGTGAAGCGGCAGTCGGTCGCCGAACAGGTCGGCCGCCGGAGGGAGGACGCGGTCGCGTTCGTCGACGTGCGTCCGGGACAGGGTGGTTGAGATGCTGAATTGGGGCGCGGGAGCGTTGCGATGACCATCACGCTCGGCCACTACCTCACGGTCGCCGCCATCCTGTTCACGATCGGGGTGTTCGGGATTTTCTTGAACCGGAAAAACCTGATCGTCATTTTGATGTCGATTGAATTGATGCTTTTGGCCGTGAACCTTAATTTGGTCGCATTCTCCTGGAGCCTCGACGACATCACGGGCCAAGTGATCGCCATGTTCGTGCTCACCGTCGCGGCCGCGGAGGCTGCGGTCGGTCTCGCCATTCTCGTCACGCTGTTCCGCAACCGCGGCACCATCGCGGTCGAGGACATCAATTTGATGAAGGGGTGAGACCTTGATTGAAGGCGTCATCCTTTTCGCCCCGCTGTTGGGCTCCGCGCTCGCCGGCCTTCTCGGCAAGGCGTTGGGCCATCGCGGCTCGGAGATCGTGACGACCGGCTTGGTCTTCATCGCGATGATCCTGTCCTGGATCGTTTTCGCGGGCTTCGCGTTCGGCGAGGCGGAATCGCGCGTCGTCACGCTTTTTCGATGGTTTGACATCGACGCCTTCGAGGCCGCCTGGTCGATCCGCGTGGACTCCTTGACCGCAGTCATGTTGGTCGTGGTCAACAGCGTCAGCGCCCTCGTGCACGCCTATTCGATCGGCTACATGCACGAAGATCCCGATCGCAGCCGGTTCTTCTCCTACCTGTCGCTCTTTACCTTCGCGATGTTGGCGCTCGTCACCGCCGACAACTTCCTCCAACTCTTTTTCGGCTGGGAGGGCGTCGGTCTTGCGAGCTATTTGCTGATCGGCTTCTGGTTTAAGAAGCCGAGCGCCGCGGCCGCCGCAATCAAAGCCTTCGTCGTGAACCGCGTCGGCGATTTCGGCTTCGCACTCGGCATCATGGCCATCTTCATCGTGTTCGGAACCCTGGATTTCGCGACCGTTTTCGCGGAGGCGCCGTCGCGCGTCGACCAGACGATCGCCTTTCTGGGCGTCGACGCGCCGGTCATGACCGTGATCTGCGCGCTGCTGTTCATCGGCGCCATGGGCAAGTCCGCGCAATTTCTCCTGCATACATGGCTTCCGGACGCGATGGAGTGTCCGACGCCGGTCTCCGCCTTGATCCATTCGGCGACCATTGTCACCGCCGGCTTGTTCCTGGTCTGCCGCTGCGCGCCTCTTTTCGAACTGGCGCCGAGCGTGCTCGCCTTCATCACGGTGATCGGCGGCGTGACGGCGTTTTTCGCCGCGACGGTGGGGCTCGCCCAATATGACATCAAGCGCGTCATCGCCTATTCCACCTGTTCGCAGCTCGGTTACATGTTTTTCGCCGCCGGCGTCGGCGCCTATGGCGCGGCCATGTTTCACCTGTTCACCCACGCCTTCTTCAAAGCGCTCTTGTTCCTGGGCGCGGGCGCCGTGATCCACGGTCTTCATCACGAACAGGACATGCGGAACATGGGCGGCTTGCAGAAAATGATGCCGATCACATGGGGCATGATGCTGATCGGCACGCTTGCGATCACGGGGGTGGGGATTCCCGGCCTTCATCTCGGGACGGCCGGCTTCATTTCGAAGGACGCAATCCTCGAAGCGGCTTTCGCCGCCGGCGAGGGCGGCATGACCGTCGGCTTCGCCGCCTTCGGCCTCGGTCTGGTCGCCGCGATCATGACGAGCTTTTATTCCTGGCGGTTGATTTTCCTCACTTTTCACGGGCCTGTCCGGGCCGACGCGCACGCCATGAGCCATGCGCATGACGCGCCGCCGATCATGTGGGCGCCGCTCTTGCCCCTGGCCCTTGGCGCGGTCATCGCCGGCATGGCGTTTTATCCGCAGTTTCTTGGCGATCGCGCCGAACGGTTCTGGAACGGCGCGTTCGAGGCGCCGGCCATCGCGGCGTCCCAGGAGGCGCATGGCGAGGCGGCGAGTCTCGGTGACGACGCTCACGACGGCGAGACGGTCGGCCATGCCGCTGAGGAAGGCCATGGCGCGGAGGAAGGCCACGGCGCGGAGGAAGGCCATGGCGCCGACGACCACCATGGAGAAGCGCACCATCCGCCGGTTTGGGTGCTCTGGGCCCCGCTGATCGCCATGATCATCGGTTTCGCCGGCGCGTTCCTTGCTTATGGGCGCAACACTCCCGCGATGTTGCGTTGGGAGGCGTCCGGAGGGCTTCTTTGGAGCTTTTTTCAGCGCAAGTGGCTTTTTGACGAGCTCTACGACATCATTTTCGTTCGCCCCGCTCGGGCTCTCGCCCGCCTCTTGTGGAAGGGCGGCGACGTCGGCGTCATTGATCGCTTCGGACCGGACGGGGCGGCCGCAAGCGTGGTCGCGACGGCCAAACGCGTGGCCAAGCTGCAGAGCGGCTATCTCTATCACTACGCCTTCGCCATGTTGGCGGGCGTCATGGCGGTCGCGACTTATCTTCTTCTGCGCAGCGGAGGCGGGGCGCCATGATTGCGACGGTTCCGCTGCTTTCGATCACCATTTTCGTCCCCAGCGTCGGCGCGCTGTTCATTTTGTTGGCGCGCGCCTTCGCTCGAAGCGGTGATGAGGCGTTGATCGCGCGCGGTGCGCGCTGGGCGGCGTTGTGGACCTCCCTGGTCACGCTCGTTTTTGGCCTTTGGATGTTCCTGGGCTTTGACCTGAACGCCCAAGGTTTCCAGTTCGTGGAGCAGGCCGAGTGGCTTGGCGGCGGCGTCGACTACAAGGTGGGGGTCGACGGGATCAGCATGGCGCTGATCCTCCTGACAGTCGCGCTGATGCCACTATGCGTGTTGGCCGCCTGGAGCGTGAAGACCCGGGTCGCCGAGTTCATGGCGGCGTTCTTGGCGCTTGAGACCTTGATGCTGGGCGTGTTCGGCGCGCTGGATCTGGTCTTGTTCTACGTGTTCTTCGAGGGCGGCTTGATCCCGATGTTCTTGATCATCGGGGTGTGGGGCGGGGCCCAGCGGATCTACGCGGCGTTCAAATTCTTCCTCTACACCTTCGCCGGCTCGGTTCTGATGTTGGTGGCGATGATCTGGATGTATTTCCAGGTCGGAACGACCGACATCGTCGCGATTTTGGCGTTCGCCCGCGACACGGGTTTCTCGGAGCATGCACAAACATGGCTCTGGCTGGCCTTCCTTGCGAGCTTCGCGGTCAAACTGCCCATGTGGCCGGTGCACACCTGGCTGCCGGACGCCCATGTGGAGGCGCCGACGGCGGGGTCCATGGTGCTGGCGGGCATCCTTCTGAAAATGGGCGGCTATGGGTTTCTGCGCTTCTCGCTGCCCATGTTTCCCGAGGCGTCTGCGGATTTCACGCCCCTGATGTTCGCATTGTCCGTGATGGCGATCGTCTATGGATCGTTCGTGGCCTTTGCGCAGGAGGATATGAAGAAGCTCATCGCATACTCCTCCGTGGCGCATATGGGCTTCGTGACCATGGGTATTTTCAGCGGCGAAACCGTGGGCGCCCAGGGCGCGATGTTCCAAATGATCTCCCACGGCTTGATCTCCGCGGCTTTGTTCGCCTGCGTCGGCGTGGTCTATGATCGCGCGCATACGCGCCAAATCGCCGCTTTCGGCGGCTTGGCGACCGTGATGCCCGTCTTCGCGACGGCCTTCCTGCTGTTCACCATGGGCAATGTGGGCTTGCCGGGCACATCGGGATTTGTGGGCGAGATCACGACGATGACTGGGGCCTTCGCCCGCAACAGTTGGGTGGCCCTTTTCGCGGCGACCGGCGTGATC
>CAYPOX010000118.1:0-8013 GCA_964412525.1 uncultured Caulobacterales bacterium
CGCGAGCCGACGCCGGAAGAATTGGCGGAAAAGCTCTCCATGCCGCTGGAGGAGGTACGCAAGGTCATGAAGATCGCCAAGGAGCCGGTTTCGCTGGAAACGCCGATCGGCGACGAGGAGGATAGCCACCTCGGGGACTTCATTGAAGACAAGAACGCCGTGCTGCCGATTGATGCGGCGATCCAATCCAATCTTCGTGAGACGACCACGCGCGTGCTTGCGTCCTTGACGCCGCGTGAGGAACGCGTTTTGCGGATGCGCTTCGGAATCGGCATGAACACGGACCATACGCTTGAGGAAGTGGGGCAGCAGTTTTCCGTGACCCGGGAGCGCATTCGCCAGATCGAAGCGAAAGCTTTGCGCAAGCTGAAGCATCCGAGCCGTTCGCGAAAGCTGCGCAGCTTCCTCGACAATTAGCGTCGCCGTTCAACGCCGGGCCCATCAGGTCCCATCGGCGAATTGAGGCGCAAGCGGCGGAGAGGCGACGTGCCTCAAACCTTGTTGACGATCGCGACACGCGGGTCTGGGCTCTATGAGTTCACCGACGCGGTGGCGGCCTTCGTGCGGAATGCGGGGGTTGTGACCGGGCTTTGTACGCTTTTCGTCCGGCACACCTCTTGTTCGCTTCTCATTCAAGAGAACGCCGATCCGGACGTTCGGGCTGACCTGGCGGAGTTTTTTCATCGCCTGGCCCCGGAAGGTTTGGATTGGATCCGACACCGCGCGGAAGGCCCGGATGACATGCCGGCCCATATCCGAGCCGCGCTCACCGCCGTCTCAATCGCGATTCCGATCGCCGAAGGGCGCTTGACGCTCGGCACGTGGCAGGGCGTTTTTCTGTTCGAGCATCGTCGACATTCCCACCGTCGAGAGGTCGTTGCGCATGTCAACGTCTAGTCGATTTTCCGTTGCGTCACGCGGACTTATGGGGAAAATCGAGTCTGAACTTTGGGGTCGTGGGAGACGTTTGAACAATGCGAAAAACTTGGCGGGAGAAACGCGACGGAGCCAATCCTCCAGTGGTGAAGCCGTTGGAGATGGCCTATGTGGGATTCAAGCCTGGGGCGAAGATGTTGGTCTCGTCGCCGCCAGAAATTGACGCCTATTGCCGGGCGTTGCCGAATGGAACGGCGCGAACGGTCGCTGAGATGCGACAGGATTTGGCGAAGAAACACGGCGCGGACTTCACGTGCCCATTGACGACGTCGATGTTCGTCCGGATCGTGGCGGAAGCGGCCTTGGACGAGAAGGACGAGGGCGCAGCCCTCGAGGCGATCACGCCGTTTTGGCGGGTGGTCGAACCGGAGGCGCGCGTTGCGACCAAGATCCGAACGGGGCCGGACTTTATCCGTGATCGCCGCGCCGCGGAGGCGGGCTGACGCGAGGAGACACGAATGCTCGCGCGTTTCATACGCAACCTTCTGTTGGTGGCCGCCGCGCTTTGGATTGTGGCGGCCGCCATGCACCTTTGGTCTGAACGAGCCGACCGGCGCCGTCTCGAAGCGGCGCTGCAGGAGCCGACCCATGGTCGGGTCGTCGTCATTCGCGAGGAGGGCGATAGCGGTTTCGCACGCGCCTTGAGCGATGAGGCGGCGCGATGGGGGGCGCGGGCCTTGGCGGTTGTGTTGGCGTTGAGCGCCACCCAATGGGGGCGCAAAATGCTGCGGGGCGCCTTGAAGGGCGTCGCGCGGGGGGCCCGCGCCATGTGGAGCCGTGCGCCGGAGCCCGCGTTCGTCCGTGGGTCGAGGCCGGCTTGGGCGGCGGCGGTTGCGGGCGTGGTCATCGTCTTCGGTGTGGGCGGCGTGGCGGTCTTCACGGGCGCGCCGATCGCGCCTCCCGGTCTTGAAGGTCTCGCCTCCCATGTCGGGGCCGCGGCGGTCGCCGTTTTCGGTTGATCGCTCCGACCGTTTTTGCGGGAGCATAACCCTCTTGCGGTCGCCCAGGACGTTGGGGCATGGGGAGTCGCGCATGCGTTTGATCGGTGCGTTCGCGGCGGCCATGTTGGCGGCGGCGTGCGCGTCGGGATCTGCTCCGGAGCCCAGCCCGCGCCGCATTGAAGCTGACATCCGATTCTTGGCCGATGACCTCTTGGAGGGGCGAGACACCGGATCCCGAGGTTATGACATCGCCGCGCGTTATGTGGCCGAGCGATTCCGAGGATTGGGCCTGGAGCCGATGGGGAACGATGGCGGCTACATGCAGCGCGTGCCCTTGCGCACCTATCGTCGGGCGCCGGGCGGACGCGTGACGTTGCAGCGCGACGATGGATCGGTGATCGAAGGCGCGCTCGACGAGACCTATCTCGTGGACGCCCATCCGGCCCAAGAGGAAGCGACCATCCGAGCGCCGGTCATATTTGTCGGGCACGGCGTCGCCGCGCCAGGTCACGGATTTGATGAGTATGAGGGCCTCGACGTCGAGGGCGCGATCGTGGCCACCTTGCCCGGCGCACCCGCCAGACTGAATACGGAGGCGCGCGCTCATTTCCGCAACGCGAAGTCGGCGATCGCCTCCTCGCGCGGTGCGGTCGGTCATTTGGCTTTGTTCACGCCGTCCGAAGATCGTCGCTTCGGTTTTCAGCGGCGGGTGGCGCGCGCGGCGTTTCCACGGATGGCATGGCGGGATCAGGCGGGCCTTCCGAACCTTCGTGCGCCCAATCTGCAGGCCACGGCGACGTTAAATCTGGCGACGTCCGAAGCGCTCTTCATCGGAGCCGAACGGAGTTGGGCGGACATTCTCGATGCCTTTGAAAGCGGCGATCATGCGCAGGGCTTTCCGTTGCCGCTCACGGCGGAGATTCGTTCAGCGTCGATCCATGAAGACATTGAGAGCATGAACGTCGTCGGGTTCTTGGAGGGGGCGGACCCGGCGTTGCGCGATGAGGTGGTCGTGTTGACCGCCCATTTGGATCATATCGGCGTCGGCGCCGCGATCGGCGACGACGCGATCAACAATGGCGCGCTCGACAATGCGGCCGGGATCGCAACCATGCTGGAAGTGGCGCGCCTGGTCGTCGAGGCCGAGTCCAGGCCGCGCCGCTCGCTGATGTTTGTGGCTTTGACCGCCGAAGAGAAGGGGCTCGTCGGCGCGGACTTCTTTGTTCACCATCCGCCCGCGCCGATCGCCCGCATCGTTGCGAACGTCAATTTGGACATGCCCGTTCTGACCTATGACTTCGTGGATCTTGTGGCCTTTGGTGCGGAGCGCTCCAGTCTCGGGCCGACCGTCGCCAAGGCCGCAGCGGCGTTCGGCGCAAGCCTGGCCCCTGATCCCTTTCCCAACCAGGGTCTCTTCACCCGATCCGATCATTATCGTTTCGTGCAGAAGGGCGTACCCGCCGTGTTTCTGAGTACGGGCTTCGGCGGAGAAGGCGAAGCGGCATGGGGACGCCACTTTGGATCCGTCTATCACCGGCCCACGGACGAGGTGAACGAGACCCTGAATTTCGTCGCGGCGGCGCGTTTCGCCGCAGTCAATCACGCCATTGCGTTGGAGATTGCGAACGCCGACGCGCGACCGTTATGGAACAAAGGCGACTTTTTCGGCGTGCTGTTTGACGGCCCCATGGCCGAGGAATAATGCCGTCGCACCGAATGGGCGCTTGACCCCCGACGCATGATCCTTACGGCTACGTAAGAACCACGCGGGAGCCTCGGCGCGTGCATGGATTTCCGTTCCATCTGGAAGACGTCTTGCTGTTCTTGGCGATCGCGGGCGCGGTCGTGCCGCTCCTGCGCATGGCGGGCGTCAATTCCGTGCTCGCCTTTCTCGCTTTGGGCGTGGTCGTCGGACCGTTTGGGCTCGGAGCTTTCGAAGAGCAAGCGCCATGGATCCGGTTCGTCGCCATCGATCATGTGGCGTTCGCGGCCTCGTTCTCCGAGATCGGCGTCGTTTTACTTCTGTTTCTCATCGGGTTGGAGGTTTCCGGTCCTCGTCTGATGCAAATGCGGCGGCTGGTCTTCGGGCTCGGCGGCGCCCAGGTCCTGGCCTCTGGAGCCGTGATCGGCGGCGTGGCCGCCGCCTTTGGCAATGCGGCGCCGGCCGCCTTTGTGATCGCGGGCGCGTTCGCCCTTTCCTCGACGGCGATCGTGCTTCAGCTGCTTACGGAGTCCGCACGCCTGGGGACGCCGGCGGGTCGCGCCTGTCTTGCGGTGTTGCTGATGCAGGACTTGGTCGTCGTGCCCGTGCTTCTGCTTGTCGATTTGCTTGCGAAGGATGGGGGCGAGTCGCTGCTACGCGCCATCGGCGAAGCGCTCGGCCTAGCCGTGGTGGTGGTGGCGGGGATCATCGTGCTCGGACGCCGTCTCGCTCGACCGATGTTGCGGATCGCGGCGATGACCAAAGCGCCCGAGGCGATCGCTGCGGCCGCGCTTTTGCTGATCGTCGTCATTGCGGCGTCCACCGCTGCGGCCGGCTTGTCCTTGGCGTTGGGCGCGTTTCTCGCCGGTTTGTTGTTGGCGGAGACCGAGTACCGACACGAGATCGAAGCGACTCTGGACCCGTTCAAAGGGCTGCTGCTCGGCTTGTTTTTCATGTCCGTCGGCATGGGCCTTGATGTCGGCCAGGCTCTCGACAATGGAGTTTGGCTGGCGCCCGCCTTATTGGGATTGTTGACGATCAAAGCCGGCGTACTGCTCGGATTGACGCGCGCCTTCGGATTGAACGCCGCCGCGTCGGTTGAAACCAGCCTTGTGATGGCGCCGGCAGGGGAGTTCGCCTTCGTGATCGTGGCCGCCGCGTATGGCGCCGGGATCCTAGGCGACGAGATCACCCAATTCATGGTCGCTCTGGCGGGCTTGTCTATGTTGCTCAATCCTGGCCTCGCCGTTTTGGGTCGACGCCTCGCGCGGCGCATCGAAACAAGGGCGGGCTCCGATCACGCCGTCGAGGATGTCTATGATTTGCGTGGGCATGTCGTGATCGTGGGCTTTGGCCGCGTCGGCCGTTTTTTGGGCGGCGTGTTGAGCGAGGAAGGGATGCTGCACCTTTCCGTCGACGCGGATGGCGGCCTCGTCGCCGATCGGCGTCGGGAAGGGGCCAATGTATATTACGGAGATGCGCGCAAGATCGATCTCCTGAAGAAGCTTAATTTGGCGGAAGCCGCGGCGCTTGCGGTGACGATGAACGATCACCACGCGACCGAGGCGGTCGTGCGCGCGGCACGCCGGGAATGGCCGCATCTTCCGATCTTTGTCCGGGCGCGCGATACGGCCCATGCACGGGTGCTGGTGCGCGCCGGGGCCGATCGTGCGACCTCCGAAGCGTTGGAGGCGGGGCTCGACCTCTCCGAAACGGTTTTGGCGGGGATTGGCGTGCCTGACGATGCGGCCCGCGCCCGGATTGACCGCATTCGGCGCGCCGAACTCGACTCCATGTTCGGCAAACCGCGGTCGGAAGACGCCGCCTAGCCAGTGAATTGCGGCGCGCCGCCCGACCGGACCTCATCGAGCCAGCCGCGCGTGGCGGCGCTGCGTTGGCGCGCGCCGAGGTCGAGGTCGGCCAGAAGCACCGCCTCGTCCCCGCCCGCGCGCGCGATCTCGTCGCCTTCGGGCCCGGCGATGAGAGATCGGCCCGCATAGCGCACCCCGTCCTCCTCACCGCACCTGTTCACGAGCATGGAGAACACGTGGTTGTGCATCGCTTGGACCCGCATCTCCCAGGCGAACAGCTCCAGCGGTTCGTCCGCTTCGTTGCAGGTCGGAGTCGCCACGATTTCCGCGCCCGCAAGCGCGGCGGCCCGATAACTTTCCGGGAAATGCCGGTCATAGCAGATCACCACCCCCAGCCTTCCGATCGCGGTGTCATAGGCGCGGATGGCGTCGCCCGGCGCATAATAGTCCTTCTCCCAAAACCCTTCGAAATGGGCGATGCGCACCATGCGCGACACGCCGCGCAAGGTTCCGTCCGCATCGATCACCGGCGAGGCGTCAAACCGCTTGTTCTCGTCTTCCAGATAAATGTTGGCGACGATGACCATGCGCAGTTCGCGCGCCGCATCCTGCAAGGCGTGAACGGCCTCATGATCGACGGACATGAGGTAGCCCTCTGCGTCGCCGCCTTGGCGCTTGGGAAAGAAGGGCGACAAATGCACTTCGGGAAACACGGCGAGACGCGCGCCGTCGGCGGCGGCCTGCGCCAACAATCGTCGTCCTGTCGCAAGATTGGCGCGCCAGTCTTCGGCCATGGCGTGTTGAATCGCAGCGACGCGAAGTGTCATGAAATGTCTCCCAAAGCGGCGGGCGCGGTTTAAGTCGGCGCGGTTCTCCCTTATATGCGGCGGCGAAACGAGGGGGAGTCCCGACGTGTTGTTGACGATGATGAAAGCGAAGATCCACCGAGCCGTCGTGACGCAGACCGAACTGCACTATGAAGGGTCCGTGTCGATCGACAAGGATTTCCTGGATCGCTCAGGAATCCTGCCCCACGAGCAGGTCGACGTGCTCGACATCAACAATGGACAGCGCTTCACCACCTATGCCTTGGAGGCGCCGCGCGGCAGCCGCACCATCGGCGTGAACGGTGCGGCCGCGCGGCTTGTGCAGAAGGGCGATCGCGTGATCATCGTCGCCTATGGCCAAATGCCCGCCGAAGAAGCGCGCAATTATCGGCCGGTCGTCCTTCAGATGAACGAGGACAACTCGATCCAGCCGGGCATGTGATCGGTCACTCGTTATTGGCGGCGCGCCAGGCCATCACGCGCGCCGAGGCGTTGGTCGCGATATTTTCGAAGAACAGCGGCACGTCATAGACGTGAAAATTCTTGCCCGGCAGGATGTAGGGCAGGTCGTCGCGCGCGATTGCGTCGACGATCGGAGCCGCGCGGTCCTCCACATAGAGAAAGCCGTCCTCGCCGCAGCGCGCGCCGGTCAAGGACTCGCCGAAACGTAGCGCCTGTTCCGGGGGATGGATCAATGATCGGCCATTGTCGGCGCGTGGGGCGGGTTGCGCATCGGCGCGCCAAGAGATTGGGTTCACGCAAATCGGCGTCGTACCTTCGCCGAGCCGCGTGGCGTCGCCGTAGCGCAGGACAGTCGGATCGCGCATCAATTGCACCGACCCGCCTTCGCCCCAACTCGCCCAAGCCGACAAACAGCCGATCTGTATTTCGTCTTTGCAGACCTCAAGGGTTGGCATGCGCGACGCCAGCAAATCTTCCGGGATCACCCAGCCGGGCAAATAGGCGGCGACCATGCGATCATGAACTGGCGTGGCGACGATCCGGTCTTCGAGGAGCTGCAGGCCGTGGCGCGCGCCTTGGCTATGGCCGGCGAGAATGAAGGGCGCGTCCGGCTCGATCCGGTCAAGAAATTCGTCAAAGGCGGTCAACACGTCTTGATAGGCGCGTTCTTGAGCCGCCCAGCCGTCGTCGCTCGGCGTCACGAACGCGTAAAACGTGGCTTGCCGATAGCGCGGCGCATAGACGTCGCAACAGGCGCCGAAGGCCGCCGCCATGCCCGGCGCGATGCGCGTGCGGAGCAAAAAGTCCGCGCCGAGGTCGTCGGGCGCGCCGGAACCGGCGGGCTGGTTCCACCGGTCTTGCACGAGATAGGTGGTCGGATGGATGAAAAAGACGGCGGCGTCGGCACGCTCGGCCAAGGGCGCGCCGGCGGCGGCGCGGACGGCGTCAAAGGTTGCGGCTTGTGTCGACGGGAGTATCGCCCAGGCCTCAGCCGTTGCATAGTCGAGCGCCGGCGTCTCGGTTTCTTCGGCGAAGGGCGTCTCCGGCTTGTATTGCGCCGCGATCAATGCGGCGGTGATCGGGCCGGACAAAACCGTGATCAAAACCCCCACGACGATGACCACGGCGACCGAAATGATGACGGCCTTTTTCAGCATGGCGTAAACTCCTTGCGACGTGAGGGGGCCATAGCGTGTTTCCCGGGCGTGCGCGAGTAAGATTGCGCAGGGGCGATTTTGCGGTCACAAGGCGAACGGGCCCGTAGCTCAACGGTTAGAGCTGGCCGCTCATAACGGCTTGGTTGGGGGTTCGAATCCCTCCGGGCCCACCACCCA
>CAYPOX010000119.1:0-7992 GCA_964412525.1 uncultured Caulobacterales bacterium
GGTCGGCCGCCGCTCGTCGTGCGCGAGATGGCGTCCCCGGTAGGATTCGAACCTACGGCCCCAGGATTAGGAATCCTGTGCTCTATCCGACTGAGCTACGGGGACCCGTTCGCCTTATGGCCCCGCCCGCGTGAGTCTGTCCACCGATCATGCGGCCGCACGGCCCGGGCCGCGTCGACCTATGGGGACGGCCCGTTTCGGAACGCGGTCCCATGGAACAGGCCGTTCACGAACACCCGCGCCGACCCGCGCCAATAGGCCCGGAAATAGGGATCGTCGGCGAAGAGAATCGCCGCGCCCTCACCACGCCGCTCGGCTGCAACCGCCGCGGCGCCGGCTGTCAGCTCCTGGGCGTCGTCGCCGGCATAGCCGCTGAGAAGCGGTGACTCCGCCCCATAGGCCACAGGTTGATTGTAGGAGTCGCCGGTCTTGAACGCGCGCCGACCGATCTTGTGAACCGATGCGCGCTCCAAAGTCCGCCCCCAATTGAGCGGATGGGTGAGGTCCACATCGACCGCAAAGATCGCGCCTGAAATATCCCGGGCCGCGGAGTCGCTGCGGCGATTGTCGTAGGGCCGGCGCGCGGTCGGCTCCTCCGGAGTTTCCGTGGCCGGCGCTTCGGCGAGCGCGATGTCGACAAGTTCCGATTGGATAAGCCAATCCGAACCTCCGCGCACCGCCAAAACCACGCCGCCCCGACGCATCCAACGCTCCACTGCGCCGGCGGCATCCTCCGAAGCCGAGCCGTAGCGGCCATGGGGCAGCACCAGATGGGTGAAACCGTCCAGCGCGACATCGCTGAGATCATCAATTTCGATCATCGCGACCGGAAGGCCGACGCGTCGATCCACCAAATGCCAGAGTGAACCCGAAGAATAGGGGCTGACGCCGTCGCCGACGACCATGACGACCTTCGGCAGCTTCGACTCCGCGAGGTCAAACGTTCCCAGATCCAAGCCGGCGTCCGTGCGCGATCCCGTCGCCGCCGCCGCGGTGACGCCCCGCGACGCCGCATCCGAGAGAATGGCCGCGATCGCGCCCGGATCGAGCGACTGATGTTGGGCTTGCACCACAACGGATCCGCGTGGCGCCTCAAAAGGACCGTTCGCCGTGCGCAGCGTCGCAGGCGCTGGAAGCGCATGAAGCCGGACGCCCTCGGCCAGCAAATCCGCATAGAGCGCGCTCGCCGCCTCGCTGCGCGGATCGATCACCCATGCAAAGGCGTCTGCGGAGGGCGGCGTCGCCGCCGCGGCTGGAGGAGACTCGACGCGGTCGCCCGCAAGGGACGGCGAAAAGGCCCGCCGCGTCACGCGTCTCCAATCCAGGCCAAAGGCGTCCGGGAGCGTCCAACCGGAAACGTCGTAGAACTCTTCCTCATCGGTCACGATCTGTCGGTCGAATATGCCGCGCGCCAAACGATGCAGCGTCTGATCGGCCGGCACGAAATAGGCGGAGTCAGGCGCGAACGTGCGATCGTCAATGCTGGTCTCGCGCGCGACCGCCCGCACTTCAATTCGGTGGTCAAGCATCAATTGGACGAAATCCGCCAGACGCACCACGTCTTCGGAACCGAACACCCAGCCCCGCGCGTCCGTTTCCGGCGGCGCGCCAAGTTCTCGGCGATGGAAGCGCTTGAGATAATCGTTCAGTTCGACGCGCCGGGCGGCGGCGTCCTCGATCAAGGCGCGAAGCGTTGCGAATTGGCCGGCGATCTTGTCGTCATAGCGCTTGCGCCCGTGCCGCGTGTCGATGAGGCGGCCTCGTGCGGAACTCTGCTCGAACAGGAACGGAATGGCGCCATGCAGCCCCGGATAGCTGGAGCCGTAGCCCAGATAGAAATCGTCGAAAAACTCGGCCGACACGTGGAGGCGCCCGCTTCGGTCCAATGCGGACGCCAACGCTTCCCCGAGCGCGAGCGTGAGGGTCTGGCTCTCATCGGGCAACATGGGGTGCACACGGTCCAGCGGGCCGGGGGAGAAGAAATAACTTTGGTCCGCCCCCATTTCGTGGAGGTCCGCCGCAACATTCGGCGCCCAGGTCAGGCTGTGGGTGACGACGCCGCGGATCTCCGGTTGAGCCAAGGGCAGCCATTGCCGGTTGAGATCGAACCAATAATGGTTGGTCCGTCCGGCGGGCCACATGCGCACATGCTCGCGGTGCCGCGGGTCGGCGACCGCCTCGGCGGAGACATGTTGCGCAATCCATGAAGCGTAACGCGCCGCGCCGTCCGGATTGAGTTGGACGTAAAACAGCAACACCGCGTCGTCGAGCAGGGCGGTCGTCGCTTGGTCTTGGGCCGCTGCGAAGTGATAGATGGCCAGAAGCGCGGCCTCGAAGGAAGACGGCTCATTGCCGTGAACGCCGAACGTGGCCTGTACCACGACCGGATGCGCCGCCGGATCGGCGTTCGCCTCGGGATCGGCGAGGGCGCGGCGCTCCCGCCGGAGATCGTCCAGGCGCGCGATGTTGGCGGGGCTGGAGATCGTCACGGCTTGCACCGGCCGCCCTTCATAGCTCTCGGCCGCGACCGTCGCGGAGACCCGGTCTGAGGCGGCCGTCACGGCGCGGACATAGGCCGCGATCAAATCCGGATGCGCGATCCGCGCCCCGACTTCGTGTCCCAGAAAGTCGGTGGGCTTCGGAATTGACGGATCATAGGCGCCGTCATGCCCCAACAACGCTTCAAGCGGTTTCGGAGCATAGGGGGCGGAAAGGACGCCGACGGGAACGAGGGCGATCAGAAGCAGGGCGACGAAGCGCATCAACAAACCTCAAGCATGGTAGGCAAAACGCGGGGACCGTCGCATCATGGCGGCAAAACGGCAAGAACATGGCGCCATCGGGGGCGTGCGCGACGCAAGGAGGGGGCTGATGGTCAAAACGACGCGACGCGCTTTGCTTGCGACGAGCGCCCTGGGGGCGGCGTCACTCGGGGCGGTCGGCTGCGGCGGGCCCGAAGGCGATGAGGATGTCGCAGCCTGCCAGACAATGTTCGACGTGGACTACACCCCCAGCGAACGTGCGCAGATCGCCGACAGTTGGGAGGAGCATGTCGATCGTCTTCGAGTCCTTCGGGCCTTGGAGTTTGAGAACGGCGCTGCGCCGGCCCAAACCTTCGACCCGCGCTTGCCGGGGATGAGCTATCCCGAAATGGCGGGGCCGATCGACGCATCGATCGCCAACACCGCCGCGGCGGGGTCGGAAGCCGGCGACGATTGGGCGTTCGCGTCGATCCCCGCGCTTCAGCGCGCCATGGCGCAGGGGCGTGTCACCAGCGAGGCGTTGACCGAGATGTTTCTCGATCGGATCGCCCGGTACGACAAGACGCTCCAAGCCTTCATCACGGTGACTCCCGAGCGCGCCTTGGAGGAGGCGCGCCGCGCGGATGCGGAACGCGCAGAGGGCCGCGTCCGCGGGGCTCTTCACGGCGTGCCCTACGCCGCCAAGGATCTGTTCGACGCCAATGGCGCGCCGACCACTTGGGGCGCCCGGCCGTATAAAGATCGCGTCGGGCGCGGCGACGCGTCCGTCGTCGCACGCCTGAAAGAGGCCGGCGCGGTGCTTCTGGGCAAATCGACCCTTGGCGCGATCGCCTATGGCGATGTCTGGTTCGGGGGGGAGACCCGGAACCCATGGAATCCGGCGGGCGGCTCCTCAGGATCATCGGCGGGCTCGGCGGCGGCCGTGGCTGCGGGTCTTTGCGCCTTCGCGCTCGGAACCGAGACATTGGGCTCGATCGTCTCGCCCAGCAATCGTTGCGGGGCGACCGGCCTTCGGCCGACCTTCGGACGGGTTTCGCGTCACGGCGCGATGGCCCTTTGCTGGAGCTTGGACAAGGTCGGACCGATCGCGCGTTCCGCGGAGGACTGCGCGTTCGTGCTGGCCGCCATCGCCGGTTTCGACGCGCGGGATCCGTCGTCGCTGGACGCGGCATTCCGCTATCCGCCCCCGGCGCGCCGCCCGCTTCGGATCGGCGTCGCGGATGCTTGGTTTGAGGAGGCGAGCGCGCCCGAGCGCGCCGCGCTTGACGCTCTGGCCCCGCCGGAGATCGAACGAGTCACGATCGATGCGCCCGACTGGCGATTGGACCCGTTGCTCTTCATCCTAGAGGCTGAGGCGGCGGCGGCTTTCGAGGCGCTCACGGAGTCGGGCCGGGATGATCTCATGCGTTGGCAGGATCCGGAGGCCTGGCCGAACACCTGGCGGCGCGCGCGCTTCATCTCCGCCGTCGATCTGATTCAGGCCGATCGACTCCGCCGCGAGGTCATGCGGACCTTGCACGATTTGTTCGCCGCGCACGCGCTCGACGCGTTGCTGTCGCCGAATTTTGTCGGAGGGCTCTTGCTCGCCACCAATGCGGCGGGGACCCCGTCGCTCACTCTGCGGGCCGGTTTTGAGGATCGCGCGCCGCGCCCGCCAGCCGGCATGACAGCGGCGGAGGACGCGCCCGAAGCGCGAACGCCGCAGGGCGTCACCCTTTGGGGACCGGCATTTGGCGAGTCGCGCTTGATTGAGATCGCCTGCATGTTGGAGAATCGTTTGGGAGTCCGTGACACGCGGCCGCCTCTTTTCGTTTGATCCGCGGTCGTGGATCGTTCGCCGACGACGCTGAGGAATTGATATGCGATTGAGTCTTGTCATGATCACGGCCTGCGCCCTGGCGGCGTGCGGCGAGTCCAGCAACGATCGCGCGGAGGAGACGGATATGCCGACCGGCGAAACGCAGGCGAGCGCGCCTGAGTCTTCGAGCGCGCCTGAGTCTTCGAGCGCGCCCGAGGACAAGCTCGGGGCGGACGCTTTCGCGGCTCTGCCGTCCGCGCCTGTCGCGGAAAAGCGACCCATGGAATGGACCGCCCATGGTGATGTCCGCATCGACGAGTATCACTGGATGCGCGACGACAATTGGCAGCAGGTCTTGCGGGAGCCGGAGTTGCTGCGCGATGAGGTGCGCGTCCACCTGGATGCGGAGAACGCCTTTCTTCGGGCCGCCATGGCGGACACGGAGGCGCTTCAAGAGACGCTGTTTCAGGAGATGAAAGGGCGCATCAAAGAGGACGATTCGACCGTTCCCGCACCGGATGGACCCTTCGCCTACTATGTGCGCTTTGAAGAGGGCGCGCAGTATCCGGTCTATGCGCGCACGCCGCGGGATGGCGGTCCGGAGACCGTTTTGATCGACGGCAATGCGCGCGCGGAAGGCGCGGACTTCTACGCGCTGCGTGGCGTTTCTTACGCCCCCAACCACCAATTGCTGGCGTTTGGCGAGGATCGGAAGGGCTCCGAGTACTACACGATCCGGGTCAAAGATCTGGAGACGGGCGAACTGCGTCCGGATGTGATCGAATCCACGGACGGCGGCGCGGTGTGGGCCAATAACGGCCTGTCTTTTTTCTATGTGGAGCGCGACGACAACCAACGCCCGCGGCGCGTCAAACGCCATGTGCTGGGCACGAACGCGGATCAGGACACGATCGTCTATGAGGAGGAGAATCTCGGCTTCTTTTTGGGCGTGGACAAAACTCGGTCGGACCGGTTCATCGTCATCTCGTCCGGCGACAACGAGACCTCGAAGGCATATGTGCTCGACGCGGATCGTCCGGATGGCGCGCTGCGTCTGATCGCCGAGGCTGAAAAGGGCGTCCAATACGCCGTTTCGCATCGGGGCGATCGCTTCTACATCCGCACCAACGCCGATGGCGCGACCGACTTCAAGATCGTCTCTGCGCCTGTCGACGCGCCCGACCGCGCCAATTGGGAGGACGTGGTTCCCCACCGGCCCGGCGTCTATGTGCTCGGCGTGGCGGCCTTCCGAGATTATCTTGTCCGCCTGGAGCGGGAGGACGCGCTGCCGCGGATCGTGGTCGCGCCCTTTGACGGCGAGGCCTATGAGATCGCCTTCGACGAGGCCGCCTATAGCCTAGGGCTTGAACGAAACCGCGAGTTCGCCACAAACACGCTGCGGTTTTCCTATGAGAGCCCGACCACGCCCGAGGAGATCTACGATTACGACATGGCCCAGCGGGCGCGCGCTCTGCGCAAACGCCAGGAGGTGCCGTCGGGTCATGACCCGTCGCTCTATGTGGCCGAGCGGCTTGCGGCGCCGGGTCATGACGGCGTCGAGATCCCGGTCACGGTCCTTCGGCGCAAGGATGTTCCCGTGGACGGATCCGCGCCGCTGCATCTGTACGCCTATGGCTCATATGGCCTGACCATTCCCGCCACGTTTTCGATTCGCCGCCTTTCCCTGGCCGATCGCGGCGTGATCACCGCCATCGCCCATATCCGCGGCGGCGCGGCGAAGGGCCGGCAGTGGTATTTGGACGGCAAGCTCGACAAGAAGGTGAATTCGTTCCGAGACTACATCTCAGCGGCCGAGTTCCTCGCCGACAACGGCTATGGCGCGCGGGGACGGATCGCCGCCCAGGGCGGCTCGGCGGGCGGCCTTTTGATGGGGGGCATCGCGAATATGGCGCCTGAACTGTTCGCAGGCGTCGTCGCGGAGGTGCCTTTCGTGGACGTGGTGACCACGATCTCCGACGCGGAACTTCCCCTCACGCCGCCCGAATGGCCGGAGTGGGGCAATCCGATCGAAGACGAAACCGCCTATCGGACCATGTTGGCCTATAGCCCCTATGACAATGTCGCCGATCAGGCCTATCCGCCGATCCTCGCCACGGCGGGCCTCACCGATTACCGGGTGACCTACTGGGAGCCGGCGAAATGGGTCGCGCGCCTTCGGGACCGCGCGCCGAATGGCGGTCCCTACTTCATGAAGACGAATATGGGCGCCGGACATGGCGGGGCGTCCGGCCGCTTCGACGCGCTCAAAGAGGATGCGTTCGCCTACGCCTTCATTTTGAAGGTGTTGGGCATCGCCGATCGGTCGCCCGCGCCTTAGGATCAGCTGAGAGGGGCGGCCGGCGGCCGCCCCTCCCGACGTTTTACGCCGGCTTGCGGAACAAGAGCGTCATGCGGTCGGACTCGCCGATCGCCAAAAACTCCTGGCGACGTTCCTCGGGGCCGCGATTGGCCGGCGGCAGCGTCCAAACCCCGCCTTCCCAATTCGCCGGGTCGTTGGGATTGGCGTTGATCTCCGCCGAGCTCACGAAGTCGAAGCCCTTCGCTTCGAAGCGCGCGATCACGTCCGATTGCTTCATGTAACCGTTGTCGCCATTGGCGTAGGCGTCCGGCGCGTCTTCCTTGGCGCGGTGCTGCACGACGCCGACGATGCCGCCGGGCTTCAGCATGGCGTAGGTCTCGTCCAGCACGTCCGACAGACGGTCCTGGCCGGCGAGGCCGTGCAACGCGCGGAAATAGAGGACCGCGTCCGCTTCGCCTTCAAAGGCCGCAGATTGGCCGGTTTGATAGCTGAACGTGTCGATTTCCAGATCCGGGGCCCAAGCGGCGACGCGGTCCGGAAACGCGTTCGGCCAATTGCCGAGAGATTCGCGCGCACGCTCGCCGAAGGTGTCCGGATGGTAATTGCCCGCGATATAGCCGCCTTCTTCCGCGACATAGGGCGCAAGGATGCGCGTGTACCAACCGCCGCCCGGCGCCATTTCGACGACCGTCATGTCCGGGGACAGGCGAAAGAACGAGAGCGTGTCTTTCGGATGGCGATAGATGTCGCGGGCGCGGTCGTTGTCCCGGCGCGCATCCGAAAGGACGGCGTCAAGCTTAGCATTGTCCACGTCGCCGGTGTCCGTGTCGCCATAGCCGTTCGAGGCGCAGGCGGCGAGCGCGAACACGGACGCCGCCGTGGTTAAGGCAAGAAACTTCATGGCCCTTCTCCCTGAATTTGAGGCGGGCGGACTATGGCGCGCAACGAGGCCCAGGCCAACGCCGTAAACCTCAGATGTCGAAGCGCACGCCTTGGGCGAGGGGCAGGGCGGTGGAGTAATTGATGGTCTGGGTTTGCCGCCGCATATAGCCTTTCCAGGCGTCCGAGCCCGACTCGCGGCCGCCGCCGGTCTCTTTTTCGCCGCCGAACGC
>CAYPOX010000120.1:0-7945 GCA_964412525.1 uncultured Caulobacterales bacterium
CGGGCCGCGGCGCGCATACGGAACGCCTCCGGTAAGTCGGGGGCCACGTCCGTCAAGGCCGTCGCCAGGGTCTCCGCGGCCTCCCAATCATCGGCGCGCAACGCCGACGCGACGCGCTCATACAGAAAGTCGGCGGCGTCGCTCGGACCGTCGGCCCACAATTCGTAAAGTTCCGACGTCAGCGCGCGCGCGTCGGATTCGGAGGCCTCCGGCAATCGCGCCAGAATTTCGCCTATGCGTGCGGGTTCGCCCCAAGCCAAGCTCGGGACCGCCGCGAGTACGAAGATCGCTTTCCACGTCATGCCGAGCAAAATACGCCGCCAAGCGTTTCGACGAAAGACCGCTTCGTCAGCCCTGTTTCGCCTTGTAGCGCGGATCCGTCTTATTGATGACGAACACGCGCCCCTTGCGCCGAACGATCCGGCAGTCGCGATGCCGGCTTTTCAGCGACTTCAGCGACGCTTTGACTTTCATGATCACTCTCCCGTTCTGAGCGCCGGCGTGTACTGTGACCGCCATGATGCGTCAAGAACGACCCCTGCGCCGACCCTGATCCATACCGTTTGAAAGTTTATGCTCGCCGTCCTTGCATGTTTCGGCGCGTTGGCTGATCCCAACGCGGCGCCTCAAACTCCGGTCGACCTCGAATTGGTGCTGGCGGTGGATGTCAGCTTTTCGATCGACCGCGTCGAGGCGCGGCAGCAACGCGAGGGATATGTGGCCGCGCTTGCCCATCCCGCCGTGATCGCCGCCATCGATTCCGGCGAGCTGGGGCGCATCGCCGTCACCTATGTCGAATGGTCGGAGCCCGGCTACCAAAAACAGCTGACCCCGTGGCGGGTGATCGAAGACGCGGAAAGCGCCGCCATTTTCGCGGCCGAACTCTCGAACATGCCGATCAATCGGTCCTATTACACCTCAATCAGCCACGCCTTGGACTACGCCACCATGCTGATTGAAACCAACGACTATGATGGGACCCGCAAAGTGATCGACATCTCCGGCGACGGGCCGCAGAACCAAGGCCGCTCCGTCGAAGCGGCCCGCCAGGACGCCCTGGATCGGGGCGTGGTGATCAACGGATTGCCGATCCTGAACGATCGACCCAACCCCATGGGCGTCGGCTCCCCGCGCGACGTGGCGGTCGACGAATATTACGAACGCTATGTCATAGGCGGTCCCGGCGCCTTTTTGATGCCGGTGGCCGATTTCGACGCGTTCCGCAGCGCGATCCTCGCCAAGCTTGTGCGCGAAATCGCGTTCGGGCCGACCCCGCCCGCCGCTGGGGACGCCGATGTCGGAGCCGCCCGTTGAGGGCCGTGTTGGCCGTCTTCGCACTGTCCGCGGTGTGGACCTCGACTGAGGCGTCGGCGGATCCGAAGGCGTTCGACGCTGTCATCGCCGAGTTTCGCGCCCGGGCCGAGGCGCGCGATTACGGGCCCCGCGCGGTCGCGATTTTGGACGCCGCCCGATACGACCCGCGCGTCATCGAACGGATGAACCGGCAACCGGAATTCGCCTTCGATCCGGTCGCCTATATGGACCGCTTGGTGTCGGACGCCCGGGTGGCGGCTGGCCGCCGGCTCCGCAAGACGAACGCCGATCTGCTGGCGCGACTGGAGGCGCGCTATGGCGTGCCGGGCGATGTTCTGCTCGCCATTTGGGGCGTGGAAAGCGCCTATGGCCAGGTGAAAGGCGGCTTCGATGCGGGTTCGGCGCTGGCCACCCTGGCGGCGGGGACGCGACGCGCGCGTTTCGGACGGAGCGAGTTGGACGCGCTTCTGCGCCTCGCCCAAGCAGGCGCGTTGCCCGACGCGCCGCTCGACGCGAGCTGGGCCGGCGCCATGGGGCAAACCCAGTTCATCCCGAACACCTTGATCGCCCACGGCCAGGACTTCGATGGCGACGGCGACCAGGACATTTGGAACGACGTCGGCGACGCCTTGGCGTCCGCCGCCGCACTTCTCCGCGCGGCCGGTTGGCGCGCCGACGAAGCGGCCGTCGTGGAGGCGCGCGTTTTGTGGGGCGGCGACCTTGATCCAGGACCGAAACCCGCCGCGGCATGGCGCGCCGAAGGCTGGCGGTTGCGCGCGCCGACGCGCTTCGCCGACGCGGGCTTCGCGGATGATGCGCCGACGCGTTTGGTCTTGCCCGTCGGCGTGGACGGGCCCGCATTCTTCGTGGGCGCGAATTTCGAAGCGTTGCGCGCCTACAATCGGTCCGACCTTTACGCGCTGGCGGTGGCGTTGCTCGCCAAGCGCATCGGCGGGGCCGAAGCGGCGCCCGTGGCCGGCTGGCCGCCAGAAGAAGAGCCTCTAAGCCGGGCGGACACGATCCGGTTTCAACGAGCTTTGACGCGGCTCGGATTCGCGCCGGGCGCGGCGGACGGCCGGCTGGGCCCGAAAACCCGCGCCGCCGCGCGAGCCTATCAGACCTCGGTCGGCGCGCCGCCGGACGGGCGAATCGACCGCGCATTGTTCCGCGACGTGATCATGGCGGCCGACAATGCCGCGAATCTGTGAGTCGTTACCGCGAGGCGCTTTGATTTTGCAGCGCCGCCACCAAGGTTTTGAACTTGGTCTGAAGAGAGCGCACTTCGTCTTCCGACGTGGATGTGAGCTGCGCAAGCTCGTCCGGTCCGCCGGGCAGGGTGACGTTTTGAAGGCACTCGCGATAGACGGCCGAATCACGTTCAAACTTTTTGACGCTTTTGAACGCTTCCGCCAAATCCTGCTGGGTGGCCGTCGACGAATCCACGACCAAATCCGGCACAGCCGGTTTCGAGCAATCGCCCTGCGCGAAGGCCGGTGCGGACCCGACCAAGACGGCGAGTCCCAAGAATGTCGTCAGCGTTTGTCGTGAATAAGCAGACATAAGCGATGTTTGTCGTCTTTCAGCCCGGTGCCCCGAGTCCTCGTACCACGAACGTAGATGCGCCCCCAACATGTCGATTTTCAGGACGCCCCCGCCACACTTTGCTCAAATTGCATGGATCGGCCAAGCGCCTTGTGACGAAGAATCCGGCGACATCTACTTTTCATCCGATGACGGATTGGCAGAAAGTGATCACGTTTTCCTTAACGGCAATGACTTGCGCGCGCGCTTGGCCGCTGCACGACGCTTCGTCGTGGCCGAAATTGGCTTCGGCTTCGGTCTCAATGTCCTGGCGCTCTGGCGGCTTTGGCGCGAGGTGCGGCAACTTGACGCAAGTGTAAACGTTTTGTCTGTCGAAGCGCGCCCGCCCCGCATCAATGATGCGCGGCGCGCGCTCGCCGCCTATCCGGACCTTGCGGATCTTGCGCCCCGCTTGCTTGACGCTTGGCCCGATCCTGTCCGCGGCCGGCGCACGATCTCAGCACCGGAGGACGGCTTTACGTTGCATCTTGAGATCGGCGACGCGGCGACCGCTTTGGCGCGATGGCATGCGGAGGTCGACGCCTGGTTCCTCGACGGGTTCGCCCCCGATCGCAATCCGGACGCGTGGGATCCCGACGTGATGGTCGAAGTCGCGCGTTTGACGCGTCCGGGCGGCACCGCAGCCACCTTCACCGCCGCCGGCGGGGTGCGCCGCGCCTTGGAGGCCGCCGGCTTCGACGTCGAGCGCAGACCTGGCTTCGGCCGCAAACGGCATATGACCTGCGCGCGCCTCACCCGAGAGCGCACGGCGCGCAAACGCTGGGCGTGGGCGACGATTTCGACCGCGCCGCCGCAAATCCGGAGCGCCCTGGTTTTAGGCGGAGGGGTCGCAGGCGCCGCGATGGTCGGCGCCTTGGCGCGACGCGGCGTGGAGGCCGTTTGGTTCGACGATCCGGCGCGCCCCGGTCCCAGCCGGAGCAACCCCGCGGCGCTCGCCTCGGCGCGCCTCGATCTCGACGATGGAGCGGCCGCGCGTCTGCACCGGAACGCCTTCGCCGCGCTCCAGGACCGCATCGGGTTCAAGGAGGACGTCTGGGCCGCCCGCGGCGTCGCCACGCCCCTGGCGGACGCGGATGCGAAAATGCGTGCCGCGGCGATTGGTGACGCAGGCTTGGCGATGCCGGACGCCTTCGTCGTCCTGCCCGCCGCGGACACGGACGACGCGATCGGGATCCGCCTCGGCGCGGATGCGACCCTGCACCGTCGCGCCGGCATGGTCCGGCCGGAATTGCTTCGCAGCGCGCTCGCAGGCGGACGATCGCCGAACGCATGCTCCGTGGCTGCTATGGCCCAAACCCCCGCCGGATGGGCGGCGATCGGCGCCGCGGGCGAAGTTCTTGCGGAAGCGAACATCGCCGTGATCGCGGCCGGCGCGCTGTCGGGGCGGTTTGACGCCACCCGCGGTCTCGACATCATCGCGTCCCGCGGACAATTGACCTGGGCCCGCGCCGCCGGGCGAAGCCATCACCTCAAAGTTGCGCTGAGCGCCGGACCCTATGCCGGTCCGGCGATCGACGGTCGCCACGTGCTCGGAGCCACCTATCGAAACGTGCCGGTCGAGGACACGCTCGCCCGGGATCCTGCGGACGACGTGGCCAATCTGGACGCCGCACGTCGACTAGCCGCGAACGCCTTTGACGAAGTGAGCCTGGACGAGGCGAAGAGCTTCGTCGGCCTGCGGGCCACGACCCCCGATCGCATGCCGCTCGCGGGCGCGGTCCCAGACTGGAGCATGCTGCCGACCTGGAAGGCCCAAATTGCGGAGGCGCGCCCTGGCGAGGAGCCCGCGCCGCCCGTTCAGCCCGGACTCTTCGTTCTCAGCGGTCTCGGTTCGCGCGGCTTCGTCACCGCATTGTACTTGGCCGAAGGCCTCGCCGACACGGTTCTCGAATATCCGTCCTGCTGGGATGGAGACGTGGCGGCCGCCGTGCATCCGGCGCGCTTCGCCCATCGCCTGGCGCGCCGGGGCTCGTCCGACGCGACCGAGGGCGCTAAAGAGCCGCCATGTCCGTCGTCATCATGATACCGGCGCGCATGGGCGCGCAGCGCTTGCCTGGCAAACCGCTTCTGCAAGAGACCGGACGGCCCTTGATCCGCCATGTGTATGAGGCGGCCGCCCAAGCGCGCAGCGCCGATCGCGTGATCGTCGCAACCGATGACGGTCGGATCGCCGACGCCGTGCGCGCGTTTGGCGGCGAGGCTGCGATGACGCGCGCCGATCATAGCACGGGAAGCAGCCGCATCGCCGAGGTCGCCGAACGCGTGGACGCGGAGATTGTGGTCAATCTCCAAGGCGACGAGCCGGAGATCGATCCGGTCGCGATCGACCGCGCCGTCGCGGCCCTGCGCGCGTCGGGCGCCTTCGCCGCAACCTTGGCCGCGCCGTTTCCGTCGGACGCCGCCAAGGGTCATGGCTCCCCCGACGATCCGGCGGCGGTGAAGGCTTGCTTGGGCGACGATCGCGGCGGATGGCGGCCCGCGGTCTGGTTTTCTCGGGCGCCGACGCCGCATCCTGAGACGCCCGACGCCTTCGAAGGGCATTTTCTGCACATAGGTCTCTACGCCTATTGGCGAGACAGCCTGCTCCGCTTCGCCGCGTGGGCGCCGGGACGGTTGGAGCGGATCGAACGCTTGGAACAGTTGCGAATCCTGGAGAACGGCGGCCGTATCGCAGCGGTGACCGTGGACCGCGCCGCGCCGGGGATCGACACGCCGGAGGACTATGCGGCCTTTGTCGCCCGCGTGGCGGCGCGAGCCGCATGAGCGCCGTTGAAGCCGAAGCCCTGGCGCGTTTGTCCGCCCATGCGGCCGAGATGGGGCGGACGTCGCTCGGCGCTTTGTTCGAACAGGACAAGGACCGGGTCTCCGCGCTCGGCTTCGACTGGGACGATTGGCGCTTCGACCTCACAAAACGTCGATGGACGCCCGCCATCCGCGACGATCTGATCGCCCTGGCCCGCGCACGCGGCGTGTTCGAGCGTTTTGCGGACCAGCTGCGCGGCGTCCCGGTCAACGGGACGGAAGGACGGGCGGCGCTGCATACGGCGTGGCGCGATCCAACGCACGCCCCCGATCCCAATGCGCTTCGGCGCGAGCTTGAACGGCATCGCCGCTTTGTCGCGGACGCCGACGCCTCCGAAGTGGACGCGGTGGTGAATGTGGGCATCGGGGGGTCCGATCTCGGCCCACGTCTGGCCATCGACGCCCTCGCCGTTGCGGCGCCTCGCCGTCGCGCCGTCCGTTTCGTCTCCAATATCGATCCGGAAGCCCCGGGGCGCGCGCTCGACGGCCTGAATCCTGCGCGGACCATGGTTCTGGTCGTGTCGAAGAGCTTCACGACCCTGGAAACGCTTGCAAATGCGCAGGCTGCGAAGAGTTGGCTGGGCGACCATGCGGGCGCTCGCCTCGCCGCTTGCACGGCGCGGCCGGATCTAGCCCTCGATTTCGGCGTCCCGGAATCGGCGATTTTCGCCTTTGAGGACTGGGTGGGCGGACGATTTTCCCTGTGGTCCGCCGCCGGTCTTTCGATCCCACTCGTCTATGGCCATGCGATGATGGACGCGCTGCGGGAGGGGGCCGCCGCGATGGATCGGACAGCCCGCGACGCGCCGCCGGACGCCAATCCGCCCTTTCTGCTTGCGGCGCTCGACTGGTGGAGCCGGACTATGTTGGGTGCGCCCGGCCGCGTCGTGGCGCCCTATGCGGACGCGCTTCGCCTGCTGCCGGCCTGGCTTCAACAATTGGAGATGGAAAGCCTCGGCAAAAGCGTGCGCGCGGACGGCGCGCCGCTGCAAGAACCCTCCGTGGGCGCGGTTTGGGGCGCGCCTGGCACGGACTGCCAACACGCCTTTTTCCAAGCGCTGCACCAGGGCGCAGAACCGATTCCGGTCGAGTTTCTCGGCGTGCGCGACTCGGCGCGCCAAGGGCCCTCGGGACGCGCGCTTCTCGCCAATATGATCGGACAAGGCGCGGCGTTGATGCAGGGCCGGAGAGCTGCGGACGTGGTGGCGGATCTTCTGGCCGGCGGGGCGAGTGCGGAAGACGCGGCGCGCCTCGCGCCCCACAAGACCTTTCCGGGCGACCGGGAGTCGACGACCATCCTTCTGCCAAGGCTTGACCCCGAAACCTTGGGCGGTCTGCTCGCGCTTTACGAACATAAGACCGCTTTTCTCGGATACATGATGGGGATCAATCCCTTCGATCAGATGGGCGTGGAGCTTGGCAAAGCGCTGGCGCGCGACGTCGCGCAAGCCCTGGACCAAGGAGCGGTCGCGGATGCGGATCCGTCCACCCAGGACCTGATGCGGCGCGCCGGCGGCGTCTAAGCGGACAAGCCCAAACGCAACAGATCGTGGATGTGGATCAAGCCGACCGGCGCGCCATCCTCCACCACAAAGGCGTTGGTGATGGCCTTCTCGTTGAAAAGTTGCAGGACCTCGACCGCCGCCGCGTCCGGCGCGATCGTGCGCGGATCGGCGGTCATCACATCCGCCACGGCTTTTTCGAAGAATGCGTCGTCCATCCGCCGGCGCAGATCGCCGTCCGTCACCACGCCGATCAGGCGGCCGTCCCTATCGACGACTCCGACGCAGCCGAGGCGCTTCGCCGTCATTTCCACGATCATTTCGCGGGTTGATGCGTCCGGACCCACAAGCGGGAGCGCATCGCCCGCATGCATGACGTGGCGGGCGCTCGCCAAAACCGCGCCGAGCCGACCGCCCGGATGGTAGCGGCGAAAATCGGCGGCGGTGAAGCCCGTGGCCTCCAATTGGGCGACGGCGAGCGCATCGCCCAGCGCCAGCATCATGGTGGTGGAAGTGGTCGGCGCGGCGGTCACGCGGCACGCCTCCTCCACGGACGGCAGGACCAACGCAACATCGCTCGACCGGGCCAGATAGCTGTCCTCGGCCCCTGTGATCGCGATCGTCGGGATGGGCAGCGACCGCGCATGGACAAGCAAATCGGACAACTCGCTGGTCTCGCCGGACCATGACAGGGCGATCAGCGCGTCGCGCGCCGTGACCGCGCC
>CAYPOX010000121.1:0-7921 GCA_964412525.1 uncultured Caulobacterales bacterium
CGTCTGCGGCGCGATGGCGACGGCGGACTGAGGGTTCACGAAGCCAAGCGCCGGCAGCGCACGATTCAGCCAGCCGTCGCGGGCGCCGTAAACCTTGTCCGCGCCGCTCTCGAGCACGTCTTGCCCGTCGAAATGGGAGCGGTCGCGGTAAGGCGTACAGGCTGCGTGCAGGACCAAGGCCTCGCCGTTCCGATACATTGACGCGACGTTCTTCATGCTCGGGTGCAAACCGAACAGACCGTCCAGTTTGATGGGAGATTGGATCGCCAAGCGGGCGCGTTGGGCCGCATAGCCCGGTTCGCCATAGGCGGGGGCGGCGGAAAGACCGTCCAAGCCCCCGCGTAAGATCACAAGAACCAGCCGCTTGTTCGTCGGGACTGCGGCCAGGGCGAGCTTGGGGGCAAGACTGGCCACGGCGGCGCAGCATGCGCCGCCGAGCAGCACGGCGCGCCGAGAGGCGTCAAAGGGCATCATCATCTCCATTGCATTTCCGGGCTCATCAGGAACAGGACCGCGCCTTGGACCGGATCGGCGGCGCGACGTATGGCGGTGGCCGTATGGTCGGACAGCCAAGAACCAAGAACGTTCTGCGCCCGCGCCAACGGGTCGCCGCGCACGACCTGTCGGGCGAAGGCGTGGGCCCATTCAATCCGGCGTTTCAATCCGTCAGGTCCCGCCCAAGACTCCACGTCGTCCGGCCAGCCTTCCGGGCTGGGTGCGCGAAAAGGCGGTTGTCCGAGCTCGATCAGACTTGGGATCAGAAACGGGGCGTCCAGCGTTTCGACATCCGCCGCGCGCAGGCTGGCCACGTAAAATTCGATCGGACTTCGCAATTTCCGCCGCTCCTCGGCCCAACTCTCTGTCGACTCGACCAAGGTGCGGGCCAGAGCCGCCAAATCGCCGTCGGTGTCCTTGAAGACTTGCTCCAATCGGGAAACAAGCGAGCTTGGAGGTTTGTCGGCGGTGAAATGCGCCGCCAAGCGGACAGCCACGCGACGCGCCGTTTCAGGGCGGCGCGCCAAATCGTCCAGAATCGCGACGGCTTCCTCGGCGCCGCTCTCCGCATAGCGTTTTCCGAGGACGCGCTTGGAACCAGGCTCGTGCATGCGCGGTTCGAAAAAGGCGCCGCCGCCATGGCGGTTTTGCCGGTCGATGGTCCAACCCGTGAGCGCGTCGGCGAAACCGATCACGTCGTCCTGGTCGTAGGGCGCATCCACGCCGACCGTGTGCAACTCCAATATCTCGCGCGCCAGATTCTCGTTGCGGCCACGATCGCGACGGCGCCCGGCCAATGAATTCGGTCCGGCCGATTGGGCGTTGTTCAGATAGACAAGCATGCCGGGATGGAGGGCGGTCGCTTTCAGCATGTCCTCAAACCGGCCCGTGACATGGGGGCGAACCGCCTCTCGTTCAAAAACGCCCGCCAAGACGGCGGATGGCGGGTTGACAGCGGCGACGGTGAACCAATTCGACCAGAACCACACCAATCGCTCGAGAAAGGCGTCCTCCGTGGTCACCGCGCGGGTCAACCGCGCCTTCGCCTCGTTCAGCGGCAACTCGTCGAACAAGCCTCCGTTCCGTCGGATCTCACGGCGCGCCGTGTCGGAATCATCGTCGTCTCGGGCTTGTCGTTGAAGATCGCGAAGCCGCGCCATGGCCCGGCGAAGCGTTGCGACGGCCGCCGCCGCGTCCGGCAAAGCAGCATCGAGGATCCGCGGATCGCCGTTCGCGATTTGGGACATCAGCGCCGTGGCCGGGTCACGCGCCAAGACGCTCAACTCATCGGACCGCGCGCCCAGTCCAAAGCGGTGGGCCGCCGCCGGCGCCAAGTCTCTGCTCATTGGGGGCTCCTCTCTTCGTCGATCAAACATGGAACGCAGAAGTTTCGCGTATCCGTCGCTGTGGACAGGAGGGGCGCGCTCTTGTTAGCGCCTCGACACGACTCGCAGAGAATGAGGAAAGCCGTCGACATGACCGTCTTGGTGACTGGCGCCGCCGGCTTCATCGGTCGACATTTGTGCGAACGGCTTTTGCGAGAAGGCCGCGAAGTCGTGGGCGTCGACGATCTCAATCCCTATTATGATCCGAATTTGAAGCACGCGCGCTTGATCGGTCTCCAAGCCTCGCCGAGTTTTCGGTTCGAACGTTTGGACATCGCCGACGCCGAGCGGTTTCAGCGATTGGCGGGGACGATCCGTCCGAACGTCATCGCCCATTTGGCGGCCCAAGCGGGCGTTCGCGCGTCGATCTCAAACCCGTTCGCCTACGCCCATTCCAACCTGAACGGCCATTTGAGCGTGCTTCAGGCGGCGCGCAACGTGGAGAGCGTCCGACGCCTTGTTTATGCGTCCTCAAGTTCTGTTTACGGCGCCAGCACGCGCCTTCCTTTTCGTGAGGATGATCCGTGCGACTCTCCAGTCTCGCTCTACGCGGCGACGAAGCGCGCGGACGAATTGATGAGCGAGTCCTATGCGCGCCTTTACGGAAAGGAGCATGTGGGGCTTCGATTTTTCACCGTGTACGGCCCGATGGGGCGTCCGGACATGGCCTATTGGACTTTTGCGGAGGCGATTTTGGACGGCCGTCCCATCCGGCTCTTCAATCATGGCGCGATGCGGCGCGACTTCACCTATGTGGATGACGCGATCGAGGCCGTGGTCCGCGTCCTCGATTCGGATCTGGACTTCGGGCCGACCCCGCACCGTCTTCTAAATGTCGGGGCCGGCGCGCCGATGGATTTGGAGGCGTTTGTCAGGGCGATTGAAAAGGCGGCGGGACGGCCCGCCGTCGTTGAGCGTGCGCCGATGCAGCCCGGCGATATGGTGGAGACGTTCGCCGACGTTCAGGCGTTGCGCGATGCGGTCGGCTATGCGCCGAAAACGCCGATGGCGGACGGCGCCGCGCATTTCGTTGCGTGGCTCCGCGGCTGGCGCGAAGCCCGGGGCGCGGCCTAAGGGAAGCTAGACGTCGGCGTCGGGACGCCCGACGCTGACATACCGAAAGCCGTTTCGGACCATGTCAGCGGGTCGATACACATTCCGCAAATCCACGAAGACGTCGCCGCGCATGGCCTCCTTGACGCGCCCAAGATCCAACGCGCGGAAAGCGTCCCACTCGGTCAACAGAACGACCGCGTCCGCCTCTTCGATCGCGTCGTAAGCCGTCTCGGAACATTCGAGATCCGGCATCGCCTTGCGCGCTTCGTCCATTCCCTCTGGATCATATGCGCGCACGTGAACGCCGGCCGCCTTCAAAGCGGGCACGATGTCCAGGCTTGGACTGTCCCGCATGTCATCCGTGTTGGGCTTGAAGGTCAGACCAAGGAGCGCCACGCGCTTTCCATCATGGGGCTGGCCGACCGTCGCGAGTATCTTGTCCGCCATGGCGCGTTTGCGGCGTCCGTTCGACGCGACCACCGACTCCACGATCCGTGTGGGCGCGCCTGCCTGCTCCGCCGTGCGCACCAATGCGAGCGTGTCTTTCGGAAAGCACGATCCGCCATATCCGGGGCCAGCCTGAAGGAACTTCATTCCGATCCGCTTATCCAGACCGATGCCGCGCGCGACATCTTCCACATTCGCGCCGACCTTCTCGGAAATGTCCGCCATTTCGTTGATGAATGCGATCTTGGTCGCAAGGAACGCGTTGGACGCATATTTGATGAGTTCCGACGTGGCGCGGCTGGTGAAAAGCAATGGCGCGCCTTCGACTGCGAGGGGGCGGTAGATTTCCTCCATCACCTCGCGCGCGCGCGGCTCGTCCGTTCCCACGACCACGCGATCTGGTTGTTTGAAGTCCGCAATCGCCGCGCCTTCCCGGAGAAACTCGGGATTGGAGACCACGCTGAATTCCGCGTCCGGTCGGCGTTTCCGGATAATCCGCTCCACCTCGTCGCCCGTTCCGACGGGAACGGTCGATTTCGTGACCACCACCGTAAAGCCGTCCAGCGCGTCGGCGATCTGTTCCGCCGCAGCGTAGACATAGGAGAGATCAGCGAATCCGTCGCCGCGGCGTGACGGCGTGCCGACTGCGATGAAGACGGCGTCCGCCTCCGCCACGGGCTTGGCGACCTCCTTTTCGAAGGTCAATCGTCCGGCCGCCGCGTTATCCGCAACAAGTCGCTTCAAGCCTGGCTCAAAAATCGGGATGTCATTGTCGCGGAGGCGGGCGATGCGCCCTTCGTCCAAATCCACGCAGACGACGTCATGCCCAAAATCGGCGAAACAAGCGCCGGATACGAGGCCCACATAGCCTGCGCCGATCATCGCGACTCGCATCTTTGAATTGGCTCCTCTGTCATCGACATCTTTCGAGCTTGGCTGGCTACGACGCGGCATCGGTCCTGGCAAGCATGGAACTCCAGTTGGCGAAACGCGCGACTTCCCGGTAGTGGGCGGTGCAGAGACGGAGGGACAGGGGCGCATGCGATGACGAAACGAGCGCTAATTACGGGCGTGACCGGACAGGACGGCGCTTATCTGGCGCGGCTTCTTCTCTCCAAAGGTTACGACGTCCATGGAGTCGTCCGTCGCACCTCGTTGGACAACACCGACCGCATCCGCGATCTCGTGGGGCCGGAGCACGATCTGCGCGCGGCCGTTCGTCTTCATCTCGGCGATATGACCGACGGCCCCGCCTTGGCGCGGATCGTCGCGTCGGTGCGTCCCGACGAAGTCTACAATCTGGCGGCGCAAAGCCACGTCTTGGCGAGCTTCGACGCGCCGGAATATGCGGGAGACGTGAATGGGCTCGGCGCGTTGCGCCTTCTTGAAGCGATACGCGCCGCCGGCCTGACCGACCGATGTCGCTTCTACCAAGCCTCCACGTCCGAGCTTTTCGGCGATCCGGATGTCGAACCTCAAGACGAGACCACGCCGTTCCGGCCGCGAAGCCCCTACGCGGCGGCCAAGCTGTTCGCCTATTGGACGGTGTGCTCCTATCGCGACGCTTATGGTTTGCACGCCTCAAACGGCGTCCTGTTCAATCACGAGAGTCCCTTGCGCGGCAGCAGTTTCGTGACCCGAAAAATCACGCGCGCCGTCGCGCGGATCGAACATGGTCTGCAAGACCGCGTCACCTTGGGCAATCTCAACGCGAAGCGGGATTGGGGCCATGCACGGGACTATGTGCGCGGCATGTGGCGGATGACCCAGGAAGCCGCGCCTGGCGATTATGTCTTGGCGACGGGCGTGACGCGAAGCGTGCGTGAGTTTGTCGGCTTGGCCTTCGAACAGGTCGGGCGGCGAATCCAATGGCGCGGCGAAGGTCTGGACGAGGTCGGCGTCGAGGAAGAAACGGGGGCCGTGCGCGTCAGTGTGGACGCCGCCTATTTCGCGCCGGCGGAGGTCCGCGCCTTGCGAGGCGATGCGTCGAAAGCGTTGTCGACTTTCGGATGGCGCGCGGAGACGACTTTTGAAACGCTGGTGGCTGAGATGGTCGCGGCGGATTTGGACGATGCGCGACGGGAGGCGATGACGGCGCAAGAGAATCGAAACCCTGCTTTATCCATCACTCGTTAGCCTCAAAATGTAACGGAAAGGTCGCGCGTGGAATTCTTCGAGCCCGAACTGTTTCGGATTTTTGACCGATCGACTCAGTCGGCGGAGCCGCGATCGGACGATCGTCCGCGCGATGACGCCTTTGAAAGGCTGCTTAACGAGGCGGCGGCGGCAGATGCGCGCAACGAGGCGGCGGCGGATAAGCGCCGCGACGATGCGCGTTACGATGAGAAACGCGCGGCGCGCGAGGCGTCGACCACATCGTTCGACTCAAGTTTTGAAGCGGCCGACGCGGAACCAGAACGGCCGCAGGCGGCGCCTTCCACGCCCGTTGAGGACGGTTCGCGGCCGGAAGATGGCGGACTTGCGGATGATCGCCCAAGCGCATCGCGCGACGCGTCGACGGGTGGCGGAGAATCTGCGTCAGACGAGACGGCTTCGAACGGATCTTTGATTGACGACAGCGGCTCGACGGCGTCGCAAGATGCGGGCGGCGCGGAGCAAGCAGAGACGGCGGCGGTTGAGGCCGCCCCAACAGATGGGCCGGTGGCCGGCGCCGGCGATCTGGATTTGGGAACGGGCTTGGACGCGCCCACGGCGCTGACCTCGGATTTGGCGGCGGCTCTAAGTGAACTGCGCGCCTTGCTGGCCGCGATCGCGTCTGACGGACAGGACGTTTCGCTGGAGGACGCGGCGGATCTTGCGGCGGCGAATGGCGATGCGATTGATGCGGAGACCTTGGCTCTCGTCGACGCTCTCTTGGTTGGCGATCTGCCGGTCGAGGCGTTGATCGCCCAATCGCCGGAGGCGGCCCAATCGCCGGAGGCCGCCCAATCGCCAGAGGCGGCGCAGGCGGTGCTTGACGCGTTGGCGGCGATGCAAGCTGCGCTGTCCGCCTTGGCGTCTGGACGATCCTTAGCGGACGCGGCGGCTTCTTCGGAGCCTGATTTGGGCTCAAGCATCGCGGCGACAGACGCGGAGGCGCGCGAGGACGATCCTGCCGAGGTTGCGCCGCAAACGAGTGAAACCGAGAATCGGTCGGACGCCGACGGGTTGATCGCAGAGACCGCCGCCGTGCTGACGGCGACGCCGGCGAACGCCGCGGTCGCAAGCGCCTCCGTTGCAAGCATCGCGCCAAACACGCCGGCGAATGTCTCCACGGTTGCGCCGGTCGTGGCGCAGGCGACCGGATTGTCGGTCGGCGGCGCGCCGGTGGCGGCGCCTGTCGCTGGCGGTGACGCGGGGACCTCCGCTCAGTCGGACGGAGACGGAACCGACAACGCCGGCTCCGACCGCAACACGGCGTCCAAAAATGCGGCCTCGACGGCCGGTGCGCGCCTCGCGCAGCAAGCATTTTCCGACGCGGTCAACAACACGTCTTCACGTCCGTCCTCGGGCGCGGTGCTGACACCGAATGCGGCAGCGGCCCTTGAAGCTGCAGCGCGCAGCCTTGCACCGCCGCCTCCGCCGCCCGTGAGCTTGGGCGTGGAAGCCGGCGTTCAAGGCGCGGGCGCGTCCTCCAATGGGGGCGTCGCGGCGACCGCGGCCTCACCGACCGGCGTGAACACGCCGTCTTCGCCGTCGGCTCCGGCCCAGACATTCGCGGCGTCGACGCCGCCCGCCATCCAGTTGGCCTCGCAGATCGCCGACGCGGTGCGGATCAACCAGAACAACATCCAAATTCGCATGTCTCCAGCGGAATTGGGCAATGTCCGCGTGGCGGTGCAGGTGACCGGCAAAGCGATGCTGGCGACGGTTGTCGTCGAGCGGGCGGAGACTTTGGATCTGCTGCAGCAGGACGCGCGCACCCTTGTGCGGGCGTTGACGCAGTTGGGTTTTGAGCTGGATGAACGGGACATCGCCTTCATGCTTGAGGATGAGGCGGAGCAAGGTCGGCTCGATCGCGGGCTTGACGATGACGCCGCGCCTGGCGACTCCGATGTTCAAGACGATGCGTCCGATGGCGACAGTCTCGCTGAAAGTTATGGCGTGGAACGGTTGACGCCGATGATGGACGGCGTCGTGGATATGCGCGTTTAGGGCATAGGGGATACGAGACATGAGCGATATCGGTCTGATCAACCCGATTCAGAATTCGTTGAGCGCGACGCGGTCGATCTTGTTGGACTCCGCGCAGTCGCAGCTCACCTCGATCGCCAGCTTGGGCGAAGACTTCGAGTTGTTCTTGAACATCTTGACCACGCAGCTTCAGAACCAAGACCCCTTCAATCCGGTCGAATCCGAACAGTTCGTGGATCAGCTCACCCAGTTCAGCCAATTGGAACAACAGGTCCGCACCAATGACGAATTGCTGAACCTCCAGGCGGAGCTTCGGTTGGCGTCGTCGTAGGCGGACGCCGCTTTGGTCGGACAGCAGGCCACCGCGCTGGCGGATCGTTTCATCTATGACGGCGTGAAGTTTC
>CAYPOX010000122.1:0-7903 GCA_964412525.1 uncultured Caulobacterales bacterium
TGATTGGCGGAGAACCAAATTTTATCGCACATGTCGGGGGTGGAGGGCCGTTGACATGCGCTGTCGCGATCAGACTTACCGCAAGTCACAAACGCGTGAACGGTCCGGACTGTCGGCTTCGGGTCCGTTCCGCCAATCACCCAAATCATTTCATGCCATTTTTTGTAAGTCAACGTTTTTTTGAATTGTTCAAATCTATTTTTTGATCTCGAGGATGTGTGTGTATGCTTTTGAGGCGCTGGCACCCTGCGCCGAAAGGCGGCCTCGCGGCGCGGCGATCGGATTGTGATGGCCGCGCCGGCGTCAGACCGGACGATTGATGCCCGGCTGGGGCCCTGAAAACGGCTTCGGACCCTCTTCCGTCACGACGAAGCAATCCTCCAGCCGCACGCCAAAATGGTCGAAGTCATAGAGGCCCGGCTCATTGGAGAAGCACATGCCGGCGGCCAGGGGCGTCGTCTCCCCCTGCACAAGATTGATCGGCTCGTGCCCCTCCATGCCGATGCCGTGGCCGGTGCGGTGCGACAAACCCGGGGTTTGATAGCCCGGCCCCCAACCCTCTTGCGTGTAGAAGCGCCGCACCGCGTCGTCGACAGCGCCGGCGGGCAAGCCGATTCGGGCGGTTTCGAACACGATTTCCTGGCCCCGCCGCACCGTGTCCCAGACCTTTTGCTGCCGCTTCGTGGCCTCGCCTCCAATCACGAAGGTCCGCGAGACGTCGCTTTGATAGCCATGGACGGAACAGCCGCAATCCATCAACACGATCCCGCCCTCTTTTGCGATTTGGGGCGCATCCGTGCCGTGGGGATAGGCGCTCGCCTTGTCGAAAAGAACCGAGGCGAAAGTGGGCGAGCCCCCATGGGCGCGGGTCGCCTCATTCATGCGGGCGCGAACGTCGTCCGGCGTCATGCCCGCGGCGATGTTTGCGCCCACATGGGCGTAGGCGGCGATGGTGGCGTCGGTGGCGGCCTGCATCAGCGCCAGTTCGGCTGGCGATTTGATCATCCGGCAGGGACGGGTCAGCGGCGCGCCGGGCAAGATCTTTGCGCCGGGGACCGCGCGGCGCACGCCGTCGGCCACGAAGAAGCGCACCGATTCCTCCATGGCGATGGCCCCGCCGCCCCAATCCTCGGCTAAGGTTCGTACTACGGCGAACGGATATTCATTTTCATGCCAGGTGCGAACGACCGCGGGCACGCCGATGGTCTCTTGAACGGAGGGTTCCTCAAAATAGGGGGTGACCACGCCGACGGCGTCTCCCTCTTTTGGCGCCAAGACGGCGGTGAGCCGTTCCGAGCGCCACCAGCGCAGGCCGGAGAAATAGGTCATGGCCGCGCCCGGCTCTAAGAGAACCAGGTCGACGCCCTGCGCCTGCATGAGGCCCTGCAATTTGGCGAGGCGTTGAAGATGTTCCGCGCGTGAAATCGGCTCCGCCGCGGAGACGGAGGGCGGCGGCGTTCCATAGCTTTGCGCCCGCGCCGCGCCCGCCAAGGCCGCAGCGGCCGCCGCCCCGCCCATGATCTCGCGTTTGGTGATGTCCATGATCCCCTCCTGAACCCGTCCTGTTGCGGGACCCAGGCTGCCCTGAAAGCGCGGGCGGCGTCGAGTTCGCGCAGCGCTGCAGACAAAAGCGGACCCGACGCGCCGTTCCCAATGCGGGTCTCGACAGGCGACGGAGCGGACGAACACCCGCCATTGGAGCTGCACCTGGCGCGCATCAATCGGGTGGATGGCGTCCTCGTCCAAGGGTTCGACAGCCGATTGCCCCTAAATCGATGTTCCTGCCTGCGGATACCTCAGGGCAGGTCTTGCGCGCAGGACACGGCAACCCCAAACGCTATGGCGCTAACGCGATGACCCAGGTCCGGCGAGGACACTGCTCTTCGCTTCTTCTTGAGAAGGTCAAGCGCTTTCATCAATCGGATGTGAGATACTTTCGGCCCCGGTCAAGCCACTCTTCAGCTTCGGAACGCAATGTAGAATCCTGACCGTCAAAGATTTCGACACATGCTTCGAGGATAGGAATCGCGCTCTCCGCCAGGGCGACGTCGCCGCCGCGTTCCGCCATGCGGATCAAAACCCGGCCTCGAAAAAACTGAGTCTCCGCCCAATAGAATCTCGCGTCGGATTTCGGCGTTTCCAAAAGGGCAAGGTCAAAATGCTCCAAGGCCGCATCTAAACTCGGAAAATCACCCAAATCAGCCAAATCCAAATACGCTAAACCCAAGTGATGCTGCAGGTTGGCCCAATATTGCGAGCTTCGTTCCCGCGTTTGGACAGACAACGCAGCTTGATAGGCCGCAATGCCGTCCCGGATCTGTGCGCGGTCGCCCCGGGCCCGTCCCATGCTCACCAATGCGGCGCCAAGATTCAATTGGGCCGCCGACCAATCCAATGGATCTTTTTCAGCGGTCAAGACCTCCAGCGCCTTGTGATAGGCGTCGATGCTGATTTGGTATTTGGCCAAACTGAAATAAGTATTGCCAAGGTCAATATTTAAATACGCCCATTCTTTCGGCGAGTCCTCACGCGTGACGATTTCCAACGCGCCCTTGTAGGCCGCCGCCGCTTTGAGCAACAACGCCTCGTCGTTTTCACGGTATCCGAGGCGATTATAGGCTTGGCCAATATCTCTTTGGAGAGACGCCCATGAACGAGGCTTGTCCTGTCGCGTCCAAATCTGACCGGCCGCGTCAAAGGCGCGGATCGCCTCGTCAACATAGCGAATGTCGTCACGTTTGCCGCGCTCATAAAGCGCCTGACCAAGACGGCGATGCGCATGCGCCCAATCATCTGGACGCATGTCGCGGGTGAACACCGTCAAGGCGGCACGGCTGGCGTCGATGGAACGGTGAATGGCGCTCAACTCGCCGCCATGTTCACCCAAATTGAGAAACGCAAAGGCCAAACTGTTCTGCAATTCGGCCCAGGCGATCGGGTCCTTGTCGATCGCGGTGCGGGCCAATTCATCCTCCAGAAGCGCGACCGCGTCATTGAAAAACGGTCGTCCGGCGACGGCTTGGCCATACTCCACCACAATGTCCGCATACGCCTTGCGAAGATCGCGTACCATGGCGCGGTTCAGCCCCGCCGGCGGCGTTTCGGCGATCGGCTTCAAACGCCGGATGATCGCGCCCATGATTTGCGTCGGGCTCTCCACAACGTCGATGTCGGCGACTTGCGCGAGCGCGGCTCCGACGATCATCGGCGCGAGATCATCAAAGACGGGTTCGCCGACCCTCAGATCTTCAAATCCATAGCGACCGAGCTTGGTGCCGTCCGACGTGGTGATGCGCAGGGAGATCGCGCCGAAATCCGGCGCAGCTTCACCCCAAATCAGGACGTCCCCCGACGTCGCCGCGAGCCAACGCTTCGCATCCGCTTCAGCTGCCGCCAGCGAATCGCGCCCGCCGTCGCCCACCACCGCCACCGTCCTCGGCAAGCTGTCGATGGCGACCAAGGCATCGGACGCATCACTTGGATCCGGCGCGCTCGCGTCCGCATTCGCCACAGCCTCCGACAAGGCGAAGCGCAGCGAATCGAGCAATTGTCGCGTGTATTGGAAATCGTCCGTGTCCCCATGCAAGCGCGCCACATAGACCGTCACGCGATCCGATGAGGCGATTGGCAAAGGCGTCTGCGCAATCTGCATCGCGCGATCTTGGCTCCACCAGACCGCCGCGCCGGAGGCGGCCAACGCGACCGCGATGGTCGCCGAGGCGATCATCCGGAACCGCAGACCGTTGGCGCGTTTGGCGCCGGAACGGTCATAACCGGCAAGACGGGGCTTTGCGTCGGATACCGTCTCTTGGATCGCTTGGGCGAGTTGGACGATCGCCGTTTCGTCCCCATCATCTTGCCAGGTGGAAAAACTGATGGCGTGGATCTGGCCAAAGCCCAGCGGCGGCGGCGTGTCGTCGATCGTGATCGGAACAAGCTTGCCTTGCGACAGCGCCAAGCTCGCCTCATCGCGCACCCACGGCGATTCGACCGAGCTTTTCGACCAAACGACCACGACGGCGCGGGCGCGTTTAATCTCGTCCTGGATGCGCGCGGCGAATTCTTGGCCGCCGCCCATGAATTGGTCCCACCAAACCGTGTAATCCGCCGCTTCAAGGGTCTCAGTCAGGCGGGAAACGACGGCCTTGTCGCGACGCGCGTAGCTGACGAACAAATCCGCCATGACGATCTCCCAATCTCGCCTAGCCCGTACTATACAATAGGAGACATAAAATCTCGACGTGAAACATCACGCTCGAGCCGGTCTGAGCCTTACCCTCCGGATAGGACGCCCGCTCTTGTCAACGGCGGCGCAAAGTTGGGCCACATGGCGGTTCAAAGAGGCGCCACTTGCTCGGCGTCGGCGTGGTGTGCGGAATGACGCAAAAGGCGCGCTGACCGTCACGAGTCAGAGCGCGCCTTTTGCCCGTTCCGCACTGGAGCCGGCGGTTTACTTCTTTGGTTCCGGGGAGCGTTTCCGCTTCGCCTCGGAGAGACGATAGCTGTCGCCGTTGAGTTCAAGAATGTGAACGTGATGCGGCAGACGGTCGAGGAGCGCGGCAGCTCAGGCCGCTATCAACCGCCGCCGGAAGCCGAGTACGCAGATCCATCGATAGAGGTTGAGCCATCCATGCTGGCCTCCTTCGCCAGCACGGATTCTGAATCAGAAATCGAAGTCTGCAAGAATCCCCATGCGATTCAAAACGGTCAAAAACCGCTCTAGAACACGGTCCGAACCGTAGGTGAAACGCGTTACGCTTTGGTGAGTTCGTCGCGAAAAGCGTCGAGGTCGTCGACGAGCGATCGACACCATGTCCTGGACCATGTCGCGCGCCTTGTCCACATCCGCCTCGGATTGCGACATGTCCTGGGACAACTCGCTCATGCTGGCGCGCATCGCCGTGGAGCTATGTGAAATTCCGTTGATGACCTGAGCGATTTCGCCGGTCGAACGGTCGTGCTCGCTCGCCGTTTTGGCGATTTGGGCGGACATGTCTTCAGCTTGACGGACGACGGGCGCCACCCCCTCCACGGCGTTGCGCGCGGCAGCCGTGGCGTCGTGCATCAACCGCACCTGTTCGTCGATGTCCTTGGTGGCGGAACCTGTTTGTTCGGCGAGGCTCTTCACCTCCGACGCGACAACGGCGAAGCCTTTGCCGGCCTCCCCCGCCCGCGCAGCCTCGATGGTCGCGTTAAGCGCCAAGAGATTGGTCTGATCGGCGACATCTTGGATCAGACCCATCAATTCCGCGATTCTGTCGGCGGCTTGAACGAGCCCCTCGAACCGGCCGGTGGCGCGTTCGGTCTGCTTCACCGCCTCATCGGCGATCGCGGCGCCGCGATCGCCTTGCGCGCGCAAAGCGCGGACGGAGGAGGAAAGCTCCTCAGCGCCCGCCGCGGCGCGTTCTAAATTCTCCGACGTCGCCTCGGCCGAAGCGGCCGCCTGCGCGGCCTGCGCCCCGGTTTTGCGCACGGTTGCGGCCACTTGTTCGATCAACTCTAGCGCATTGTCGGCGCGCTCCATGGTGCGGCGCGCCACTTCCATGGAACGACCTTCGAAAGTCTCGATCAACTGACGGATGCGGACATTGCGCTGTTCGGTGTCGTCGACCTTCTCGAGAGCGCGGGCGCGCTCCTCCGCCTCGGCCAAGCGTTCGGTTTGTTCGCGTTCAAAGTCGGCCTGGCCGCGCCGCAGTCCCTTGAGCAAGATTTGGTTGAAAAGCATGAGCGCCCCCACCTCGATGACCACGATCACCGCATGCAGCACCACGCGCTCCAAACCCGAAGGCGAATTGAAGATAAGATCCGGCGCCAGGAACAGCAGGCCCAAATGATGACCCGCGATGACTGCGGCCGAGATGATCAAACTTTGTGGACGGCAAAGCCCGCCGATCACCGCCAAGTTGGCGATGAAAACCATATGCATGTCCATTTGCCAGGCGTGACCTTTGAACACGGTTAAGATCAAAGCCGGCAACAAGCCGCTGGCCACGCCGACGACGTCGGCCGCGATTTCGAAAGAGGCGAGCCGCCAAATCACGGTCAACCCGGCGACGATCACCGCGGCGACGGCGGCGGTCACCATCACGTCACCGCCGAGAACAACCGCCGCGATCACGGCGAATACCGCTTCGCACCAGACCGCCATGACGGCGATCGCCAAAAGCCGTTCTTGAATGGGTTTGAGATCGAGCACGCCAAATCATCCGTACACGGTTGAGTCAGCGCAACCGCCGCCGAAAGCCCCTTTGACGACGATCAATGCACCGAATTGTTTCAAACGAGATATCTGCGTCTGCGTCAAAGTCGACGTCAAAGCCATATTGGGGAGGGCCCCTGACGCGACCAACGGTGCGCCGGAGGCGAGAACCGTCTGCGCCGCGTCGACCGACCATGGGAAAATCACCAGCATGCGAGGCGGCGCCCCCTCGACCTGATGCGTCGTCGAAAGGGCGATCGAAAACAGCGCCCCGGTCATCGCGGCGCACATCGCAGACAACATCGTTCTCATCGCGAAAAAATTACACTATTATACCTAATTGTTCTCATCGCGAGCAATTAGACTATTTTACTTTGCCGTCAACTTGCCAACGGCGCGCCTATCAAAATGAGCGCCGAGAGCTGGGCGTCGCAAACGACCAGGCATTCAAACTCGAAGGAGGCCGGGCGTTCGAACGCGAACGCATCCGCGCAGCCCTAAGCGATCCTTCCCATGAACGCGATGGCTGGGATTTGGAGCAGTGACGCAAATTCATTGAACGCAGTGAACCATATATGGTACACTGCAACGTGAATGAACGAAAACGGTTAGCGGCGCGATTTTTCGAGAGTGGGAGAGGACGGGTTCCTGTCCGGGAATGGCTTCTCAGCCTGTCGCCCGACGATCCCAAGGTGATCGGCGATGCGCCGAATGCGAGGATTGTGATGTTGGATGATGTGGAAAAAGGCCGTGTCGGCCCCTCTTTCGAGGATTTTCTGAAGGACGAAGGCGTCTATCAGGAGACGACCGAGCGTGCGGTGAAACGGGTCATCGCCTTTCAATTAGTGAAGGCGATGGAGGATCAGGCGATCAGCAAGGTGGAGATGGCGCGCCGGCTCAACACCAGCCGGTCGCAGCTTAATCGCTTGCTGGACCCCGAGAATATGGGCGTGACGCTTGAGGCGCTGTCCCGTGCGGCTCGCGCTGTGGGGCGCGAAATCCGGCTGGAGCTTCAATGATGGGGGATGACAAGCGCGGCGGCGAGGTCGCGCCCGGCGCTTTTCTGCTCGACGAGAAGCTTTCCGGGCCAGAAGAGGCCGATGAATCCTGAGCCCTGACCGACGCGGGCGACAGCCTCTTCAAACCGCGCGACGCGGCGGCGTTTGAGGCCGAAGACTTCGAAGAAGTCGTTGTAGAAGCTCTGCGTTTCGCCCTTTTCATAGCGCGCGTCCGCCCATTCGCTGGCGAACGCCCCGGCGCGGGCACGGATTTCGTTCCAGCTCAGTCGCACCAAACAACCTCAAACCTTAAAAGCACCAAGAACCGAAGAATTATGCTAGGAAACCTTCCTTCGATCAATTTCTTACGCTTTATATGTACAATAGCCGTAATATTATATGAAAAATAACCAATGCCACTCACTGCACGTAATTGACTTGTCAATTATCTCCGGTTGCTGAAAACATGCAAAATATTGCCTGCCAAACGGCGAACTGATTTCGCGTGACGATCTTGAGAAGCACAAGCTGATCTCATGAACGCTGGGGGTTTGTGCGCGTTTCAAGCTCCGCTCCACCATGCAAACGGTACAATTCCGGTACAATTTCAGCCAAATGTGGCGCGTGCAAAACGCCTAAGCCATTGAAAAATATGGCGCGCCGGGGAAGATTCGAACTCCCGACCCCCAGATTCGTAGTCTGGTGC
>CAYPOX010000123.1:0-7799 GCA_964412525.1 uncultured Caulobacterales bacterium
CCCATTCCGCTCCCTGCCCAGCGTGGAAACAGTTCGGTCCTGGCCGACGTGTTGGCTGCGGATCCATCCTTGGGATTTGAGGATCGCCTGGACGGTCTGTCCCCGGAGGATCGGGAACGCGCCTTGATCGCCTTGTCGGGTGAGAACCACGCCGCGTCGGCCTTGGCGGCGGCGGATGTCGCATTGGATGTGGCGACAGGCATTCTGGGCGGCGGCGGCAACGACTTTCTTGAGGAACTCGTCGATTTCAGCGACCCGACCTTTGAAGATTCGACCGGGGATTTCTCGGTTGGGGCCACGCCTTTCTTCACCTTTTCAAGCGTCGACGGTGACGGCACGGGCTCTGGCCATGACGCGGACAATCGCGGCGTCGCCCTCACGCTCGACTACAAGTTTACAAAGGAGCTACGCGCCGGCATCGGCGGCGGCTATGGCCGTTTCAGTTCGGACTCGGCGCTGGACCAATCGCGCACCACCGCCAACACCTTTCTCGCAGGCGTTCGCGGCCAGTATCGAGGGCAAAACCTGAATGCGCGCGCGTCTTTCGCTTACACGTTTTTCCAAGACTTCCAGACAGACCGGACCGTCACTTTTGACGACGGCGTGGAGAATGCGCGGGTCGATTACGACGCCTATGCGTTCTCCGCCGCGGCGCGGGCGACCTATTTTCTGGAGCGCGCGGAGTGGCTGTTCAACGCCCTTCCGCGGCCCTTCGCCTTCGCGGAAGTCGCGCAATTCGAACGCGACGGTTTTTCGGAAGAGGGCACGGGAGGGATCGCGCTTCGAAGCGATGACGTCTCCATCACCCAGGGCAATTTGGGCGCCGGCCTGGCGTTGACGTGGCGGATCGAACGCGGGGAGTGGGCCTATGGTCCGGGCGTCGTGTTGGGCGCGCTGTTCGAGGCCGCGGATCGCGAGGGCACGGTGAACAATCAGTTCGTCGACGCCGACCTCCAGCAAGAGTTCCAGGTGCAGAGCGCCCAGGCCTCCGCCGTGTTCGGCAAGTTCGGCGCCCAAATGCTGATCAAACCGCCTTTCCTCGATTTCGGGATCGGTCTGGGCTACGATGGATCGTTTTCCGGATCCGGTGTCGTGCACGGCGTTCGACTACGCGCGGCGCGTCGTTTTTGATGCAGAGGCCATAGGGAGCGGTCGTCGCGACCGTAAGGGTCCATGACGAATTTCAGCTCCGCCACCGTTGTCGTCGCACAGAGCGGCGACAGCGCGAGCTTGTCCGGCACGGCGGCGTCGGAGATCCTGGCGTTCGACGGACAAGTCACGTCGTCCGTCGGTGCGGGCGGGAACGACATTCTCCTTGGTTTCGCCCAACCGGACAGCAATTTCGACGGCGGCGCGGGCGATGACACGGTCGCCGGCGGCGCGGGCGACGACACCAATCTCTTTGGCGGCTCAGGCGACGACGTCATTTCGGGCGGCTCGGGGAACGACACCGGTCTTGACGGCGGTTCTGGCGACGACATCGTTCTGGGCGGCGAGGGCGACGACGAACTCGCCGGGGGCGCCGGCGCCGACATCGTTTATGGCGGCTTTGGCGACGACCTGGTTGATGGCGGTTTCGGGGGGGATCTTTTGATCGGTGGCCCCGGCTCGGACACCTTCCTCTTTCGCTTGGGCGACTCGACGGCCGCGGATCCGGACGTGCTGTCCGATTTTGAAGCCGGCGATCGCGTCACTTTAGATTTGTCCGACGCGTTCATCGTGCTTCGCGTGGACAGTTCTCTTTCCACGTTCACCGAGGGTCCGGACGTCCCAGACTTTTTCCCGGGAACCGATGTGGGCGAAACCGGCGTCGTGGCCGAGATTGTGGACGACGTCGCGCGCATTTTCGCCGATACGAATGGCGACGGCGATCTCGACGCCGACGATTTCGTGATCGAAGTTCTCGGCGTTTCCTCCATTGATCTCGCAACGTTCACGAACGCCGGCGAATTGGTCGGAGATCCCAGCGTGCTCTTCGCGCCGACGCCCTTCGAGGTCGACGAGGGCGGTTCGCAGACCTTGGAGGTCAATCTCGGGTCGACGCCGCGCGCGCTTGTCTCGGTGACCTTGCAGCCGCCGTCGGACCTTGACCTCGGCGCAGGGTTCGGCACGGACGTCACCTTGACCTTCCTGGACGAGGATCCGTCGCCGCAGACGCTTACGGTTTTCGCCGCCAGCGACGCCGACGCGATCGATGAGACGGCGTTGATTGATGTCGATGTCGTGAGCGACGATCCGGACTATGACGCGCTGACCCCGGCCTCCTTCCAAGTCACGATCATTGACGACGACGCCGGCGGGCCCAATGTCACATTCTCGGAAAACCCGTTTGCGCTGGTTGAGCAATCGACCGACGAAGACGGCGATTTCTTTGTCACCGTCTCCCTAACGACGACGCCAAGCGCGCCCGTTGACGTGATGATTGCGGGCGACGCTCTTTTGAAACTGGACGGCCAAAGCCCCGGCGTCGATGCGACCGTGGTTCTGACCGCGGGATCACCTTCGGCCCCGTTGCCGATCTTCGCGTTGGATGACGGGAACTTTTCGGACGACTCGATTTCGCTGAACGTCACGGTCACCAGTGCGGATCCGGCTTACAACGGCCTGTCGATCCCGGATTTGGTGGTGGACGTGGAGGATGACGACACTTTCGTCTCCATGCTCACATTCGATGCGGACGATGCTGGCGTCGGCGGCAATCTCAAAAGCGGAATCACGTTCAACTTCGCAGACAACTCGATCGGCGACGACGACATTTTCGTTGGCGACGGGACGCAGCTCATTCAGGATACGTCCGGATCCGGGGGGTACGACGTTACCGTCGCCGACGCGTCGAGCGTCTTCAGCTTCGAGGCCACGATCCCGTCTAACGGAACGACGGACAAATTTCAGAATGTCTTTGACTTAGATGTTGGAACGGGAAGCAACACCATCCGCGACGGCACGGATGCGGGCGTCACCATCAACTTGGATCTAGAGACTTTTGAAGGTTTTGACGCGCTCGGCTTCTCGAAGGCGGTTGGCGGGGCCGGCGCGGACACCTTGCTCGGCGCTGGCGGTGAAAGCGACGACTTCCAAGGCAATGGCGGCGGCGACGTGATCGACGGCGGCTCCGGCGTCCTCGGCATGGACGCGATTTGGTATCTGGCGGCCGCGGATTCCCAAGACGGCGGGATCGACCAGATCAACAGTTTCGAAAGCGGCCGGGATCTGATCATTCTCGGCGACGGCGCGTCGAGCCTTGAGGTTTGGGGCGGCGTGGCGCGGGATCCAGGCGTCGTCACATTGACCAAGACCGACATGGCCATCGCGGACTTTTTCTCGGGCCAACTCGATGGCGACGCCTCGAACGGCGTCGTCATTCAAGACGATGGGACGAGTTCCCGCATTTTCGTCGACGCCAATGACGGCGGGGGTGTCGTGGGCGATTACGACCCGGCCTTTGATCTTGTGATCGACGTGATCGGCGAGACGGGGATCACAAGGAGTGACCTGAAATATTCGTCCATTGTTTTGCCGAGCGCGGCGCCGCGCCGGCTGTTCGCGCCAAGCTATGACGCCGATTCCCTGTTTGGCGACGCGACGATCGCAAGTCTTGTCGGACCGCGCGGCGTGCGGATCGAAGGCGGTGCGGCGGGCGATGAGTTTGGCTTCGCGGTTTCTGAAGGCGGCCAATTGAGCGGCTCGGCGGCGTCGGACCTTGCGGTCGGCGCGCCGGGCACGAAGATGAATGAAGGTGCCGTCTACGTTTTCGAGGCCAAGGCGACCAATGACGACAATCCCGCCCTGACGACGGCGAGTTCGGTCCGCGCCTCCCAAGCCGGACCGGGCGACCGCGCCGGCGCGGCCGTGGCTCCCGGCGGACTCGTCTCTGGCGACGGGCAACCGGATCTGCTCGTCGGACTGCCAGGCAACAATGCGGGCGTGGCGCAGTTCTCCACCGCCGCCGCACCCGATCTCACCTTTGACGGCGAGGCCATCCAATCGTTCAATTCGACGGGCAGTCAGGCGGGTACGGCGATCGTCGGTTTGGGCGATATCAAGGGCGACGTCCGCAATGATTTTGCGGTGGGCGCGCCTTTCGCCGTGGGCGGCGACGGGGAGGTCCGCGTGGCGCTCGGCGATTTGGGTTATTTCGGCTCGGGCGACACCTTGCAGCCAGGCTTTCGTATTCGCGGCGCCGCCGGCGACCAGGCGGGACAGTCCCTGGCGACGATCCAGAACGCGGGCCCGGCCGCACAGCAGGGTCTGGTCATCGGCGCACCTGGAAACAATCGCGCTTATGTGCTGTTCACGGACGCCACGAGCATTGATGCGCTCGACCTTGAAGATGCGATCGACGACGAGGTCCTGAGCCTTGACCTTCTTGATGACGCGGGCGTCGGCTACGTGATCGAAGATTCAAGCGGCGGGTCCTTCGGGACCAGCGTGGCGAACGCCGGTGACGTCAATGACGACGGTTTCGACGATCTTCTGATTGGCGATCCGACCGGCGCGTCCAGCGAAGGCGTCGTCTATCTCCTGCTGGGCGGCGACGTGAAGTTGTCCGATCTCGATGAAATGGACGGGCTCATCGACGAGATCATCGATCTCAGCCTTCTTGACCAAAATCCAGGCTTGGGCGTGCGGTTCCGTTTGAACTCGCCCAATGCGGCGTTGGGAACGGGACTTGCGGGCGTCGGCGATCTTAATGGTGACGGGCTTGCGGATTTCACGCTCGGCGCGCCGGGCGCGTTCGGCGACCCCGGCGCTGCCTTTATCGTGTTCGGATCGCCGAACCTGACCGCCGCGCGCGACATCGACGTGACGCAACTTTCCGGCGGCACGGGCTTCGCGATCACCGGTTCCGGGGCCGGTGATCTGTTTGGGCGCGCCGCGGCGCCTGCGGCTGATTTCAATCTGGACGGCGCGAACGACGCGGTGATTGGCGCGCCTGGGCGCGGAGGCGACACGGGCGCCGCCTATGTCCTTTTTGGGCGGCAGACGCCCAACTTCGCCGCCACTCTGGGCGATGACGTCTTGGATTTGGCGGGGGATCCGGCTGTCACGGCGGGCGACGACACCTTTGATGCTCTGGACGGCGGCGAGGTTCTTGGCGACACGATCGACGCGTCCAACCTTCCTGGGGGCGTGATCATCGATCTGTTCGCGGGAACGGCGGATTTGTCCGCCGCGGGTCGCGGCGCCGCCAATACGTTTTCAAACTTTGATAGTGTCATCGGCTCGCCTTTCGACGACATCCTGACGGCGACACTGCTGTTTGCCATCGGGGAGCCGATCGTGGTCGGCGGACCTGGCGCAGACATCTTGAACGGCTTCGGCGGCTTCGGCGACATCTTCGTCTTCGAAGCCGGCGACACGCCGGCGGGCGGTTTCGACGTCATCAATGACTTCGAAAGCGGCCAGGACAGAATCGACGTGCCGATGAACGGGTTCTTTGAAACCGTGAGCGTGGTCGCGGGCGCAGCGGACGCCATTGGCGACGTGGTTTTCGGCAATGATTTTGAGATCCAAGTGGACGACGACACCGGCGTCGCCAACCTCTCGCGGGTGTTCATCGACGCCGACGGCGACGGCGCCACGAACAACGCCTTTGAACCTGGCGTGGACATCGCGATCGACATTGATCTTGATGTCGGTCCCTTGGGCTCCGGCGACTTCATCTGACGGTCGATCCCGCCGTCGCCTTTCGGGACGGGATCGCCGCCCACTTGCGCGGCGATGTGGGGCATGCGCGCGCGTTTTACGAAGAGGCGCTGCGCCTGGGCGGTCCCAGCTTGGATCTCCTTTGCAATCTTGGCGCGGCATGCGTTGCGCTTGGCGACGGGGCGTCGGCGCTTCGCCATGGCCAGGCGGCGGTCGATTCAGACCCGGAGGAGGCCGATGCGTGGAACGCGCTCGGCGCGGCGCAATTGTTGAAGCGTCGACGCGCTGAAGCCCTCGCGTCTTTTCGTCGGGCGGTGGCGTGCGACGACGCCCATGACGACGCCCTGGCCAATCTCGCCGCCGCGGCCCAGACCCTTGGCCTCTGGGATGAGGCGCTGACCGCGGCCGAGAGGGCCTTCGCGCTGAATCCCGCCAATGCGCGCACCATCGATCAATTGCTGTTCCTTAAGCTTGAGACTGCATGCTGGGACGACCTTGATCATGTGGTCGCCGCCGCGGCGGCCCGCATTCGAGAGGGGCGACCTGTCGCGCCCTTCAACATGCTCTCGATTTGCCGCGAACCGGGCGAAATGAAGCGTATCGGCGCGCTCCAATCGGCGAACTTCTCCCGCCTCATGGCGGCGGCGCCGACCTGGACGCCGCGACCACGGCCGTCGGATGGTCCGATCCGCGTCGGCTTCTTCTCCATCAGCTTCGCGCGTCATGTGAACGGCTATTTGATCAAGGAGACCGTGGAGCGACGTGATCGAGAGCGCTTTGTCTACACGGCGATCTGTAACGACCCGCCGCATCGCGGGGGACGCGCCGCCTCGGTGCTCGACGCATTTGATGACGTCGTACATCTGAAGGACGCGGATCCTTTGATGCGTGTCGCGCAGATGCGTGCTGCGGATCTCGACGTCGCCATCGATCTTGACGGTTTCTCCAGCGACGGCTTGCCCACGCCGTTCGCGGCGCGGGTCGCCCCGATTCAAATGCGTTGGATTGGTTACGCCGGCACGTCCGGGGCGCGCTACTATGATTACTTCATTGCGGATAAGCATGTCACGCCGGATGATCGGCGAGCGGACTTCACCGAAGCCTTGCTTCGATTGCCGCGCCTTTGGTTCCCGCGCGACACGCGCGTAAGACCGGCGGGATCAGAGATTGCGCGCGCCGGTTTCGGCTTGCCTGAAACCGCGTTTGTCTTCAGCGCGTTCAATCAGGCCCGCAAATTCACGCCGCCTATGGTCGCCGCATGGGCGGCGATCCTGCGCGCCACGCCTCGATCGGTCCTGTGGATGCTCGAGTCGAATGGCGTCGCCACGGACAACATTCGTGACATGTTCAAAGAATGGGGCGTTTCCGCGGACCGGCTGGTCATTTCGGCGCGGACCTCGGCTGAGGCGTATCTCGCCAGGCATGCGCGGGCGGACCTGGCGCTCGACACGTCGCCATACAATGGGCACACCATGACCAGCGATGCTCTGTTTATGGGAACGCCTGTCCTGACCATCAGAGGACAGGTGTTCGCATCGCGGATCGCAGCCGGTTTTCTTCAGGCTTTGGGTCTTGACGATTTGGTTGCGGACGATCTGGCTGACTATGCACGTCGAGCTGTCGCATTGGCTCAGAACCCGGAGAAACTGAACGCTCTGCGCAAACGCCTCGATCGGGCGAAAGAGGAAACACGCGTGTTTGATGGCGAGGCGTTCGCCCGTGACTTTGAACGGGGATTGCTCATGGTCGCAGAACGCGCGCGCGCCGGCCTTCCGCCCGCGACGATCAATGTGCCGGCCGGCTAAGGAGATTCCGTGCCTCAACCGAAACTTGCGCTTTTTTTCGAGCATCCCGAGTGGTTCCGCCCTCTTTTCCGGGTGCTGGACCGCCGGGGCCTCCCCTATCGCGCGATTCAAGACGACGGGTTCATCTTCGATCCCGCGGCTCTGACGCCGCCCGCACCGGTGTTGTGGAGCCGGATGAGTCCGTCGGCCTATTTGCGCTCCGCCGAGCATGGGCTGTGGTTCGCCGAGGCCTTGATCCAAAGGTGGGAACTCTCCGGGGCGCGTGTTTTGAACGGATCACGCGCCTACGCTTTCGACCGGTCGAAGGCGGCGCAGTTGGCCTTGTTGCGATCTCTTGGTGTCGACGCG
>CAYPOX010000124.1:0-7629 GCA_964412525.1 uncultured Caulobacterales bacterium
GCCCCGTATCCGTTGGGCGTTCGGCCCCCAATCCGCGGCGTTTCCGCCTCGAACGTGTAGAGCCAAGCGGCTTGCGCGCCCCAGTCGAGGACCGGCGCTCCTACACCACGCCATGGGGCACTACCCCCCAAAATCAGGCGGCGTGGGGGAAATTCGCACCGCCGTTCACACCCTGCGACACTTTCGTTCGACTTTTGTCACCGTCGTGTCACTGCCGCGCGAGATTCTGTAACCGTCAAATTGTGGAGGTTGCGATCATGCGAAAGTTTTTCTTCGTTCTCGCCCTCGCGGGCCTCGGGATGGTTGCGATGACCGCGCCAAGCGCGGCGAACGCCCAGGCGGCGAGCGACTTCTTTGTCGCCTCACGCACGCTGCCGATGGCGCAATCGGCTCGCCCCAACAGAATTCTTGTCGTTTTCGACGCCAAAGTCGCTGAAACGAAAGTCGAAGCAGACGCCATCGTGAAAGAATACGGCGATGCTATCGAACTGGGCCGAACCACCTACGCAATCGAACTTGTCGAAGCGTCAAATTACAAAAGGCGCGCGGCTGACGCCAGCATGTTGTATTTTACAAAGAACTTATCTGTGCCTTTTGAAACAATTGCGCAAGATACGGCCAATTCAGGGCTGATCACCGCGTCGGCGAATTTGGAGTGCGTGCGCGCCGGCGTTTGCGTTCTTGGCGTGGCGAGTCGACCTCGCGTGCTTGTTCTCATCAGCCCCGAAGCCGCATCCAATGTAGCGATCGAGTTCGGCCAACAGTTCATGCTTCTCGCCAAAACCGCCTAGAGGACCACATGCGCGGACATCTGACTTCCACGGCCGTCGTCCCTGTCCCGGCCGGGACTGCCGCTTGCGCGAAAACGCCGAACATCCGCGTTGGAAGCGCGCTTTGCCGACACATCGCCGCTCGTGGCCAAGCACGCTTGCGATCGAGCATACGTTCGATGTTCGCATCATGCGCCCTCGCCGCATCCGCGCAAAGCGCGGCGTTCGCACAGGCCATTGACTACAAGCTCTATGAAGCGCTGTTTCAAGAGCCGGTCACATTGTCGGCGACCGGCCTGCCGAAGCGCGCCAGTGAAGCGCCCGCGAACATCACGATCATCACCGCGGACGACATTGCGCGCACCGGCGCGCGCGACGTGGCTGACTTGATCGATCGCGTCGCAGGCGTGTCCGTTTGGCGCGGGGGTCCGGGGGCCGCGGAAGTTTCGATCCGCGGCTTCAACCGCGGCGCCTCGAACCGATTGCGCGTCCTGCTCGACGGGCGGCAGGTCTATGCGGAATTTTTCAATCTGACGACATGGAGCGCCATCCCCGTCGCTCTGGACGAGATACGGCAAATCGAGATTGTGCGCGGCCCCGCCGTTGCGCTGTACGGGCTCAATGCCGTCAGCGGCGCGATCAACATCGTCACAAAACGCGTCGCGACCGAGCCGACGAATAGCGTCAATCTTCGCGCCGGCGGCGAGGAATATGTCGAGGGCGCGGCGGTCATTAGCCACGAGATCCGTCCTGATCTTCATGTACGGGTCATGGCCCAGGCTGGACATGAAAATCCATTTGAGAGACCCGCGACGGACGATCCTTTGGCGTTGAACTTACGGACTGACACGGAGCAGCTCCGCACGCGGGCCCGCCTGCACTGGACGGTCTCGGACACTTTGAGTTTTGAACTGGACGGGTCATTCGCCGCCGTTGAGTTGAATGAGTATATTGGAAGCCAAGACGCCAGCGCCACTGATATCGACATGGCTTCCCTCAGGTTGAGCGCGACGAAAGTGTTTGGGGCTTGGACGTTGGCGTCGCAAGCGTTCGTCAATGACGGCCGCAACAACGCTGCGTCAACCAGCTTTCCGCTCGAAAACTTGGACTTTCAGCACAGAACCATCGTCGCCCAAACGGACGCCACGCGCCAAATCGGCGAAACCGCCGCCCTCCGCCTCGCCGGCGAATACAAGCGTTCTGAAACCAACACGACGCCATTTGACGGCGGCGATTTGTTTTTTGACCTGTTCGCCGCCGGGTTTTCTCTGGATTACGGTCTCACGTCAAAACTCTCGCTAACCGGCGCGGCGCGCGTCGATCACGTTCGGCTCGGCGCCAACGGCGTTCTTCCCGCCGCGCTGCCCTTCTCGGCGAACGATGTGGATCGCACCTTCACGCAGCCGTCGGCGAACGCCGCATTGACCTATCAATGGACCCAATCGGACACGGTGAGGCTGCTTTACGGTCGCGGCGCGCTCCTCCCGTCGCTCACCGAGCTTGGCGCGCTTCAGGAAGAACGTCCTTTTGTGACGCCAGGATTTTCGGTCACCCTTACTGTCGGCGGCGATCCTAACAACGAGCCATCGACAGTGGACAACTTCGAGCTCCGTTATGATCGCCTGTTCGCGTCGCTCGGCTTGAAAGCGGCGATTTCGGGCTTCTATCAGATCACGCGCGGCGTTGTCTTGGGAATCAATGGGCAACAGGCGTCGCCCGCAAACAACTTCAACGCGCTCTTCTTTACGCGAGACGACGCGCGCTTCGACGCCTTTGGCGGCGAGTTCGCCCTGAACGGTGAATGGCGGGACTGGCGCTATGGTGTGAATTACGCCTATGTAGACATCGACGCAGAGAATGCGGATTACAGCGGCATTCTGCCGTTCGACCAATTCACGTCGATCTTCGGCAATGTGGGTGACGTGACGGTCCCCCAGTTCGACGGTTTTGTGTCACGTCATCAGGTCAACGCCTTCGTCTCCACCCTTTGGAAATGCATCAACGCTCGATTGGACCTTTCTTGGTCGTCCGAGCGGGACGTGCAAAGTTTTGAGCCGTCGTCAACCTTTCGACGGATTCCGGCGGGCGATGAAGTGATCCTCGGCGGACGCCTGGGCTACAAGATTACGGATTCGTTGGAGGCCTCGCTCCAAGTGAACAACGCCCTTGAAGACCAATGGTTTGAAACGGGCGCGTTCGCCAATGAACGGCGCTGGTTCGCCGCGCTCGATTATCGGTGGTGACCGACAATCGAGATTTAGGCGTCATATGATGAAGGCGGACGGTAGCGTCCCGGGTGATGGTGTATGAGGATGCCGCGCGCGGAGCCCCAGCGTAGCGCAGCGCGCGGCCGGGGCGCCGCTGGCGGCCATCGCCGGTCTTCGGAGAAGGTTCGGGTTGCGAGACCTGGAACCGAACCGGAGACGACGATGACCAATGAGAGAATGGCCCTTCTGGAGCTTGTGGAGAAGGAGGCTGACGGCGACCTTGTGCGCGAGATGCTCGCCTTCGCCGCGGAACGGCTGATGGAGCTGGAGGTCGAGGCCGCGACTGGCGCGCCGAAGGGCGCCCGCTCGGCGGCGCGGACGACGCAGCGCAACGGGTACCGCGAGCGCGCTTGGGAGACGCGAGCCGGGAGGATCGATCTGGCGATCCCGAAACTCAGGAAGGGCAGCTACTTTCCCACGTTCCTCGAGCCGCGCCGGACGGCGGAGAAGGCCTTGGTGGCGGTGATCCAGGAGGCCTACGTGCACGGTGTCTCCACGCGCGCCGTCGACGATCTGGTGCGCGCCATGGGCGGCGCCGGCGTCTCGAAGAGCCAGGTCAGCCGGCGCTGCGCCGAGATCGACGAGCGGGTGCAGGCGTTTCTGACGCGACCACTGGAGGGCGCATGGCCCTACCTCTGGCTGGACGCCACCTACATCCGCGGGAACTGACAAGTTAACACAGTTTGGGTGTCCCTCCGCAGATCATCACTCGTGTTGACCGCGGTTTCGGATCCTGATGTCGTCCAAACCGAATTGGGATGAGACGCGGATCAAGGGGATTTGTCGATGGCCATTTCCTATAAGCGCCATCGTTTTCCGGCCACGATCATCAGCCACGCTGTTTGGCTCTATTTTCGTTTCACGCTCAGCCTTCGAGACGTCGAGGATCTTCTCGCCGAACGTGGGATCGAAGTCAGCCGTGAAGCCATCCGGCTCTGGGTCATCAAGTTCGGCCCGTTGAACAGCGCCGATCTTCGCCGCCAGCGACAACGACCCACTGGTCGGTGGCATTTGGACGAAATGGTCGTTCGCATCGCGGGCAAGCGCATGTGGCTCTGGCGCGCGGTCGATGACGAAGGCGAGGTTTTGGACCTGCTCGTTCAGAAACGACGGAACGCGTCGGCGGCCCGGAAGCTTCTCCGCCTTCTTCTCAAAAACCAAGGCGTTCGGCCCGAGACCGTCACGACGGACGGGCTTTCATCCTACAAGAAGGCCATGCGTGAGATCGGAATGAGAGACCGCCATCGGCCGGGACGGCTCAAAGACAACAACCGGGCTGAAAACTCCCACCTCCCGATACGGCGACGAGAACGGAAGCAGCAAAAATTCAAGTCCCAAGCCTCAGCCCAACGATTTCTCTCCACTCACGCAGCGATCTACAACACCTTCAACGTCCAAACTCATCGGATTTCCCGACCAACCCACCGCCTCTATCGAGCACGAGCCATGGAGGTGTGGGCCGATGCGACCAAAGCTGCGTGACCGAACCTCGTCTCGGCACTTCTTGCGGGCCGAGTCAGCTAACTTGTCAGTTCCGTCGCGGGTATCGTCGACGGCCGGCTTCTCGTGGATTCGGGCTTTCGAGTGGCGTCCTTCGGAAACGCGCTTGAGCATTCGAATGCGGCGATTGTCCACGTGGCGTCCCACGGCGTCTTCGGCGGAAGTTACGGAGAGAGCTTCCTCTTGGCTTCCGACGGCCGCATCTCAATCGACCGCTTGGAGGCCCAGATCCGGGCGCGTCGCGGCGGCGATGAGCCGATCGACCTTCTAACCTTAAGCGCTTGCCAGACCGCGGTCGGAGACCAGCGCGCGGCGCTCGGCCTCGCCGGGGTCGCGCTAAAGGCCGGTGCGCGGTCCGCGCTCGCGAGCCTATGGTCCGTCTCAGATGACGCCACCGCGACGTTGATGGCGCGCTTCTATGATGAGCTCGCCGTCGCTTCAGTCAGCAAGGCCGAAGCGCTGCGGCGCGCGCAATTGGCGCTGTTGAACGATGACGTCTCTTCCCATCCCGCCTTTTGGAGCGGTTTTTTGATGATAGGAGAAGCTTTATGATTCGTGCCCAGCTCCTCTGCGCGTGGATTGTCGCGTCCGGTTTCGTTGCAGCGGGTCCCGCCTTCGGCGAGGCTGGCGCGCCGGTGGCGCTCATTATGGAGTTGGAAACGCAGTCCGACACAGAGCTCGCGGCCTTCGATGAGGCCTTCGCCGGGGACTTGCTCGCAAGGAACTGACAAGTTAACCGACGCAGCTCGCAAAGGGCGCCGCGACGGGAATCCGTCATGCCGCTCTGGTCGCATCGGCCCAAAGCTCCATGGCTCGTGCTCGAAAGAGGCGATGAATCGATCTTGACACGAGATAAGTTCGAAACATGAGTTCATGCACCGTTGCCTAGACGGCGCGCGTAACGTTCGTTTGGCTGAAATCGCGGCCTTTGAACAAGAGACTGCGACCTGTGGATTGGGCGAGCGCAAAGGCGATGCAGTCGCCGAAATTCAATGACGCTTCGTGGCGACCTTTACCGTAGGTTTTAAACGCGGCGCGGGCGATGTGCGCCATATCCTCGTCAAATGGCGCAATGTCGATCCGCAGGCGTGCAATGAGCACGTCGAGACTTTTCACGCCTTCATCGCCTTTGCGAGCCTGAAGCAGCATGGAAGCTTCAAGAAAATTTGGAGCGGCCATGGTGCGCTCGGGCGCTTCGACCATAGCCGCGGTCATGGCGGCCGCTTCAGGCTCTTGAAAGAGAACCGCAAGGATCGCGGACGTATCAATGATCACGTTTGAGGAATTCCCTGGTCGTCATAGCCGAGGATGAAGTCTTCTTGGTGACGATCTAAATCCGGAAGAGCGGCGCATTGTCGACCAATTTCCATAATGTCGGCGTGGAGATCGCGCGTCCGAGAGTTGCGTCGCTCGACTTCGCGAAGCTTCGACTTCAAAGCGCCGATGACTGCTTGTGTGATGCTCAATCCGGTCTCGGTGGCGAGGCGCCGCGCCAGGCGATCAGCTTCCGGGTCTTTGATGCTGATGGGCATAGTTCCGCCTATCTATCGGTCTAGGTAGAAAATGGCTCTGTACGAAGCTCTTGTAAAGGATGCTTGCTTCGATTCGACCTGAGATCGATCAGGGCGACGCGATGGCGCTTGTAGGAAATGGCCATCGACAAATCCCCTCGATCCACATCTCGTCCCAATTCGGGTTCGACGACATCCGGGTCGGGAGGGCGGTCCATAGGACGGGCAAGCCGTGTCCGGGCTTCGGTCCCGAATTACCTTGTCAGCCCCCGACCAACACTGCGCAATCGTTCTCAGCTCGGTATAATCAATTTTACCGAAATTTTATAAATTGCTCCTAGCGATCCGTTCATGGCCGCCGTTCAAAGCCGGTTGAGCCGTCCATGGAATCGTTGTTGAGGGAGACCGTTATGTCAGCGGGTGCAGGATCAGTCTTTCAAGTCGGGCCTGGGCGAGCCTACCCCACATTGCAGCAAGCGATCGATGCCTCGTCGCCGGGCGATCGCATCGAGGTGGATGCTGGCGTTTATGAGGACCAGACTGCGACCGTTCGGCACAGCCTCACGATTGTGGGCGTGGGCGGCGAGGCGGAGTTTCGTTGGATCAGCGACGATTCCGTGCCAAACGATAAAGGCATTCTTCTCATCACCGGCGCCGCGGTCGACGTGCATATCGAGAATTTGGCCTTTGTCGGCGGCTTCACCGAGCGCTCGGGCAATGGCGCAGGTATCCGCATCGACGCGAACACGCCGATCGAAACCTTCACGGTCGTGAACAGCCGGTTTGAGGGCAACCAAAACGGCATTTTGGGCGGAGCGGCGAGCGATGTGGACATAGTGATTCGCGACTCGGTGTTCCGCGACAACGGCCAACCTGGCCGCGGAACCGACGTGGGCCGTGTCCACGGCCTGTACATGAACGGCGGCGACACGCTTCTCGTCGAAAACTCGACCTTCGAGAACAATGGCTCCGGTCATCACATCAAATCACTGGCGCAGGAAAGCACAATCGTCCGCAATTCCTCGCTGATCGACGGCGCTGTTCCGACATCTTACGCCATCGACATCACCGCGGGCGGTGACGTTTTGATCGAAGACAGTCAAATCGTCCGCAATGGCGTCCAAGGGTCAAACAGCGCCGGCGCGATCAATTACAACAACAATCGTGACGGCGGCGTGATTGACGGCGTGGTGTTGCAGAACGGTCAAGTCGTGATCCGCGAAAACATGATCGCGTTAGGCCGGCAGAACTCCAGCGTCGTTTTAGCACAAGATGCGGACGCGCAAATTCAATTGGAAAACAACACCATTGAATTGACCACTTCAAACGCGCAGTTGAACGGTCTGGTCCGCGGAGCGGCTACGGAAGTATCCTCAGGCAACACGTTGGATGGTGGGGTTCTGCCGGACGTGAATGCGGAGTTGATCGAACCGTCGGTGTTGGACGATACGCCGCCCGCACCCGCTGTCAATCTGCCTGCGCTGATTTTTGCGTTGGGCGCCGATACGGTGGCGCTCCCGGACGGCGATCCGTCGCAAGCGGTGGATCTGGGCGCCCAGGGGACCTTGATCGCCAAGGCGG
>CAYPOX010000125.1:0-7611 GCA_964412525.1 uncultured Caulobacterales bacterium
ACTTCATTGAAGTTTCCGTCTCCCAGATTTTGGAGCGGGACCAGACGGTCGGCTTGTTCACCCTCGCCGGCGATCTGCCCATGACGATCCCCTTGGCTGACGCGCCCATCGCCTTGGCCATGGGCGCGGAATATCGCGAGGAGCAGTCTTCATCCTTCCCAAGCGAGCTCCTGGCCCAAAGCTTGATCCAAGGATTCAACGGCGCGCCGCCGCTCTCGGGCAACTTCAACGTTTGGGAGCTGTTTGGCGAATTGCGGGTGCCGATCGTGGAAGGCAAGCCTTTCGCTGAAGTCTTCGCCGTCGAAGCCAAGGGACGCTATTCGGACTATTCCACGATCGGCGGCGCCACCACCTATGCGTTCAGTGGCGAGTACGCGCCGGTGGAGGACATTCGCTTCCGCACGAATTATCAGCGCGCCATTCGCGCGCCCAACATCGGCGAGCTGTTTGCGACCCAATCTGAAGGCTTCCCGGCGGCGACCGATCCTTGCGCCTTCACCTTCGCGGCCGACGGATCGGTCATCAACGTTCCGGTGGCCAATGGATTGCGCGAGATTTGCGTCGCAACCGGCGTCCCCGCCGCACTGCTCGACAATCAGAGCTTTACGGCGCCGGACAGTCAGGTTCGGACCCTGTCCGGCGGCAACCCGCTTCTCCAGGAGGAGACGTCGGACACGCTGACCTTCGGCGCGGTCATCCAGCCGCGATGGATTGAGGAACTGACGATCCAGCTCGACTATTACAATATCGAGATTGAAGACGCGATCGCCGGCTTTGGCGGGTCGACGTCCAACGTTCTGACCCAATGCTATCAACCGGGCAGCACGCTCGCGAACCCGTTTTGCGGGGTGGTGGAGCGCGGATCGACCGGTCGCGTGGATCAGGTCGTGACTCTGAACCAGAACATCTCGACCCTCGCCACCGAAGGCGTCGACGTGAACATCGAGTACACGTTCGATCCCGCCAATTGGTTCAGTTCTTGGAAGTACGGATCCTTCGATTTCGACCTTCTCGGCACCTATCTTATCGCTCTGGAGCAGCAGGTCGATCCGACGGCGCCGCTTCAGGATTGCGCGGGCCTGTTCGGTCCCACCTGCGGCGCCGGTGGGATCGCCAGCTCGTTCACGGATCCGGTGGCGGAGTGGAATCACACCGCGACCCTTCGCTGGATCTTTGGCCCGGTCACCACCCAACTGCGCTGGCAATATATCGGCGCTATGGATGTGGAGGTGCTCGATCCGGCCTTCAATGGCGGGACCGGGGCGGATCCGTCGACCATCGCCGCGCCCACCCATGATCGGTTCAACTATCTGGACGTATCGGCCATCTGGCAGACGACCGAGTATCTGACGGTGCGCGGCGGCGTCCGAAACGTCGCCGACAAGGAACCGCCTTTGACCGGCGACGCGTTCAACGAACAGGCGAACACGTTCCCGGGCACCTATGACACGATCGGCCGCACCTTCTTCTTCGGCGCGACCCTGAACTTCTAGGGATGAAGACTGGGGGCGGGGCTTCGGCCTCGTTCCCATCTCCCCGCCATATCCCGCGTGCGGCCCGGACATGCTATGCATGCGCCGGGATTCGACGTTTGGGCGGGGGACAACCATGATGCGACGCGCCACCATCGGTCTTCGAACCGCCTGCGCGGTCGCAGCGCTCTTGTCCGGCCCACATGCGCGCGCGCAGATCGCGACAGACGGAACCGTTGGTCCGCGGGTCGATCTCGGCGCAAGCGACGCAACCATCGGCCAGGATCTAGGGCGCGCGGTCGGCGGCAATCTGTTCCACAGTTTTGACAGTTTTCAGGTGAATGAGGGCGCGATCGTAACCTTCACGGGCGACAGTGGGTTCGATCACGTGATTTCACGGGTGACCGGGGGCGAGGCGACCCGGATCGACGGCCTTCTGCGCTCGGACGTCGCCGGGGCGGATTTTTGGTTGTTGAATCCGAACGGCGTGATGGTCGGGGACACCAGCGCCTTTGACGTGCCGGCGGGTTTGCATCTGGGCGCGGCGGATCATGTGCGCTTTGCGGACGGCGCGACCTTCTCCGCCACGGAAACCGGCTCCACGCTTTCAATGGCCGCGCCGGAGGCCTTCGGATTTGTGGGCGGGGAGGCGGCGATCGAATTGGGGCGCACATCGATCGCGCTCGAACGCGGGTCGGCGCTGACATTGGCCGGCGGTTCGGCGGATTTCGTCGTCACCAACGTCACGGTCCCCTCGGGCCACGTTGCGATCCTGGCGCCGGGCGGCGACATCGACTTCGTGGGCACGCTGGTGAACCTGAATGACAATCGCCGCGGGGGCGGGGACCTTCGGGTGCAGGGCGGCGAAATCAGTCTTTTCACCTCCGCGCTGGTGGCGCGAGGCGGGTCCGCCGACGCGCCCGCGGCGGACATCACGGTTCAAGCGGATCGGGATATCGTGTTGGAACGCAGCTCCATCCGAACAGACGGGGATTTTCTTCCGCCCGATCTCGAGATGATCGATCCGACGCTCGCGCCGCGGGGCGGAGATGTCGTGCTGCAAGCGGGGGGCGATGTGGTGCTGGATGATTTCGCCGCCATCACAACCGAGGCCTACAACCTCTCTGACGGCGGCGACATTACGATCGAAGCGCGGAACATTCGGATCGTTCGCGCCGGTCGCATCGACACATCCACCTTGCCCTTGTTCTATGCGGGAGAGGGCGATGCTGGCGACATCACCCTGCGCGCCGCAGAGACGGTGGAGATCAGCGGCGGGCTCTATTTTGTCGGACAGCCGCCCAACTACAGCGGCGTCTCGACGGTTTCCGATGTGGAGAGCTTTGGGAATGGCGGCGACATCTCAATCGAGGGCGGCTCCATCTTGATCGCCGACGGCGCTTTTGTGAGCCAATCCATTGATGGCGGCTTTATCGACTTTGGCCAATCAAGCGACGGCGGAACGATCACATTGACCGCCCATCAGCGGATCGAACTGACGCGCGAAGGCGAGGTCACCTCGTTCGGCGGTCCCGACGCCAGCCAGACCAATGGATCGGTGATCCTCCGCGCTCCCGAGATCGCGCTCACGGCGGGTGGACGCATCACATCGATCCTCAGCGACGACACGGAGTTCTTCAACACACCGCGCGATGTCGACGGCGGGCCGATCGTCTTGGAAGGCGATCGGATCGTTTTCGATGGCCGCACCGATTTCGCGCCGGTCGCCACCGGCATTTTCCCGAGTAATGCATTTAACACCTTCGGGGAGATGAGCCCGGTGGTCATTCGAGGCGGTTCGTTTGAGCTTCTTGCAGGCGGCGTCATTCTCGCGGATACCAATGGGCAGGGACAGGCGAGTCCCGTGACCGTCGAGTTGACAGGCGACTTCACCGCCGACCCGCTTGGCTCGGTCTTGCCCACCAGCATCGTCACCATCACGCGAAACGTCTCTGGCGCCGACGCCGGCCCGATTTCCGTATCGGCGCGCAATGTAATCCTGGCTGCGGGCGCGCAATTGTTCAGCGCGACGACTTCCTCGGGTCGTGGCGGCGACATCGTGGTCGAAGCGGAGGAGAGCGTTCGCTTGCTCGGTCAAGAACCGTTCTTCGGCATACCCGCGGCGATCGCGGCGGGTGGCGAAGAGATTGACGTTTTCAATCGGTTTCCCATCGGCCGAGGCGGCGATATCGAGATCCGGGCGCCGATCGTGGAAGTGCGCGACGGGGCCTTTATCGGATCCGCGAGCGCCAACATCTCCGACGCCGGTCAGGTTCGGATCGAGGCGCCGGAACGTCTGACGATCGATGGCCAATTCGTGTTTCGACCCGACTCCGACAACATCGTGTTTCCGTCACAGATCTCTGCGGCGTCGACCGGAACGGGCGATGCGGCCAATTTGACCGTGGTCGCCGGCGACGTCGTCATCTCCAATGGCGCGCGCATTGTGACCGAGGCGGCGGAAGCGGCGGGCGGGACGGTCTCGATCTCGGCGACTGGTCCCGTAACGCTCACAAACGGACAGATCGCCACCTCCGTGCTCGGCGGGACCGGCGGAGGCGGCGATGTGGCGGTCGCCACGCCGAGCCTGGTCCTTCGCGACGGGGTGATCCAAGCGAATGCGGTGGAGGGCGACGGCGGCAATATCGATATCACCGCCGACTCGATCCTCCGCTCATCTCAAAGCGTGATTGAGGCGTCATCCCAATTGGGGGTCGACGGCGTCATCGCCACCTCGACGCCCGAAGCGGACATTGCGGGCGACGTGGCGCCCTTGGACTCCCGGGTCGGCGCGGTGGAGGTCTCCTTGGCGGCATGCGGCGCCGCGGCCGGCGGCCGTCTCGTTCAAGAGGCGCGGGTCGGCCCGTCGCCGGAGATCGCGCTCGTCGCGCCGGTTATTGATACGCGTGGGGAAGTTGCGGTTGTGGCCGGCTTTATGCCGCTTTGCGCGCGGGCTCAGTCGGTCGCGCCGACCAACAGAAAGGGCGACCAATAGGCTGGATGCGCGGTGGCCTGTTGGGAGAGCAGATCCAATTGCGCGCGCCGCAAGGCTTCCGCCTTCGACACGCCTTGCACAAAGTATTCAGCGTAAAACCTCTCAATAAGGCGTGTGGCCGCCGCGTCCGAGACCTCCCAGAGGCTCGCGATGGCGGAGCGTGCGCCGGCCTTCAGCGCCACGCCGGCGAGGCCCAAGGCCGCGCGATCGTCGCCGTCGGCCGTGCTGCAGGCGGACAGGGCGAGCAAATCGATGGGCGCTTCAGGGCCGCGCGTGTCGCGGATCAATCGATCCAGCTGGTTCAGAGTCAGGCGGTCTGTATATGTGAGAAGATAGCTGTCTCCATAGCTGCCGCCGAATTCGCCATGGGAGGCGATGTGCACGAAATCAGGGGTGTTCGAGGTCAGCGCCCGCCGAATGGGCCCAGGATCGAAACCCTCGTTCAAAAGAACGCTTGACTCGATAAGGGCGCCCACCGCCCGAACCTCCTCGGTCACGCCTGGTAGGGGGGCGTAGCCCTGGACCCCATCGGAGACCGCGCCCATCACCGCCGCGGGACGTCGTGAACGTCGCGCCGGCGCCGGCAGGACGTCCAGTGACGGCGTCACGCTCATGGCGTAGCGCTGGATCAAATGGGTGTCGCCGTCGTGAAGCGCTGCGAAGGGGATCGTACGGAGCGGACCGTCCGGCGCGATCACGAGCGTGTCGACGTCCCATCCTTCAAGGATGTCGGCGACGGGATCGATGAGAATGGCGTGCAAACGGCGCGCCTGCGCCAGATATCGGGGATCGCCGAAGCGTTGCAGGCGCGTGCGCAGATTGCGCGCCTCCAGCGCGATCCGTGCGAGGGGCGCCACGCTCTCCGCCGCGTCGATCCGCCCTTCCGAGGCCACGATGATCACCGCACGGTCCGGCAGCAGGATCGGGTAAAGCGTCGCGGCGTTCGGTGCGGGCGCGTCAGGATCCGCGACGGCGAGCGCGGTCTCCGCCGCGCATGCATCTTGGAAATATTCCTGCAGCTCCACGCTTTTCAAGCGTTCGGCGGCCGCCCGGGCGGACCGCAAATGTTGGGCGCGATCCTTATCCTCGGGCGTGTCTTGGAACGCTTGGCGCAGATGCGCGTCCGCCATACCAAGAAACACCGCTTCCGTACTCGCGCGCGGAACGGTGCGTCCGGAGGCGCGCACCGCGTCCAAATCATCCGCGGCGGCGGCGAAAGCCTTTTCCGCGCCGGCTCCGTCGTTACGGCGCAGATGCAATCGACCCAAGAGCGCATGCGCCCGCCAAGCGGCGGCCGGGTCCGCGCTGCGCGCCGCCGCGGAGACCGCGCCATTCGCCAAAGCGAAGGCGTCGTCCAGCCGATCGACCGCTTCGTAAAGCGCGGCGAGCGCGGCGAGGGCGATCGCTTCGGCGGCGGCGTCCGCGCGTCGGGCTGCTTCCGCGGCGGCTTCGGCCAAAGCGTCATAAGCTTGGGCGTCGGCGCCCAACTCCGCGAAACCTTCGCCGAGCGCGACGCCGAGGCGCGGATCGAATGTCGGCTTCAGCGCCTCCGCCGCACGATCAAGCGCCGCGCGCGCGCGGTCACGGTCTCCGATGGCGCGGGCGGCGCGGGCCATGTTGATCGCCGCCCTTGCTCTGTGTTCCGGATCCGCGTGGAGGCCCGTCGACGCTTCAAAGCGCGCGAGCGCTTCGGACGGGTCGCCAAGCGCCAAGGCGAGCAGGCCCCTCTGGTTTTCGGCGGCGGCGACCAGGGCGTCGTCCTCGATCGCGCGGGCCGCGTCGTGGCCGCGGCTGAGAAAGCGGGCGGCGACGTCCAACTCGCCAAGAAGCGTGGCCGCTGCGCCGGAACCGATCAACGCCGCTGCACGGGTTTGAGAGTCATCCGCGTCGTTCAGCGCCTCGAAAGCCAGGCGCGCTTTCGCCAGACGCCCCTGGGACAACGCGATTTGAGCCGCGCGCAGAGCGGCTTCATCGGCCCGCGCCCCGCACGCGAAGGCGACGATCAAAAACACGCCCCATCGAACCATGCGCATGGTTTCGCGTCCCCGCCCTTCGTTCGTGCGCCTTCTGCGCGTATAGCCCATTCCGCGGGGTTTGGCGCGGGGGGACGGGCATGCGCATTTCAACGGCCTTGGCGATGGTCCTCGCCGCCGCCTGGGCGCCCGCCATGTGGGCGCAATCGACGACCGCGCCTCGCGAGCGTGCGCCCGCGGCGCGGAAACCCCTGGGCGGGCTGGATCTTCCTCTCCGCGACAGCGAGACGACGCTTCCGCGCGTCGGGCCCGGCCCCAGCATCGTGCTGCGATCCATCCGTTTCGAGGGCGCCACGGCGCTGGATCCGGACGAGCTTGAAAGCCTCGCGGCGCCGTATCTTGGTCGGCCCTTAAACGGCGTGGATTTGGAGATGCTGCGCCGGGAGGTGTCCCGCGCCTATATCACACGAGGCTATCTGAACTCCGGCGCCGTCTTGCCGGACCAAACCTTGGCGTCCGGCGTGTTGGTCGTGCGCGTGGTGGAGGGCCGTTTGGGGGCGGTTCATCTCCAAACGGATCGGGCCTTGCGTCGCTCGGCGCTTGCCCTGCGCGCATTTCGAACCTTGCCGAAGGAAACGCCCTTTCAGGCGAAGTCCCTGGAGCGCGCGTTTCGACGCGCCTTGAACGAACCGCTGATCGCACGGATGGACGGCCGTTTGCGGCCGGGGGCGCTGCCGGGCGAGGCGGTCCTGGATTTGGCGGCCGACTTGGTTCAACCGGTCGCGTTGGAGATCGGCGTCGACAACCATCGTCCGCCCGGATCCGGCGAGTTCGCGGGATTTCTCAATGCGGCTCTTCGCAACGCCGCGGGCTATGGCGAGTCCTTTGAGGCGCGACTGGTCGGCCGCGGCGGCGCGATCTACGGCTTTGCCGGCGCCTCCATTCCGCTCCATGCGCGGGGCCCGACGTTTTTCGTCGAAGGACGCCGGGCGGAAAGCGATCTCGTGGAACCGCCTCTGGACGACCTCAACATTGAATCGACGTTTTGGACGGCGACGCTCGGCCTCCGCCAATCAATCTGGCGCGGCGTGCGATGGGACGCGGACATCGGCGTGCGCGCCGTCTACGCCGAAGTGCTGCCCGCCGCGGACGATGTCGCCCTCGAACATTT
>CAYPOX010000126.1:0-7432 GCA_964412525.1 uncultured Caulobacterales bacterium
GGCCGTCGCGCGCGGCGGGCTGTTGGGCGTCGGTCCGGGCGAGGGGCTCGTGAAGCGCTCGCTCCCAGACGCGAACACGGATTTCATTTTCGCCGTCGCGGTGGAGGAATTCGGCGCGCTTCTGGGCCTGGCGATCATCGCGGTTTTCGCCGCTCTGACCATTGCTGGCTTGAAACGCGCATGGTCGATGCAGGACGCCGCGTCGCGCCTCGCCGCGTGCGGTCTTTACGCCGGGTTGGGTCTCCAGGCGATGGTGAATATCGGCGTCAGCCTGAACGCCCTGCCGGCCAAAGGCATGACGTTGCCTTTTCTGTCCTATGGCGGTTCGTCCCTTCTCGCGTCGAGCCTGGCCATGGGCTTGGCCCTCGCCTTGACGCGCAGCGAAGTCCGCGCGTCTCCGCCGAGATGGGCGTGAGGCGGCCGATGTTGGACCCACGACCGATCCTTGTGGCGGCGGGCGGCACCGGAGGACATGTCTTTCCCGCCATCGCCTTCCTGGACGCTTTGGCCGCGCATGGGCGCTGCGGCGTCCTGGCGACGGACGCCCGCGGACGGCGTTTTATCGGTGAGAAACATGGCTTCGACGTGCATGAACTGCCTGCGGCGCGCGCCCAGGGCGGGTTCGCCGGACGTGCGGCCGCATTCGTCTCTCTCGTCGACGGGTGGTTCCAAGCGCGCGCCCTCTTGCGGCGAGTCGGGCCGGCGGCTGTCGTCGGCTTCGGCGGCTACGCCACCGTCCCGCTCGCTTTGGCCGCCTCCCGCGCCGCGCCCTTGGTCTTACATGAGCAAAACCGCGTCCTAGGCCGCGCCAACCGCATGCTGGCGCGCCGGGCTCGGCTGATCGCCTGCGGGTTCCCGAACCCAAAGGCTGTCCCGGACGGCGCGCCGCCGCAGAGCCATATCGGCGTTCCTATCCGGCTGGCGGCGCGCGATGCGGACACGCTCTACACCCCGCCCACGCCGGACCAACCGGTTCGTATGGCGATCTTCGGCGGGAGCCAGGGCGCGCGCGCGCTTTCGCGTTTGGGCGTGGAGACCGCCGCGGCCTTGCCCGAGACGATGCGGCGCCGCCTTCGGGTCACGCAACAGGCGCGGCCCGAGGACGTCGAAGCCACGGTGGCCGCCTATCAAGCGGCGGGCGTCGAGGCGGATGTCCGTCCCTTCTTCGAGGATTTGCCCGTCCGCATCGGCCAGGCGCATCTGGTCATGGCCCGCGCGGGCGCCTCCACCCTCGCGGAGATTACGGCGCTCGGACGGCCTTCGATCTTGATCCCGCTCCCGACCGCGAAAGACGACCATCAGTCCGCGAACGCCGCGTATCTCAAAGACGCGCGCGCCGCGATCGTGGCGCCGGAACGCGACGCCACGGGAGAGCGATTGGCGAAACTCGTGCAAACGCTTTTTGATGAGCCCGAGCGCTTGGAGGCGCTTTCTTCGGCTGCGCGCGCGGCGGCTTATCCCGACGCCGCCGACACGTTGATCGCCGCGGTCGACGCCTTGATCCAGGAGGTTCCATGAACGAGACCGTCAAGCTGCCTTTTGGCGTCGACCGCATCCATTTCGTTGGGATTGGCGGGGCCGGGATGAGCGGGATCGCTGAAGTCATGCGCAATCTTGGCTATGACGTGCGCGGCTCGGACCTGAGCGAGAGCGCCGCGGTGCGCCGGCTTCGCGCCCTGGGCGCCCATGTGGACATCGGCCAAAGCGCGGAGAATCTCCGGGATGCGCAAGTGGTCGTCGCGTCCACTGCGATCCGTGACGACAATCCGGAAATCGTCGCCGCGCGGGCCGCGGGCGTGCCGATCGTCCGTCGGGCGGAGATGCTCGCCGAATTGATGCGCTTCAAGCGCACGGTGTGCGTGGCGGGCTCCCATGGAAAGACCACCACCACCTCCCTCGTGGCGGCCGCTCTGGACGCCGGCCCCTTTGATCCCACGGTCATCAATGGCGGCGTCATCGAAGCCTATGGCGCGAATGCGCGAATGGGCGCGAGCGCCTGGATGGTCGTGGAGGCCGACGAGTCCGACGGCTCGTTCAATCGATTGCCCGCCACGGTCGCCGTGATCACCAACATTGATCCGGAACATTTGGATTATTGGGGCGATTTCGACGCCCTGCGCGCAGGTTTCCGGCAATTCGTGGAATCGATCCCGTTCTACGGTTTCGCCGCCATTTGCGCAGACGACGCCGAGGCGCGCGCCTTGGCCCACGCGGTCGACGATCGACGGGTTGTGACCTACGGGTTCGACGAAAGCGCGGATCTCCGTATCGTCGACTATGTCCAGGAGGGGACGACCATCCGCTTCAGCCTGGAGCGGCGGGCGGATGGTCGGCGAATCGACGGGCTGCGTTTGACGGCGCCAGGGGCGCATATGGCGCGCAACGCGGCCGCCGCCGCGACCGTCGCGCTTGAACTCGGAGTCGATGACGAGGCTTTGCGCGAGGCGTTTGGCGGGTTCCGCGGCGTTCGCCGACGCTTCACCCATGTGGGCGCCTGGCGCGGGGTCGAGATCATTGACGACTATGGCCACCATCCAACGGAGATCGCCGCGGTTCTGAAGGCGGCGCGAGACGCGGCCGACGGCCGCGTCTTGGCGGTGGTGCAGCCGCATCGCTTCACGCGTTTGCGGGACGCCTTTGAGGGGTTCGCATCCTGCATGGACGACGCGGATCGCGTTCTGGTCGCCGACGTTTACGCCGCCGGCGAGTCGCCGATCGCCGGCGTCGACTCCGACGCGCTGGCCGATGCGTTGAAGATGCGAGGGCATCCGGACGCATCGCGTTTGACCTCTTGGGACGATCTTGCGCCCCGTGTCCATGAATGGGCGCGCCGCGGTGATCTCGTTCTCTGTCTCGGCGCCGGAGACGTCACCAAATACGCCCAAGGGTTGGCGGACGCCCTGGCGGACGTTGAGGCGCGCGCCGCGTGAATGCATGCGCGCCCGAGATCCGGCGTGCCGGCGCGCGCGCGCCCCTGGCGCCTTGGACCTGGTTCGGCGTGGGCGGACCGCCCGACGCGCTCGCGCGTCCTCACAATCGGGCGATCTTGGCGAGTAAGCTGCGTTCTTGGCCAAGCGATCGGCCGATCCTCGCGCTCGGCCGCGGGTCCAATCTCCTGATCCGCGACGGCGGGATCGACGGCCTCGTCCTTCGTCTCGAGGGCGAATTCGCAAGGGTGCGCATCGAGGGACGGACTTTGATCGCAGGCGGAGGCGCGACCGACGCGGCGGTCGCTCGGGCGGCGCGCGACGCGGGTCTTTCGGGCTTGGAGTTCTTGATCGGCGTGCCAGGCTCGCTCGGCGGCGCGGTGGCGATGAATGCCGGCGCCTATGGCGGCGAAACGGCGGATCGGCTCAACTGGGTCGAGGTGATGAATCGCGGGGGAGAGGTTCACCGTCTGCCCGCAGATGTATTGGGCTTCGCGTATCGGCGGGCGGCGCTTCAGCCCGATTGGATCGTGATCGCCGCCGCGTTCGATTTGTCGCCCGCGCACGCGTCCGATGTGGCGCGCCGCATGGACGAAATCCGGGCCGCGCGCGACGCCGCCCAGCCTCGCGGCGTGCGGACGGGGGGCTCCACTTTCAAAAATCCCGGCGGGGCCGACCCGGAGGGTCTCAAGGCTTGGCGTTTGATCGACGCGGCGGGATGTCGAGGGATGCGACGCGGCGACGCCCAGATTTCCGAGCGACACTGCAACTTTCTCGTCAACCATGGCGACGCATCCGCCGATGATTTGGAGAACCTGGGCGACGCGGTGCGCGCACGCGTTCTGGAACACAGCGGCGTGGCCTTGGAATGGGAGATTCGACGGGTCGGCCGAGCCGCGACCATGGAGCCAACGTCGTGAGAGCGCGCGTGGCGGTCTTGATGGGCGGGCCGAGCGCCGAGCGCGCCGTGAGTCTGCGCTCAGGCGCCGCATGCGCCGAGGCCCTGCGGCGCTGCGGCTATGACGTGGTTGAGATCGACGCCGGGTCGGACCTGCCCGCGCGTCTGAACGCCGAGAAGCCGGACCTGGCTTTCAACGCTTTGCACGGTCCCTGGGGCGAGGACGGTCGCGTTCAAGGCCTGTTGGAGGTCATGGGCGTGCCCTACACCCATTCCGGCGTTCTGGCCTCCGCCTTGGCGATGGACAAGCCGCGCGCGAAGGCGGTGTTCGCCCAGTCGGGCCTGCCGATCGCGCCGCATATCGTCGCCTCCCGCCGTGACGTTTTGGAACGCGCGCCGTTCGCCATGCCCTATGTCATCAAACCGATCGACCAAGGCTCGAGCGTCGGCGTTCTGATCGTGCGCGAGGGCGACAACCACGCGGCGTCGATCCTGCAGGATCCGGCTTGGTCGTTCGGCGAGCAGGTCATGGCGGAGGCCTATGCGCCGGGGCGCGAACTGACGGTGACCCTGCGCGACGGCGTCCCCCTCGCCGTCACGGAGATCCGCGCCAAGGCCTCCTTTTACGACTATGACGCCAAATACGCCGCGGGCGGCTCCGAACACATTCTCCCAGCGGACATGCCGGCGGACGCCTATGACGCCGCGATGAACGCGGCCGCCCAAGCGTTTCGCGCGCTCGGATGCCGCGGTCTCGCGCGCGCGGACTTTCGCTGGGACGACCGGAAAGGACGAGAGGGCCTCGTCCTTCTTGAAGTGAACACGCAGCCCGGCATGACCGAGACGTCTCTGGCGCCGGAGCAGGCGGCCCATCTTGGGGAAGGCTTCGACGATTTGGTGGCGTGGATCGCGGAGGACGCGTCATGTTCGCGATGAAGGCGATGCGATGGTTCGGGGTCCTGCGACGTCGTCCGAGGGCGGCGGCGACATTGTCCGTGATCGCCCTCGCGGCCGCGGTTTCGGCCGTCCTGCACCCCGCCATGCGCGAGGCGGCCGCCCGCGCCGCGGCCCGCCACGGTTGGGCGGTGCAGAACGTCGTGGTCGTGGGACGCGCACGTACGGAGCCGCGCGACCTTTTGGAGGCCTTGGAGTCGCCCATCGGCGCGCCGATCTTCGCGCTGGATTTGTCCGCCGCGCGCACGCGGATCGAAGCGTTGCCCTGGGTGCGCCGCGCCGCGATCTCGCGTCGTTGGCCCAACCGTATCGAGGTGCGTTTGCAGGAGCGTCGCGCCGTCGCCATTCTGGAGGAGGGCGGCCGGCGAAGGTTGGTCGACGGGGGCGGGGTCGTGATCCAAGCGACGCCGACGACGGCCGATCATTCTTTGCTGCGCATTGAGGGTCCCCAGGCCGCCGAGGCCGCGGCGGAATTGGCCGTTGCGCTCAAGGAACGCCCGGACCTTGCCGCCTCAACCCAAATCGCGCGTCGCGTCGGGGGGCGGCGCTGGGATCTCGTTTTGCATGACGGGCTGATCGTCAAACTGCCGGAAACCGGCGTGGCGTCCGCCCTCGCCTGGCTTTCGGAGGAGCGGCGGGAGGGGCGCGCCCGCGCATCGACCCTCGCTTTGATCGATCTCAGATATGATGACCATGTGGTCGTGCGCCCACGGGCCCCGACGCCGAATTCGGAGCGGGACGCATGAGCGCCGCGCGCGACGCGGACTTCGTCGAGCGCTTGGCGCGGCGCGGCCAAGTGGCGGGTTCCGTCCGGCGGACGCGCGTTTTCGCGGTCGTGGACGCCGGCGCGATGAGCTTGTCGTGCATGATCTTGGAGCGGCGCCCGGCCGGAGAGCAGGGTTGGCCGTTCCGCGTCCTAGGTGCGGCGATCACCGAAAGCCGAGGCTTTGAGCAGGGCGCGCCCACGGATTTGGCCGCGGCGGAACAGGCCGTCCGACGCGCGCTCGCCTCCGCGGAGCGCATGGCGGAGACCACGGTGAAACGAGCGGTCATGACCGTCGGCGCTGCGGCGTTGTCGAGCCGCCGGGTGGACGTCGAGACTCGGATCGATGGGCAAGAGGTGCGCGTGTCCGACGTCGCCCGCGCACATGCGCTTGGGCGAAAGGCATGCGCGGAATCCGGCCGCGTCGCCGTCCACGGCGAGCCTTGCGATTACGTGGTCGACGGGCGCGCTGGGGTGCGCGACCCAACCGGCATGTTCGCCTCGAAGATCGGGGTGCGCCTGCACGTGGTTTCGACGGCGGAGAATGTCGCGCGAACCCTGTCTTCGGTCGCGGAGCGCGCCCATCTGGAATTGGGGGCCCTGGTCGCCGCGCCTTACGCCTCCGCCCTCGCGGTCTTGGAACCGGACGAGGCCGAGCTTGGAGCCGTGGTCATTGATATGGGTGCGGCGGCGACGCAATTCGCTGTGTTCGCCGAAGGCGCTTTCCAATTTTGCGGCTCGGCGCCCGTCGGGGGGCGTCACGTCACCAAGGATCTGGCCTTAGGTCTGTCCATGCCGGTCGCGGCGGCGGAGCGCCTGAAGACCTTGCATGGGGCCGCGTTTCCGGACGCCGCAGCGGCGGAGCGCGACATGATCGCGTCGGTGGACGTCGACGACGGGGCCGGCGGCGTCGCGGTGACGCGGTCGCTTCTCGCGGGCGTCATCGGCCCGCGTATGGAGGAGACGTTTGAAATGGTGCGTGATCAATTGCACGGGATGGGCGGCGCGGCGCGGCAGGTCGGACGCGTGGTTTTGACCGGCGGCGCGAGCCGTTTGGCCGGCGCGCCGGAACTGGCCCGGCGCATTCTCGACCGACGCGTGCGTGTGGGCCGCCCGCGTCTGCTGCCGGGCGCACCGGAAATCGTGCGGGATCCCAGCTTCGCGGCGGCGGTCGGGGCTGCTTTGGCGGCCGCCTGCGGCGCGCCTCAACCCGCCCGGCGCGGCGGCGCGACGGCCGCAGGCGTCGAGGACGCCGGGGTTTTAGCGTTGTGGCGGTGGTTGAAACGGAGCTTTTAGACCTTGACCGTCGTGCGAGGTCGTTTGATCTGATAAAGTTTAAGCGATTCGCGGACTTGACGAAGAAAGTTGTAGGACGCTTCCATGTCTCTGAAGTTCACTGATCCGGAAACCGAGGATATGCGGCCGCGAATTCTCGTGTTCGGCGTCGGCGGGGCCGGCGGCAACGCCGTCGGCAACATGATCGATGCGGAACTTGACGGCGTCGATTTCGTCGTCGCCAACACCGACGCCCAGGCGCTGACCCAGTCAAAGGCGCAACGGCGCATCCAGATCGGCGCTGGCGTGACCGAAGGGCTCGGGGCCGGTTCAAAGCCCGAGATCGGCCATGCGGCTGCTGAAGAGTCGATGGACGAAATCATGCGCCATCTCGACGGGGCGCATATGGTCTTCGTTACGGCGGGCATGGGCGGAGGTACCGGCACCGGCGCCGCTCCGGTGATCGCGCGGGCTGCGCGGGAGCAGGGCGTTTTGACGGTCGCCGTCGTGACCAAACCGTTCCAGTTCGAGGGCGCGCGGCGCATGCGGATCGCCGAAAGCGGCATCGACGCGCTGACGCAACACGTCGACACGCTGATCGTGATCCCGAACCAG
>CAYPOX010000127.1:0-7377 GCA_964412525.1 uncultured Caulobacterales bacterium
ACGGGATCAACTCGGCGAGTTTCGACATCAACGCGAATGCGCGGCACGCGCCGCAGACGCCGCTGGTCTTGCGCGGGGATGCGCCCACCACCGCATGGTCGCCGACACGCCTGCCCGACGTTCGCCCCGACACCTGGTCGCGCCTTCAAGATCTCTATACGGATGATCCCGTTCTCTCAGATGCGCTGCTGCGTGCCGTCGCGGCCGAAGAAACCGCGTCGGGCGCGATGCAAGGCATGCGCCCGGCCCGCGGCGGACCCGCCGCTTTTGAGGCGGCCGCGCGTTCCGCGGCGCGCTTCCTGACAGCGGAGAACGGCGCCCGCGTCGCCGTCTTGGAGGTCGGCGGTTGGGACACGCACGTCAATCAGGGTGCTGACGACGGCGCGCTCGCGCGGTTGCTCGGCGGACTTGATGCGGCGCTCGCCGCCTTGAAGGAAGATCTCCATACGACTTGGAACGACACCGCCGTGCTGGTGGCCACGGAATTCGGCCGCACGGTTGCGGAGAACGGCGGACGCGGGACCGATCACGGAGTCGGCGGCGCGGCGTTTCTGTTGGGCGGCGCCGTGAAAGGCGGACGCGTCGTCGCCGATTGGCCAGGCCTTCGCATGGGCGATCTTTTTGAGGGGCGTGACCTGAGGCCCACCATGGACCTACGCGGCGCCTTCAAAGCGGCTCTCATCGATCACCTTGGGCTGGGCGAAGCGCATGTGGAGAAGGTCGTTTTCCCGGACTCCCGCGAAGCGCGGATGACGGAAGGCCTGTTCGCCTAGGTGGAGAGTCGTTCAGCCAATCGGTCCATAAAGGCGAGGCAGGCCGAAAGTTGATCAATCGCGACAAATTCGTCCGGTTGATGCGCCTGAGCGATGGAGCCAGGGCCGATCACCACCGTATCCATGCCGGCTTGCTGGAAAATGCCGCCCTCCGCGGCGTAGGCCACCTTTTCGGTCGCGTTTGAACCCGTCAGGGCGAAGGCGAGTTCTCGCGCCCGGTTGTTCGGCCTGGGCGCCAGCGGGGGCACGCTCACGGAAGCGTCGGTCTCAAAACCGATTTCGGGACGCCCCGCGCCCACCTCTTCGAACGCGTCGCCGAGCGCGACGGCGAAGCGGTTCAGCACGGCTTCGGCGTCCGCGCCGGGGCACGCCCGGCAGTCCCACTCGAAGACGCATTCGCGCGCCATAATGTTGAAGGCCGTGCCGCCGGAGATGACGTTGGCCGTGATTGTGGTGAAGGGCGGATCGAAACCGTTGTCCGGGTCGGCCTCGGCGATCAACTCGGCCTGGAGGCGCTCCAACGCGGTCAAGGCGCGCCCCGCGAGCGCCACCGCGCTCACCCCCTGTCCGTACTGGCTGGAATGGGCCTCTTTGCCGTGGATCGTCGTTCGGAAACGGCCGATGCCCTTATGGCCGTCGACCACCCGCATCATGGTCGGTTCGCCGATCAGGCACGCCTCATTCGCGGGCAGATCCCGCGCCATGGCCTCCGCCAAAAATGGCGCTCCGAACATGCCGATTTCCTCGTCATAGGAGAACGCGAAGCGGATCGGCCGTTTTAACTCCGCTGCGGCCATCTCCGGCGCGGCGGCGAGACAGCAGGCCAAGAAGCCTTTCATGTCGCAGGCGCCGCGGCCAAAGAGTCGACCGTCCCGCTCGACCAAAGTGAAAGGATCGCTCGACCAATCCTGGCCGTCGACCGGGACCACGTCCGTATGCCCGGAGAGAATCACGCCCCCCTCGGTTTCCGGTCCGATCGAGGCGTAGAGATTGGCCTTGCCGGCCTCATCCCCAGGCACGCGTACCGTGCGAAAGCCGAGCGACCGCAGATAGGGCTCGACCTCGTCGATCAGCGGCAGATTCGTGTTGCGCGAGGTGGTGTCGAACGCCACCAAGCGCGCGAGCCAATTCTTGCAGTCTGTGAGCGATCGTTCCATGGCGAGAACGCTAGGGTCGAACCTCAGGCGGCGAAAGCCTCCAGGCCGGAAAGGCGCAATTTCGGCTCGACTTCCGGGCGCGCACGCAAGACGGCCTGCGCCGCCTCATCGGCGATCGCGCGTATATGCTCCGGCGTGGTGCCGCAACATCCGCCCACCACGTTCAGAAGCCCGGACTGGAGCCATTCCCGCAACTCGGCCGCCATGTCTTCGGGCGTCTGTTCGTACTCGCCATACTCATTCGGCAAGCCGGCGTTCGGATGCGCCGTGACGTAGACCTCTGCGACCCGCGAGATATCCGCGATGAACGGCCGAAGATCCTTCGCCCCCAAAGCGCAGTTCAAGCCGACGGAAAACAGATCCGCATGGCTGACGGACAGCCACAACGCCTCGGGCGTTTGGCCTGAAAGCGTGCGGCCGGATTTGTCCGTGATCGTGCCGGACACCATCACCGGCAACTTTTCGCCCGTGGCCTCGCACGCCTCGTCTATGGCGAACAGCGCCGCCTTGGCGTTCAAGGTGTCGAAGCTTGTCTCCACCATGAGAAGATCCGCGCCGCCTTCGATCAGACCTTCCGCGGCCTCTTTGTAAGCGACCCGCAATTCTTCAAACGTCACATTGCGCATGCCCGGATCATTGACGTCCGGCGAGATTGAGGCGGTTCGGTTGGTGGGGCCGAGCACGCCGATCACCCAACGCGTCCGGCCCGTCTCCGCCGCGACCGCGTCCGCCGCCCGCCGCGCGACTTTCGCCGCCTCGACATTGATGTCGCGGGCCAAAGACTCGGCCTTGTAATCGGCCTGCGCGATCGTCGTCGCCGAAAATGTGTTGGTTTCGGCGAAGTCTGCGCCGGCTTCAAAATACTGCCTGTGAATCGCCTCGATCGCGTCGGGCTTGGTCAGGACGAGAAAGTCATTGTTGCCTTTCAAGTCGGTCGGCCAATCACGAAACTGGTCGCCGCGGAAGTCCGCCTCCTCCAATTTGAGCGCTTGGATCATGGTTCCCATGGCGCCATCGATCACGAGGACGCGCTCCTTGATCGCAGCGTTCAATTCCGCGAGGCGTTTTTGACGAGAAGCATCGGGCATCGGAGCCTCCATACAGGGTATAAAGACATGTTTATGTGCTTAAGTGCTGCGATTCAAGATCGGTCATGAGCGTTGTCGGCTTTGGACTCGTGCGCCACGACGGGGCCCACAGATTCGTGGTCGGAAGTCCGGTTGTCGGCTTGCGGATGCTCGAGGGCGGACAAAGCGACCTTCGGAACGCGCTCATGAACGGGGCCGTCACCGGCGGCGGCGACCCCTTGGATTGGTCCGCGGCGCAATTCGCGCCGCCTCTTCTCGATGGCGCGCGCGTGATTTGCGTCGGTAAAAACTACGCGGACCACGCCGCGGAGATGGGCGCGGCCACGCCGGCCGCGCCGCTGACCTTTGACCGCACCCATGACTCTCTCGTCGGGCACCGGGATAGGCTCGCTTACCCCGAGACGTCGGAGAGCTACGATTTTGAAGGGGAGTTGGCGGTCGTCATTGGTCGTGGCGGACGTCTCATCTCAGCCGCAGACGCGATGGCGCATGTGGCCGGATACGCGCCCTTTTTCGACGGCACGGCGCGCGACTTTCAAAAACACGGCTTTTTCGCCGGTAAGAATTTCGACCATTCCGGCGCATTCGGCCCTTTGATCGCGCCCGCCGCGTCCGTTCCCGATCCCACCGCGCTGACCATCGAAACGTTCATCAACGGGGAGACGATGCAAAGGGGAAATTTGTCAGATCTCATCCGGCCGATCCCCGACTTGATCGCCTATGTCTCCACATTTCTGGCGTTGCGCGCCGGCGACGTGATCGCCACGGGCACGCCGGCGGGCGTGGGCGCCGGACGAACCCCGCCGCGATGGCTCGCCCGGGGCGAAACCGTGACGGTTCGGATCGACGGCGTGGGCGAACTCGTCTGCCCGATCGCCTGACCGCTCACCAAGGCAAGGGTTCGCCCCGATAGTTCTGGAAAACCGCGCCGCGCGAGGGAACCAATCCGTCAATCCCCGCGGCGATCCCTTCGGCGCTCGCCCTTTCGGAGACCGTCGCATGCGGACCGCCCATGCGCGTGCGCACCCAGCCGGGATGGATTACGCCCACCGCGACCCCACGGCCCGCCAGATCGTGGGCGAGCGCCTGATACGCCATGTTCAGCGCCGCTTTTGAGGTGCGATAGGCGTAGAAACCGCCGCTCGCGTCTGCGATCGAGCCCATTTGGGACGTAATCGCGACCAGTTTCTTTTGTGACGAACGCGACACGTGGCCGCGAAACGCTTCCGCCGTGGCGACCGCCCCGAACAGGTTCACCGCCATGACCTCCGCCCAAGCCCCATAGTCCAGGCTTCCAAGCGATTGACCGCCGGCGGCGGACGCCGGACCAAACACGCCGGCGTTCGCGATCAACACGTCAAAGGGATCCTTAAGCGTCGCAGCGAGGTCCTGAATCGCATTCCGGTCCGCCACGTCCAGCGGCCGCATCTCCACATTCAGCGCCGCGAGTTCGGTCGCCGTTTCAGGTTCGCGCGCCGTGGCGATCACGCGCCAACCGCGTTCCGCGTAGAGGCGAGCAAGTTCGAGCCCGATCCCACGATTGGCCCCGGTGATGAAAATGTTGGGCATATCGCCTCCATTCCGTTCGCGGTTTACGGCGCCGCCCCGCCGCGCCCATAGTCCGCCCCGCCATGACCCATGACACGCCCGAATCCTTAAGCGAACTCCGCCTGATCCGTCCCGAAGCGGAGGTCGACGCGGCACGCGCCGCGTACGCGGAGAAGGGACGCGCCCAAATTCATGATCTTTTCGATCCCAGTTTCGCGGAGATGATCCGCGAGACCTTGGTGCGCGACACGCCATGGGAGCTGGCTTACAATGACGGGGAAGACAACCACACGCTCTCTCGCGATGAAGTCTTGCGTCTCTCCACCGAGAAACGCGCCGAGTTGCAGAACGGCGCGTTTCAGCGCGCGCGGCGGGGGTGGTTTCAATTTTTCAATTATCGGTACTCGATGATCCCCAAATATCTTGAGGGCGCGGACCCTTCATTGCGGCTTCACGCGGTGACCGAGTACTTAAACGCCCCAGAGTTCATCGATTTGGCGCGACGCGTGACGGGGATCGACGAGATCAAAAAGGCGGATTGCCACGCCTCGCTCTTTGCGCCCGGACACTTTTTGACGGTGCATCAAGACCGCAATCCAGGCCAGCCACGGCGCGCCGCCTACACCTTGAGCTTCACGAAGAATTGGCGGCCCGATTGGGGCGGCCTTCTTCTCTTTCACGATAATGAAGGCGGCGTCACGGAAGCTTGGACCCCGCGTTTCAACACATTTTCGGTGTTCAAGGTCCCGGTCGACCACTCGGTGAGCGGTGTCGCGCCCTTCGCCCATGAGGGCCGTTTCACGATCGCGGGCTGGTTTTTAGACGGCTAGGGTTCAAACGGCCCTTCGTCATAGCCGTTTCTGGCCGAGTGGAAGACAAGAGCCATCAGCCCCCCGCCGATCGCCACGGTGACGATCGTTCCCAGCGCAGCCGCCAACCAAGCATGTCCGGTCAAGGACACGCCGCCGACCCGCTGCAATCCGATCACCACATAGACGGCCAAGGCCGCAAGGGCCGCCCCCGCGCCTAGCCATAGCGTCAACATACCGAAAGACACGCGAAACCTGCGGCGCATCAGCGTCTCCTCACCATGCCGCCTGACATATGGACCCGATCGGTCGCCCGTTCGAGCGAACTCATGACACGATCGCGCGATTTTCCTCTTTACAGCGGGTGGCGCGTTTCCATATTGCATCGCTCGCCGTCTCGCTTGGGGCAACGGGCCCGACTTCCGCGGGCGGCGCTGATGTTTGGCTGCCTGCGGAGGTTTTATGAGATGGCTGCATTCCTTTCCGCTCACGTAGCGGCGCTCGCGCTTCAACCCGAGCGACCGCTCGTTTGCTGGCGCCCGCATGCGGCTGAGGCTGCGGCGCGCTGGTTCGTCGAACGGTTCCCCGGCGACGTTTATTACGCGGTGAAATGCAATCCCTCGGCGCGGTTGATCGACGATCTGACCGCGGGCGGGGTAAGGCATTTCGACGTGGCGTCGACGGCCGAAATGCGTTTGATCGCCGAGTCCGCGCCACGTGCGCGTATGGCCTATATGCACCCGGTGAAGAGCCGACGGGCGATCTCCGAGGCTTACTTCGACCACGGCGTCCGCGACTTCGCGCTCGACAGTCTGGACGAGTTGGACAAGATCCGCGCCGCCACCGGCGACGCGAGGGATCTGGGCCTGTTCGTGCGGCTGTCCGTGCCCACGCGGGCTGCAGCCCTGCCGCTGCACGGCAAGTTCGGCGTGGATGCGGCGGATGCGCCGGAACTGCTCCTTGCCGCGCGCCGCGCGTCGGAACGACTCGGCGTGTGCTTCCATGTCGGCAGCCAGTCTTTGGCGCCGGACGCCTATCGCGTGGCCATGCGACATGTGGACTCCATGGTCGCGAAGTCCGGCGCTTGGTTGGACGTAGTCGACGTGGGCGGCGGCTTTCCCGCCGCTTATCCGGACTTTCACGGGCCTGGCTTGGACGCCTATGTGGACACGATCGCCGAGACGTTTGAGACGATGCTCGTCAAAGACACCTGTGCGCTGTGGTGTGAGCCGGGCCGCGCGCTTGCGGCGGAATCGGCGTCCTTGGTGGTCCGGGTGGACCTGCGAAAAGGAAATCGTCTGTATCTCAATGACGGAGCCTATGGCGCACTTTTCGACGCCGCCCACCTGCAACAGAAGCACACCCTTCGGCTGATCCGTGAAGACGGGGCGGCCCCGGTCGATGCACCTTTCGAACTGTTCGGACCGACATGCGATGCGCTTGATCGTCTGCCGGAGCCCGTACGTTTGCCGGCGGACATCCGGGAAGGCGACTACATCGAAATCGGCCAGATGGGCGCTTACGGCGCGGGCTTGGCGACGCGTTTCAACGGTTTCGGCGACTATGAGGAAACCACGGTCGCCGACGCGCCCATGCTCAGCATGTACCGCGAAACGCGCGCTGGCGCGGCGAAGCGCTGGGAAGGAGCCGCATCATGACCGAGGGCGGCAACCGCAAAGCGGAGCTTCTGTCCGCGCCGATCGAGCATATCGACGTGACCGCATTCGATGCGCGTCCACTGATCGACGCCTATGAAAAGATGTCCTTCACCAGCCGGGACACGGCGCGTGCGGCGCGGATCCTCAACACTATGCTTGCGGATCCTGATTGCGCGGTGATCCTTGTCCTGGCCGGGTCGACCTCGGCCGGCGGCTGCATGCATGTCTGGCGCGATATGGTCCGCTGCAACATGGTCGACGCCGTCGTCGCCACCGGCGCCTCGATCGTGGACATGGATATCTTCGAAGCGATGGGCTTCCGCCACTATCAGGCGACCGAAATC
>CAYPOX010000128.1:0-7203 GCA_964412525.1 uncultured Caulobacterales bacterium
AGGAAAAGAAAGGGCCCATGATGGGCCGCGATCGTTTCGATGTTTGATTGCGGCTGCCATTCCAATTGATGATGCGCCACGCCCAGCGTCGTGGTCATCGCGATCTCAGGCACGGCGCGGGGCGGATCGATGGGCCCGAAGGTGACGCTGCAGGTTATCTGGCCGTCCCGCAGGATCAGGATGTCGCCGAGATAGGGGTTGCGGGACAGCACGCGCCGAGCGGCGTCAAGCCCTGTCAAAGAGCAGTCCGGCGCGCCCGCGGGCGCCAAGGCCCCGCTGATGGTCCGCTGATCGCGCGAGATACGTGCGAGCGTCTCGCGCATCAAAGCCAAATCTTGGGCGGCGGCCTCCAGGAACACGCGCCGCGCGGCCCATTCGCCGACCGCAGCGCCGCCCAACCAACCGATCGCAGCACCCCCGAGTAGGGCGATCAAAGCGAGCCATGCGCGGTGTGTTGGTCTCAGCACGCTCTTTTATCCGAAGATTAAATAAAATAAGTGTAAACACATGAAGTTTGTAGCGGCAGCCCGATCGGCGTAATTAGTTGTCATACAAAACTATATCGCCGCTTTCATGCGAAGGGTCAAGCGTCGCCGAAAGGATCGACCGTCCGTTATGTCGCCGACGCACATTTTCGCCGCCGTCCTTGGCGCCGTTCTGATTTGGGAAGCCGCGCACGCGGATCCGCGCTCGGATTTGGCCGTCGCTTTGTCCCGCGCGTCTCGTCCCGAGACGGCGACCCATGCCTTCACCGCCGAGACGCGGCTCGCCGTCGGATCTGACGAGGAGCAAAAGACGACCCGGGCGATCGTTCGGTTCGATCCGTTGGCGGCGCCTGGGGCGCGGCTCACGGTCCATGACTTGGAGGTCAACGACGCCGCGCCGGAAAGCGCCGACGACGCCGAGAAGGCGGAGCAAGCCGTGCGCGCCATGTTCGAGGATCCGGACAACGCGCATCTCGTCGGGCTGAATGTGGGGATTGAGGAGACTCGGGACGTTCGCGCCACGACCGACGGCTTCGCCTTCGGTCTCATTCCTCGCGACGAATTGGAGAAGGCGGCGCGGAAACTGGCGCGCAATGTGGACATGTCCCTCTCGGTGGACGAGCTGTGCGTCACCCGAATGGCGATGACCTTGCGTGAGAGCTTCAAGCCCAATGTGATGGCGCGGGTCACCGGCTTTGAGGCGGATGGGCGCTATATGTGCGACGGGCCAAGCGGCGCGCCGCGCCTTCTTGAGCGCGAACAGCGCATGACCATCGAGGCTTTGGGACAAACGATCGTCTCCTCCCAAAGCGTGCGGGTGTTGGAGGCGCGAAAGATCACCCCGTAAGCGGCGGAGGCCTCGCATGCAACGCGCGTTCGGAGCGCGTTCGTTCGAAACCTATGGCTGCACGCTCGCTTGGGGTTCGAGGTTCAAGGAAATGAAAGCGCCGGCTTGAAAATAATCGCCGTGAGAGACGTTTACCCGTCAAACCTTACTTAGCGCATGCGATACAGGATGCGGTGACGGGATCGACTTTGAGTCGTTTGACGGCGATCGGTTCGCCGCATCCGACGCAGTAACCGTACTCGCCCTCCGCCATGCGGCGCAGGGCGGCGTCCAGCGCGTGACGCCGCCGGATGCGTCGTTGCTCGGCCGCTTGGGCCATCGCCTGGGTCTGCATCGCGTCCATGCGAGAGAGGCGCCCTTGCGTTTGCTGGTCGAGCGTCACCACGGCCCGCGACTCCGAGGACGCGTCGCGCAGCCGATCAAGCTCCGCCCGTTCGCGTTCAATCGCCAGTCTTAAGGCTTGGGCGTCCAGATCCGTCCGGTCCGTTTCCATGGACGGACTTTGAACCGTTCGTCCGTCTTGGGTCCAGAGGCGCGCCCGTCAAACGGATAAAATTCAAAATGAATATGCGAAGAAATTTTCAAAATAAAAAAATGTTTCGCATGAATACAATTCGTGGCATGCATCAGAAATAGACGCTGTTTTGTTTTGGAGGGACAAGGGCGATGACCATTCGAGACGTTAAGGTGCGTGCAGACGATGTGCGCCGCCGCATTTACATTCATGTTTTGGGGGCCCCGTCCGCAGATCAAGTGCGGGACGTGCACGGGCAGATCTGCGCGCTGGCGGATCGGCTTGGGCCGGGCTTCGACCTGGTGAACGACATGACCCACGCGACGACGCTGGGTCCGGACGCGGCCAAGGCGGTGGGCGAAGTGCAACGCGCGCTGCAAGCGCGCCAAGCAGGCCGCATCGCCCGCGTGGTGCCGACCACGGTTCTGAACATGCAATTGAATCGTCTGAAACGCGAAACGGGCTCGGCCTACGAACATGTCACCGTCTCCAGCGTGGCGGAAGCCGACCGGCTGCTCGACGGAATGCGCGACGCGGCCTGACCCTCGTCGACGCGGGCCGGTTGATGCGGATGGATGAGGCGGGCCCGACTCGCCACGTCCATCCGGTCGCCCTGTGCGGCGAACCCGTCCGGACTCCCCGTCGCCAGGCAATCTTTCGCCGTGGACCGCATGGATCGGCGCGACGAAGGCGTGAAAGACGCGCCGCCGGAATATCGCGCTTGGCCGAAATCAGGTTAAGGTGCGGCCGAAACAGCGAGCGAGGCGCGCATGTGGTGGCGTTTCATCCACAATTTTGACGAGAACCCAAGGCAACGCATTCTGATGCTGCTGATCGCGGTCTTGGGCTTTATCGTGATGTACAAGTTTTGGTGATCTGAGGGCCGCCGCGACCTACGCTCGCTTATGTCGGACACCTTCTATCGGGACATGCGGCCCGCGACGACGCTTGCTGCGTTGCTGCGCGACGCGGACGGCTTTCAGCCCGCGCCGGAGAATTGGGTCGTCGCCCTGTGCGATGTGAAGGGATCGACCCAGGCCATCGCCCGCGGTCTCTACCGGGAGGTGAACTTGATCGGCGTCGGCTTCGTGGTCGGTCTGATCAATGCGTGGCGGGCGGACAGCATGCCCTTCGCCTTCGGCGGTGATGGAGCCTTGGCGCTGCTGCCGCCCGATCGAGCGGACGCCGCCCGAGACGTATGCCGGCGGGCGCGCCGCATTGCGGAGGAGGCCTTCGGGTTCGTCTTGCGCACACGGGTGCTGACGGTGCGGGAGATCTGCGCCGAAGGCGCGGCCCTTTTGGTCGGCAAGGTGCGGTGCAGCGCGGACCATTTTCCGCAAGCGGCGTTTTCGGGCGGCGGGGCCGCCGCGGCCGACGCGATGCTCAAAGCCGCGGAGATCGAAACCGCGTCCAATGACACGACCAGGGGCGCGGCGTTTTCGGGCCTCACATGTCCCTGGCGCCCGGTGGTCCCGCCGGATGGGCAAATCGCAAGTCTGCTCGTGTCCGTCGATTCGCCTTCCTTGGCGACGCGTCACGCGCGCTACGCAGCCGTGATCGATGCGGTTGCGGAGATTTTGCAGTCCGACCCGCCGCGCAATCCGGTGAGCGCGGATGCGCTGCGGTTCACGGCGGATGCGAGCCAGGCCCGTTCGGTCGGTCTGATCGTCGGCGGCGGCGACGGGCCCCTCGGCGCACGCCGGGCCGCCTGGGCGGAGCGCTTGGGCGTGGCGGGCAAGCTTTTGCGGGCGCGCTGGATGGATCGGGCCGCGCCCGGACGCAACCTCCGGGACGTCGTGGCCCGCGACGTCGATTATCTGCGCTTTGACGACATGCTCCGCGCGACCTTGCATGTTTCCGACGTCCAAAGGGCGCGGATTGAGACCTATCTGGCGGAGGAGCGCGCCAAGGGCGGCTTGCGTTTCGGCTTGGCTTTCGCCGCCGCGGCGATGGTGACGTGCGTCCTTAAAGGCGCGGATACGCATTTCGCCCTTGTCGACGGGGTGAGCGGAGGCTACGCCGCGGCGGCTTCCATGTTGAAAGCGCAGCACGCGGAGGAGGCGGCGGAATGATCCGATGGGGTGTTCTTTTGGCGGCGATGTTGGCCTTGGCCGGCCCGATCCGCGCACAGACCTTGCCGCCCGAATTGGACCGCGCGCTCCGCGCCGGCGAGATTGCGGGGGCCGGACGCTACGCCTTCACGCAACGGATCGAGGGCGAGGACGGGCGTTTCGCATCACGCTTCGATCCGTCGCGACGTCGATCCTGGACGCTTTTGTCCGTCAATGGTCGTGCGCCCTCTGAGGAAGAGCGCGCCGAACTCGAACGCGACGGCGGCGGCGAGCGGCCCGACGTGGTCGGCTACCCGGATCTTCGGGGCTTCATGCGCCGGCCGCGCGGGGTCGGTGCAGGCGTTTATCTGTTCACGCCCGACGCGACGGCGGGCAAAGACGTCTCGGAGCGGGATTTGTTCGCCCAACTCACCGGAAAGGCGCAGCTTTCCGAGGATCGCCGTTATGTCGCCGAAGTGGTTTTGAGCAACCCGCAGCCCTTTCGGCCGTCATCCGCCGTCGAGGTGCAGCAATACCGCCAAATCATGCGTTGGAGTTGGGATCCGGCGCTGAACGCTCCGGTTTTGCAGCTAATCGTGGTGGATATGGCGGGCGTGTCCTATGGCCAACCCTTTTCCGAGCGCGCCTCCGTCATCGTCAGCGATGTGGCGTCCGTGCGCTGACGCATCGATTCTATAGCCTTCATCCGCCGTGCGCGCGCTTGCCGATCGACGCCGCATGATCGACCTTTTCTCCGTGTCGCCGGGTAAGCGAGGCGCTGGGATGAACGATCGCAATTTCGACGAAGACGCCGCCATGCAGGCGCGGATCGATGCGCGGGCGGAGGCGCTGCAACAGGCCGATCCGACGCTGATCGCCGAAGCGGACGCCTTCGTGGCCCGATTGACCGCCGCGGGCGTCGGCGAAGGCGCGCCGAAGGAGGGCGACGTTTTCCCGAGTTTCGTGCTGCCCGACGACCAAGGCCGATTGGTCACGCGCGATGCGCTTTGCGCCCAAGGGCCCGTGATCCTGCTCTTCCTGCGCGGGCATTGGTGCCCCTATTGCCAAGTGTCCGTGGAGGCGATCAACGCCATCCGCGCCCAGGCTGACCAGGCCGGGGTCACGATTGCGGTCGTTTCTCCGGAACGGCCAAAGCTCCTGCGGCCCCTGTTTTCCGATCTGGGCGACCGATTCGTGCTTTTGGCGGACGCCGAGGGCGCATTCGCTCTGACGCTCAGCCTCTCCATGGTCATCGACGACTCCTTGGCGGAGCGCTATCGCGACATGGGGTTTGATCTGGCGACGTTTCAAATGGGCGGAGAGTGGATCGTGCCAATCCCGGCGGGTTTCGTGCTGGACGAAAAGGCGGTCGTCCGGGCGCGCCATGTCGATCCCAATTACCGGCTCAGGCCGCCTTACCGCCAGTTTTTGGCGGTGGCTGAAGCCGCGCGCGATCAGCCGAAATCATAGGCGCGCGCCATATTGAGGAACGCATTGGCCGGGGCTGAGCGCGGACGTCCGATGACGCCATAGGCGCAGACCTTGCGTGCGACGGTCATGCCTTCGACAGGCAAACGGCGGCAATCCGTCGGCGTCGGCGCGCTTGCGGGTATGACGGCGACGCCATCGGCGGCGTGCAAAAGCCGCGCCAAGGAGCCGGGATGCTCCACGTCGTGATAGGTCGGCGCGGGCGCGCCCGCATCATTCAGCCAGTTGAGAACGTCGTCGCGGCTTTCGTCGCCGACTTGGATGAACAATGGGCGGCCGCACAAATCGGCCACGCTCAAGTGGGATCGGCCGGTCAGAGCGCCGCCGGAAGGGATGATCGCGGCGTAACCTTCGTCGAACAAGCTCCAGCACTGGAGGCGCTCCCAGACGGGATCGACCGAACCCGCCAGGGCGAAGTCGAGCCGCCCATTCTCCAACTCCTGGAGAATATGCGCCGCGCGGCCATGGCTCAGTCGAAGCTGAAGGCCGGGCAGCTTGCCGTACAGCTCGCTGACAAGCGCCATGAACGGCTCCGCATTGACGCCGCAGGAAAACGCCAAAGCCAGCGGCGCGATGGCGTCGGTCTTCACGGCCTTGGCCAGCTCCATCGCCATTTGGGCGTTCTCAAAGCTGCGCTCCAGATAGGGGCGCATGCGTTCGCCCAAATCGGTGAGATGGGAGCGCCGGCCTTCCCGACGGATCAATTCGCCGCCCAGCTCCGCCTCCAAGGCCTTGATCGCCCGCGTCAAGGATGGTTGGGAGACGTCGCACGCCTCCGCCGCGCGGGAAAAGTTCAAGGTCTTGGACAGGGCCAAGAAGTATTTGACTTGATAGAGCTCCATCTCGGCCGATCGCTTGCTGTGGACGTTTCAAACACCCTAGCAAAGCCGGGTCGTGGGCTCACCTGTGCATCGACCGCCTAACGTCGATCCAATTTGCGCAACACGTCGGCGTAATCGTCGGTCGAGTCCCGTTCGTAACTGGAGGCGATGATGCGCCCATCTGCGTCGAGCACGACCATGCCCGGCAGTGGCCCGGTCCGCATGCGCTGCACCTCAGTCACTCTTTCACGCATGCGACAAGACACGATGGGCCAAGGCATCCGCGTGCGACGGGCGTAATCCTCCATGGCGCGGCAACTCGGATCGTCGCTGACGAACACGATCTCGATGGGTCGGCCTTCTTCGCGCCAACGGGCGTAGGTCGTTTTCAATTCCGGCATGAATGCGCGGCAGGGCGGGCACCAGCCGGCGCCAAAGTAAATCGCCACGGCTGCTGTGTCGGGATCAAGCTCCGTGCTTTGCAAGCGACCGCGGTCCAGCCGCTGCAACGCGTCGTCAAGCAGCTCCGCCGGCGATGCGCCGGGCTCGGTCGCGGGGACGCCTGGAGCGCTCGCCGCCAATAGGAAAAGGGCCGCGCGGAGCATCCTAAAGGCCGATCTCGGCACGGACGAAGGAGGTGCGCGGAAGGCGCGGACCATAGACGAAATCGCTGTCCCGCTCGGGGCCGATCTCCAAATCATCTTGGAACGCGTCGAAGAGATTGCGCACCCCGATGCTGACATCGAAATGGACCGGATTGTTCGGCAATTCGAAATGCTTCGTCGCGCTGATGTCCGTTTCCACGAACGGGTCGGTTTCCACCAAAACGCCTGTTCGGTTGTTCAACACCGTCATCGTGCCCGTATAGCGCAGGCCCAAAAACAGATCGATGTCGAACGGCGCGTCGTAGAGCCCTTGGACGACGGCGGTCCATTCCGGCGTCTTGAGGTAGCGATCCGTCGACAAGGCGACGGCCCCCTCTTCGAAGACCAATTGC
>CAYPOX010000129.1:0-7184 GCA_964412525.1 uncultured Caulobacterales bacterium
CCCGGCGGGCCTCTATCTGATCGACCACGGGGTGAACACGATCGACTTCAACTCCTATGGCGCACGTCGCGGCAATCACGAGGTGATGATGCGCGGCACGTTTGCGAATATCCGCATTAAGAATCAGATGGTGCCGGGCGTTGAAGGCGGGGTGACGATCAAACATCCGCAGGGTCAGGAAGCGCCGATCTATGACGCAGCCATGGCCTATCAGGCCGAAGGCGTGCCCTTGGTGGTGTTCGCCGGCAAGGAATATGGCACGGGCTCGTCCCGCGACTGGGCGGCCAAGGGCACGCGCCTCTTGGGCGTGAAGGCGGTGATCGCCGAGAGCTTTGAGCGCATCCACCGCTCCAATCTGATCGGCATGGGCGTGGCGCCGCTGCAATTCCAGAATGGCGAGACCTGGGAAAACCTCGGTCTGAAGGGGGATGAGCTGGTGGATCTGGACGGTCTCAGCCGCCTCACGACCGGCGGGAGCGTGAACGCCAAAATTCATTTCGCAAACGGAACGACCAAGGCGATCGAATTGAAAGCCCGGATCGATACGGATGGCGAGCTTGACTACGTCAAAAATGGCGGCGTTTTGCACTATGTGCTGAGGCAGCTGGCGGCTTAGGGGGCATTGACCGCCAAAGACGGAAAGTTACTGCGGTAGCGGCGCTCATCGCGCGTCAACAGGCGCGTGCCCCCGACGGCGGCAGGCGCCGCAATTTGGTCGGGCACGCCAAGCCTAACCCTATTTTTGATCCTTGCCAGGGCCCAGCTTATGCTCCAAACGCTGCGCTGGAAAAACCATCGCCCTAACCCGCGCAGTCTTCGGCGGCCGCGCCTTCGCTGGAGATGGCGAGCGTATCTCGCGCAAACCGGTTGTCGTAGGCGCTTTCCCCTCCAAAGGGATTCCCCAAAGCCGCGGCATCGCCTATGTCGACCGCATGATGACCACGAATTTCTATGACAGTTGCGGCGTCTATGGTCTAAGTGAGGCAGCGCGTCTGGCCCGACTGCCTGCGCCGACCGTGCGGCGATGGCTTGCGCCCAAACGGGCGCACGCTGTCTGGCTGACAAGAAATCCCGTCGCCTCCAATGCCGAACCGGTCAGCTTGGACTTCGTGGATTTGCAACAACTTCGCGTCGTCGCCGGACTGCGCGCCGTGGGCGTGTCGTTGCAGTGCGTTCGTCGAGCGCTCGACCGCGCCCAAGATTTCTTGGGTCTTGAGCGGCCTTTCGCATCACGTCGTTTGAAAACCGACGGCGTGCGCGTGTTTCTTGACGCCAAAGACGACCAAGGCCGCACCATCGTGACGGATTTGTCGGATGGCCAGTATGTGATCGATCGCGCCGTCGCGCCGACCTTTTTCGACGTCGACTTTGACGCTTCCGACATAGCGAGGATGTGGTGGCCTTTGGGTCGGGATCGGGCGGCTGTCTTGGACCCGAAACGCCGCTACGGTGCGCCGATCGATCCCGCTACCCGCACGCCGCTTGACGTGTTGGCCGACGATGTTGCAGCCGGCACCGCGCCGGAAATGACCGCGAACGCCTATGAAGTTCGTATTGAGGCTGTCAGAGCCGCTCTCGACATGCGGGCACAATACTCGACGACGGTGCATTGAAGTTTCTTAGGGAAAACGATCTCAATCCCAGCGTCGGTCGTGGCGTAGCGGCATTGGTTGCTAGTGAACATGATCAAGTTATACTGCTTCGAGACAAATTTGATCAAAATATTGACGATGTTTCTATGATAAATGCGCTGGCTCAAGAAGGTGGTTGGGCCTTGATATCTGGAGGCCGCAAACAGAGACGCGACGAGGCCGAACGGACGGCGCTTGTCGACGGGAAGATTTGCGCATTTTATGTACCGCAGATTCCAACAGTTCGGGTGCGAACCCGCGCCATTGGACTTCTAAACAACTGGCCGGAAATCCGCGATCTGGCCGAGAAACCGGGATGCCGGTTCTATCGCTTAACCAAGAATGGCAAGCCGAAACCCTTTCGTTAGCCGTTTCTTCCCCGCACGAGGACAAACGGCAAGGCGCGCGATCATGTTCGCCATTTTCGGCGATATGTCCGCGGGGACCGCGGAGCGTTGAAAAGTCGAGCCCTTGCATGCGGACGTTGGACGCTGACATGCATGGGCTCCACCGGAACGCCATGGTCTCGCGCCGCGCGGGTCGGTATATTGCGACCAAATGCGTGAAGGGGGCGCGACATGAACAGCTTGATCGGAGATCCGCAATTTTTGCTGGCGGTGCTGGCGATTGTCGCCGGCATCTTGATTTTGGCGGCGCCAAAGGTGCTGAACTATGTGGTCGCCGCCTATCTCATCATTATCGGCGTCATCGGGCTTCTGCGCTATCTGACCTGACGGTCGGCGGAGGGGGATCAATCCTTCCCCTTCTTGCCCTTGCCCTTTTTCTTTTTCTTCTTCTTTTTGCCGTCGCCGGATGGGGAATCTTCGGCGGTGTCGTCCTCGGGCGGCTCCTCCGCGCAAGCGCGGAGCAGGGCGATCAGATCCGCGCGCTTATCTTTCGAGAGGCTGGACAGAAATTCCGCATCCGCGGCCTGGGCACCCGGCGACGCGGCAATCAGCGCGTCGCGGCCGGCGCCAGTCAGCGTCACCGCGTTGGCGCGGGCGTCCGACTTCGCGCGCTCCCGCGCCAACAATCCACGTTTCACCAGCCGCGCAACCATATCCGCCAAAGTGGAACGGTCGACGCCGGTGAGCCGGACAAGCTCCGTTTGCGAGACGCCCTCATGCTCCGCCACGGCGTACAGCACGACGAATTGCCGCTGCGTCAGAGAATCGTCCACCGCATGCGCCGCGAACAGCTCCGCGGCGCGTTGTTGCGCCCGACGCAGGAGATGCGCCGGGGAATCATCGAGCGCATAGCCGCGCGCCCCCGCTGAGTCCTCCGCCACGGCCCCCTCCTCAACCCGCCATGGTCCGGATTACATACACGGGCGCGGCATGATCCGCCCAGAGAAAGTTTAATGAAATGAGTGATGCGCCCCAACGATTGTTCTTGTCGCCGCATTTCGTGCGGAAAACGCCCGATGGCGACGACCGGGAGCGTCGGGTTTGCGGCTCATGCGGGCATGTGGATTACGAGAATCCGAAGATCGTCGCCGGATCGGTGGCGCGGCGTGAGGGGAAGGTTCTCTTATGCCGACGGGCGATCGAACCGCGGCGAAGCTATTGGACCCTGCCTGCGGGCTTTATGGAGTTGGGGGAGACCGTGGCGGACGCCGCCGCCCGGGAGGCGAAGGAGGAGGCCTGCGCGGACCTCGCGATCGGACGGCTGCTCAGCCTCTATTCCATTCCAAGGATCGGTCAGGTCCACGTTTATTTCGAAGCCGAATTGACCGAGCCTTACATTGCCTGCGGCGAGGAGTCCGAGGAGGTTGGTCTCTTCGACCGGGACGATGTTCCCTGGTCGGCGCTGGCGTTCCCGACCGTGCATTGGGCGCTCACCCACGCCTTCATGATTGAGGATGGCGACGCGGCGCCGCCTTTCATGGCGCCGCCGGAGGGCGGCCCCTACGCCGCGCAGGCGGCGTCACCGAGCGGATGATGCCGTTTTTGACAATGCATGCTTACGGCCGATTGTGGCCTGCATGACCAGCGCGAAGGTGATGGTGAGCGGAAAGACGCCGAACGTCTTGTAGTTCACCCACATCTGTTCGGAGAAGTTTCGCCAGATGATCTCGTTCGCGACGCCAAGCAGTGCGAAATAGACGGCCCATAAGACCTGAAGCTTCATCCAACCCCGATCGTCGATCAGGAAGGCTTCGCCGAAAAGGAACTTCAACGGACGTTTCCCGAACGCGCTCGCCACGAGCAGGGTGACGCAGAAGGTTCCGTTGGTGATGGTCGGCTTGATGTAAATGAACGTTTGGTCATGCAGGGCGAGGGTCAATCCGCCGAGCACGAACACCAACAGGCCGGAAAACAACAACATGGGGGAAACCGACCGGGTCAAGACGAAGGTCGTCGTCAACGCGACCGCGGTCGCCACGATGAACACCGCCACCGCCGTGAAGATGTCGCTGCGCATGTAAGCGGCGAAAAAAGCCAATAGGGGGCCGATATCAGCGGCGATTTTGATCCAAGGTCTCACGCCGCCGCTTTGGGTCTCGTTCATTTTTTGATCCTTGAGTGCACGATAATTTATACGACGCTCAACCCGCAGCGGTTCCGACCAAACCTTCGGCGAAGGCGCGTGCGTCAAAATCGTGCAAATCCTCGGCCGATTCGCCCACTCCGATAAGGCGCACCGGCAATCCGACGGCGCGGGCGGCGGCCACCACCGCGCCGCCCCGGGCCGTGCCGTCGAGCTTGGTGACGGCGAGGCCCGTGACCGGCGCCACCTCTGCAAACGCTCTTGCTTGGGCGACCGCATTGGCGCCGCTCGTCCCGTCCAGCACAAGCAGCGCTTCATGCGGCGCGTCCGGAGCGCGTTTTTGCAGCACGCGCACGATCTTCGCCAATTCGTCCATTAGGGCGGCCTTGTTCTGCAACCGACCCGCCGTGTCGAGCAACAAGACGTCGGCGTTCGCCTCGCAGGCCGCTTGGTGGGCCTCAAAGGCGAGCGCGCCTGCATCCGAGCCGATCTCTTTGGCGATCACGGGCACGCCGGTCCGATTTCCCCATGCTTGCAACTGTTCGATGGCCGCGGCCCGAAACGTATCGCCCGCGCCCATCACCACCCGTCGACCTTCGGCGGTCCAGCGGGCGGCGAGTTTGCCGAGGGTCGTCGTCTTGCCGGATCCGTTCACCCCCAACGCCATCACCACATAGGGCCGTTGGTCGGGATCCGGCCGCAACGGCGCGGCGTGGGGGGTCATCAACTCGGCCAAGGCGTCCACCAAAAACCTCGCCGCGTCGTCTTCGCTGGTTTCTTGGCCAAAGCGCGCCTTGGCCAGTTGCGCCCGAAGGGCGGCCGCCGTTTCGACGCCGAGATCTGCCGCGATCAACGTTTCTTCGAAGGCGTCCAGCGCCTCGTCGTCCAAGGGTTTTTTGGTGAAGGCCCCGGCCAGACCATCGCCGATTTTCGCGGAGCTCTTCCGCAATCCGCCGGCGATCCGGGCGAAAATGCCGGGCTTGTCGTCGCTCACGCCGCCGCTCGCACGTCGGACGCACAACCTGCGCGTCGACCGTCCGGGCTGGGGCCCAACGTCATCGGAGCGATCGCGCCTGGTCGCGCCGGCAGGTCCGCCGGCAAGGCGACCTCAGCAAAACACTCCGTACGGCCGCGGCCCGGCGCCTCCACAAGAACGTTGCGCTGGGCGCCCTCCAGCGCCTGAAGACGCGCGCGCAAAGCTTCGGCCGCCTTCGCGCGAAGCGCCTCAGCGCGCGCTCGGATCTGCGCGGCGGGGCGTTGCGGCATACGCGCGGCGGGCGTGCCCGGGCGGGGCGAGAACGGAAAGGCGTGGATAAACGACAGATTGCATTCCTCAATCAGAGACAGCGTGTCATGGAAGTGCGCGTCGGTTTCCGTGGGAAAGCCGGCGATGAGGTCGGCGCCGAACGCAATCTCAGGCCGCTCGCGCCGGAGGTCCCGGCACAAGGCTATGGCGTCCTCACGCTGGTGACGTCGCTTCATGCGCTTCAGAATCAAATTCGCGCCGGATTGCAAGGAAAGGTGCACGTGCGGGCAGAGGCGCGGCTCCTCCGCGAACAAACGCATCAGGACCGGATCGATTTCCACGCCGTCCACGGAGGACAGCCGAAGACGTGGAAGTTCCGGCGCGCCGCGCAAAATGGCCGCGCACAGATCCCCCAAGCGCAGGCCGTCCAAATCTGCGCCCCAGGAGGTGAGATCCACGCCGGTTAGGACGATCTCCCCATGCCCCGCTTCGACGAGTCGCCGGGCTTGGTCGACCGCATCCGGGATCGGCAGGGAGCGGGCGTTGCCCCGGCCGAAAGGAATGATGCAAAACGTGCAACGGTGGTCGCAGCCGTTTTGGACCTGGAGATATGCGCGTGCTCGACCCAAGGTGCCGTCGACGGGCGCGGGCGTGATCGTCGTCTCCGCCATGACGTCGCCGACCGCCATGCGTTCGCGCAGCGCGCCCTTCGTCCAGCTTTCCGCCCGCAACTTCTCCGCATTGCCCAAGACCCGATCCGCTTCGGGCAATCTTGCGAATTCATTCGGCGCAACCTGCACCGCGCAGCCGGTGGCGACCACGCGGGCTTCGGGATGGTCGCGCTTCGCCCGTCTTACGGCTTGGCGCGCCTGGCGCTGCGCTTCGCCCGTGACGGCGCAGGTGTTGACGATCACCAGGTCCGAAAGGCCTTGACTGCGCGCATGGTCAGCCATGCGCTCGGATTCGAGCGCATTCAATCGACACCCCATGCTTCGGACATGAATGCTCATGCCCTTCTACATAAGGAAATCCCGCGATGAAGCCACGGGGGGCGGCGCTCAGACGGATCGGATCTCGGTCAAAAAGGCGTCCAACGCGGTGCGCAGCTTTTCGGCTTGGGCGGAGACGTCGCGCGAGGTCTCCCGCACGCCTTCCGCGGCGGATTGGGATTTGACCGCGAGCGTCTGCACTTCATCCACGCCGCGGCTCACCTCCGAGGCGCTCATATTCGCTTCGGTGATGTTGCGCGAAATCTCGCCGGTCGCGGCCCCTTGCTCTTCGACCGCCGCGACGATCGCGCTGGCGCTGTCGTCCACCTGTTTGATCGTCCCGACGACGCCGCTGATCACCTCCGCGGTTTTCCGGGTCGCCTCCTGAATCGCAATGACTTGCTTGGAGATGTCGTCGGTTGCATTGGCCGTCTGATTGGCGAGCCCTTTGACTTCGCTCGCGACGACCGCAAAGCCCTTGCCCGCCGCGCCGGCGCGCGCGGCCTCAATGGTCGCGTTGAGCGCGAGGAGGTTGGTCTGCTCGGCGATGTCGCTGATCAGGCGGAGAACCTCGCCGATTTTCTCGGCGGTGTCGGACAGGCCGCGAACCGTTTCATTGGTTTGTTCGGCTTCTTCCGCGGCGCGGCGGGCCACCGTTGAAGCTTGCGTCACCTGCTGGCCGATTTCTTGGCTGGAGACGGAGAGCTCTTCAGTGGCGGCGGCGACGGTCTCCACATTGGCGGCGGCCCGCTCCGCGGATTGAAGAGCCGGCTTGGCCCGATAGTCCGTGGCCGCCGCCCCGTCCGCCAAGCGCGCCGCAAAGGAGGG
>CAYPOX010000130.1:0-7180 GCA_964412525.1 uncultured Caulobacterales bacterium
ACCCGGCGCGGATCGGCGGCGGTCGACCCGTTAACGCAATTGCCGACCAGAGGCTGAGACGCGCGGCGTTGCCAGCGCCCTCAGCGGTTTCTACCTCCCCAAACACATCGTCGCCGGGATCGAAGTCCGTCGGCCGCCTCCACTGTCATCTTTAAGGAGCCTCCGCCATGTTCGGCGTCGCAGTCGCTTACGCTCAAGCCGCCGGAGCCTCGCCCGGCCCGGCCGCGTTTCTTGTCCAACTCGCGCCCTTCGTGTTGGTTATTGCGGTTTTCTACTTTCTGATCATCCGTCCCCAACAACAGCGCGTGAAGAAACATCGGGAAATGGTGTCCGCCGTGCGCCGCGGCGACACCGTGATCACGTCGGGCGGGATTATCGGCAAAGTGACGAAGGTGATCGACGACGAGGAGATTGAGGTCGAGATTGCGGACGGCGTGAAGGTGCGCGTGGTAAAGACGACACTGAGCCACGTGCGCGCCAAGGGCGAGCCGGTGGCCGTCAACGACGACGGCAAGTCCGGCTGAGTTTGACCGTGGGACGACTCTCGGCAGGACGCATTCTGGTCGTCGTCGTCGTGCTCCTTTTGGGCGCGATCGCAACCGCGCCCAATCTCGCGCCGCCGCCGATCCGAGAGACGATGGCGTCGATCGGTCTGAAGCCCTTGCGCCTGGGCCTTGATCTGCAAGGCGGCTCATATCTGCTCTTGGAGGTCCAGGTTCAGGAGGCGGTCGCCGAAAGGCTCGACTCGCTTCGGATCGACATGCGCGACGCCCTTTCCGGTCGGGGCGGGCAGGGCCGGCGCATTCGGGCGGAGTCGGTGACGGCGGACGAGACCGGGGTCGCCGTGCGCGTTGCGGCCGAGGACGCGGATGAAGCCCGAGGCCGAATCGTCGATGTGGTGGGCGGAGCCACGGCTTTTGCGCCCGGCGGCGGCTTCACGCTGGAGTCCGGCGGCGCCGTGGGCGTCTTCCGGGTGACTTTGACCGAGGATCGCATCCGCGAGATTGAGCGCTTCGCCGTCCAGCAATCGATTGAGATCGTCCGCCGTCGGATTGACGCCACGGGGGCCACCCAACCGACCATTCAACGCCAGGGGGCGCGCCGGATCGTGGTGCAGGTGCCCGGCGAGAGCGATCCGCAACGGATCGTCGAACTGATCGGGCGTACGGCGCGCCTCACGCTCAATATGGTGGATGAAAGCGCCGACGCGGATCGCTTGGCCGAGGGGCGTGCGCCGCCGGGAACGCGCATTCTCGTCTCCCAACGCGGAGAGACGCTCGCCGTGGAGCGTCGGCCGATCATCACCGGCGACATGCTCACGGGCGCGCGCGCGCAAGCCAGCCAGGACAATCCGCCCTTCGAGGTGTCCTTCACCCTGAACGCGGAGGGCGGCCGCAAATTCGGCGACGCGACGCGCGACAATATCGGACGGCGCTTCGCCATCGTGCTCGATGACGAAATCGTCTCCGCGCCGGTGATTCAATCCTGGATCCCGGGCGGCTCCGGGCGGATCACCGGGCGGTTCGATCAGACTGAAGCGACCAATCTGGCGATCCTCTTGCGCGCCGGCGCTTTGCCGGCCTCATTGACCGTGGAGGAACGACGTTCAGTCGGTCCCGATCTCGGCCAGGATTCGATCGAGGCCGGCGAGAAGGCCGCGCTGGTCGGCCTGGTCGCCGTCATTTTGTTCGTGCTGATCGCCTACCGGCGTTTTGGGATTTACGCGTCCATCGCCTTGGCCGTGAACATCATGCTGATCGTTGGCGTTCTTTCCTTACTTCAGGCGACGCTCACGTTGCCGGGTTTGGCGGGCATCGTCCTCACCATCGGCATGGCGGTGGACGCCAATGTGCTGATCTTCGAGCGAATACGTGAAGAGAGCCGGGCGGGTAAAACGCCGATTCAGGCGGCGCAAACGGGCTTCGGCCAGGCGTTGCGCGCCATCGTGGATGCAAACGTCACCACCTTCATTGTGGCGGCGATTCTCTATCAGCTTGGCTCCGGTCCGGTCCGAGGCTTCGCCGTCACCTTGGCGATCGGGATCGGCACGTCGATGTTCACGGCCATCGTGTTCACCCGCGTTCTCGTGAGCCAGTATCTTTGGGGCCGGCGGCCGAAGACGCTGCCGAGCTTGGCGTGAGGACGCCGTGAATCCGCTCGCCATCATCTTCAAGGACACGGCGATTCCCTTCACCCGGGGATCGTTCGTCGCGCTCATCTTATCCGGCCTTTTGGTGTTGGCGTCGATCGGATTGACGGCGACCCGCGGTCTCAATCTCGGCGTGGATTTTACGGGCGGCGCGGTGGTCCAGATCCAAGCGGACGACGCCATCGACGTCGGGCTTGCGCGCACGGCGCTCGAGGCGGCGGGATTTCCCGAAGCCGCCGTGCAGCGTTTCGGGGCCGAGAACGAAATTCTGGTGCAGGTGGGCTCCGAGGGCGGCAATGATGCGGTGGGGCAGGTGGAGGCCGCCATGGCGGAGGCCTTCGCCGGCGCGAGCGTGCGGTCAGCCGAAGTGGTCGGACCGAAGGTCTCCGGAGAATTGTTCCGGTCCGCCGGGATCGCATTGGGTGCGGCTCTTTTCGCCATTGTCGTCTACATTTGGTTCCGCTTCGAGTGGCAGTTCAGCCTCGGCGCGGTGGCGGCGTTGGCGCACGATCTCATCCTCACCATTGGGATTTTCTCAGCGCTTCAATTGGAGTTCAGCCTGCCGATCGTGGCCGCGCTTCTCACCATTGTCGGCTACTCCTTGAACGACACCGTGGTCGTTTACGATCGGGTGCGCGAGGAGCTGCGCCGCTACAAAAAAATGCCGTTGAACGAGCTTCTGGATTTGGCGGTCAATCGAACCTTGTCGCGCACTTTGATGACGTCCTTGACGACGCTTTTAGCGTTGGGATCGCTATACGTGTTGGGCGGACCTGTGCTGCGCGGGTTCACCTTCGCCATGATTTGGGGCGTCGTGGTCGGCACCTATTCGTCGATCTTCATCGCGGCCCCGATCCTTCGTCTGGTCGGCGTGACGCGGGAGGCCCCCGCCGAAACGTCACCGTGACCGATCCGGCGCGCGACCGGCGTCTCCTCATGGAGGCGCGCCGCGCCGACCCGGAACGCGTGGAGGCGGCGCTTTTGGCGGGGCCGGACGCAAGGCGGCGTCTGATTTCGCTCTACGCGGTCAATCAAGAAGTGGCGAAGGCCTGGGAGAGCGTCAGCCAGCCGACCATCGGCCTGATGCGCCTGCAATGGTGGCGTGAGGCGCTGGAGGCGGCGGTCCAAGGCGGCCCGATCCGACGACATGACGCCGCCGAGGCGCTTGCGGAGCTGGTGGCGGACGCGCCGGAGATCGCGCCTCTGCTCGCGGCGTTGATCGAGGCCCGGGAGCGCGATTTCGACGAGACGCCCTTCGCCGACGATGCGGCCTTTTACGCCTATCTTGACGCCACCGCCGGCGGCTTGATCGAGGCGGCGTTGCGCAGCGCTTTCGCCGTCGACCCCTCGCGTGCGAGGGAGCTGGCCAAGCCGCTGGGGCGGGCTTGGGGCGCGGTCGGTTTGGTCCGCGCCATGCCGCATCATTTGGCGAGACGTCGTCTCTCCGCGCCGACGACGGCCTTTCTCGGCGATCCGGAACGGGCCTTTGCGGCGCACGAAGCCGACGCCTTAACCGCCTTGCGGAACCGAATGCTCGAACAGGCGGCGAAGGACCTCGAAGCCGCACGCACGGCGTTTCAGGCGTTGCCCGCCATGGCCCGCCCGGCGGCGCTCTATGGGGCCGTTTTGCCGAAATTGATCCGCAAGCTGCGCGACGCAGATCCGTTCGCCATTCCCTGGACGCCTGGGCCGATCCAAAGGCGCTGGGCGATCACGATTGCGGCGTCGATGGGGCGGATATGATCGTCCCGTTCGACGACGAACGGGCCGAAACTTACAGGTTATCCGTCAGATATGTTTTGATGTCGTTGTTATGAAAAACGCCGTCCCAGCCTGCGGCCGGCGCGACGCTCAGCGTCAAAACGCCGGAGCCGAGGGTCATCGACTTCTGCCCTGAGTCTTGGAGGTGAACGACTTTGATCGTCTTGACGCCATCTTGGATGGCGTCTTTGCCTTCTGCGTCGCGCCCCACAAAGTACAACGCTTGCATCGCTTGATCGAGGACATAGCCATTGAGGTTTAAGACGGCGTCGTAATTGTCCGTCCACTCATCCCAGTTCAGATCAAACTCAACATCGAAACCAAAGTTCGCCTTCGCATATTCTTTGTGCGATGGGATATTTTCGTCCTTAACGACGTTGATCAAACGCTTTTCTTTAAGGCCCATAACACCGCTTCGCCTGGATCAGAGCATTGTCGAAGCATAGCAGCTTGACGCCGCCGCGGCTATGACCGTTCCGGATCGACAAAGGCCTGAACCGTCACTCCGCCGCTTCCAATTGCGGCGCGCGCGACGGGTCCAGCCATGCCGCCCAGTCGGCCAACGCCCGCTCCGCCATGGCGCGCTTCTTGGCGCGGCCTTTCTCCTTGCCGCGCAGGCGTCCGCCCTCGGCGTTCTTGGTCGGCGCGCGCTCTAAGGGCGGGAAGAGGCCGAAATTCACATTCATCGGCTGGAATGCGCCTTTCGCGCCGGCGCCTTCGCTCATATGGCCGCCGGTGATATGGCGCAGAAGCGCGCCAAAGGCCGTCGTAGCGGGTGGGATCGTGATGTTGCGGTCCTGACATTCCGCCGCGGCGAACCGCCCGGCGAGCATGCCGATCGCCGCGGACTCCACATAGCCCTCCACCCCCGTGACTTGGCCGGCGAAGCGCAGCCTCGGCTCCACCTTGAGGCGCAGAGCCCCGTCCAACACCTTCGGCGAATTGAGGAAGGTGTTGCGGTGCAGGCCGCCAAGGCGCGCGAATTCGGCGTTCTCCAAGCCGGGGATCATGCGAAACACCCGACTCTGCTCGCCATATTTCAGCTTTGTTTGAAAGCCCACGAGATTGTAAAGAGTGCCCAGCTTGTTGTCCTGGCGGAGCTGGACCACAGCGTAAGGACGCCGCCCCGTGCGCGGATCGGTCAGGCCGACCGGTTTCATGGGACCGTGGCGCAACGTGTCCACGCCTCGCTCCGCCATCACCTCGATCGGGAGACACCCCTCAAAATAGGGCGTGCTCGTCTCCCATTCTTTGAAATCCGTCTTTTCTCCGTCGATCAAGGCTTGGATGAACGCCTCGTACTCGGCTTGGTCCATCGGGCAATTGACATAGTCGGCGCCGTCGCCGCCGGGGCCCGCTTTGTCGTAGCGCGACTGTTTCCAGGCTCGATCGAAATTGATGCTGTCCGTGTGCACGATCGGGGCGATCGCGTCGAAAAAGGCGAGGGTCTCTTCGCCGGTCTTCGCCAGGATCGCCTCGGACAAGGCCGGTGAGGTGAGGGGGCCGGAGGCGAAGATCACCTGGTCCCAATCCTCGGGCGGCGAGCCGGCGACCTCCTCTCGGACGATGGTGATCCGCGGTTCCGCCGCGAGGCGCGCCGTGACGGCGTCGGCGAAGACGTCGCGGTCGACGGCCAACGCGCCGCCGGCCGGAACCTGCGCCTCTTGGGCGCACGCCATGATGAGCGAACCTGCGCGCCGCATTTCCTCGTGGAGCAAGCCCACGGCGTTGCCCGTCCAATCGTCCGAGCGGAACGAGTTCGAACACACCAGCTCTGCGAGCTTATCGGTCTTGTGGGCGTCCGTTCCGCGGGTCGGCCGCATTTCGTGCAGCACGCAGGACACCCCGGCGCGCGCCAAAGCCCAGGCCGCCTCGGATCCGGCCAAACCACCGCCCACCACATGCACGACACGTTCGTTTTTCATGGTCGGCACGATAGCGAGCCTTTTGCACGGCGCAATGCGTATCGGCTCTAGCCGTGGACCTACGCAAGCAAGCGGGATACACCGCCGACGGGTTGCGGAACGCCGCGGCGACAAACGGATGACCACAATCATGCGGATACGTATCACCGCCACCGGCGGCTTTCTTGCGATGATGGGCGTGGCGCACGCGCAAACCGGCGCCGGCTCGATCGACACGACCGTCTCGGAGACTTTGGCCGCCTTGGAAGGCGAGGCCGGCGAGGCTTTGCGTGCGGAAGTCGCCGCCGCGTCCGACCCCGCCGCCGCGCGCCTCGCGCTGTCCGGCGTCACCCACGCCAATGCGGTGCAGGCGAAGACGCGGGCGGGCGGGGTCATCATGCGCGGCTTCACCGGCGCGTTCGGCGCGCCCGCGCATCCGGGCGGCGTCGATCGCGTTCAGGCGGACGGCGTGCGGGTCGCGTCGCTTGGCGGGGCGGTCGCACTGCCGTCGGATTCGCTGAGGCAAGACGACGGCTATGCGATTTGGGCGGCGCCTTTTCGTTTCAGCGAAGATACGGATAGCGACGAAACCGCCCCGGGACATGAGACCGATATGCGGGGCGTGACGGCGGGTTATGAACGGGCCTTTTCCGACGGGCGCGCGGTCGGCGTGGCGATCGGTTACGGCGATTTCGAGTCGGAGACGGATGGCGGGCTTGGCGTCGTTGAGGCCGATATGTGGGCGATCGGGGCCTTTGCACGCTATGCGCGCGGCGCATGGCGCGCCCGGGTCGCGGGGGCATATACGTACATCATGATGGAATCCGAACGCCGAATCGCTTTTGCGGGGCTCGACGACGTGGTCCGCGCGGACGACGTGAACGGCCACCAGGCGGGAGGCTATGCACGCGTCGCCCATCGCGCCGGCCCTGGACGGGAAGACGGCACCGGCCTGTTCGCAGAACCCTTTTTCCAAGCTTCTTTCGGACAATTTGACCGCCAGAGCTTCGTCGAGACGGGCTCGGAATTTACAATTTTAGAGGTTGACGATGAAGACGCGTTAAGCGCTCTTCTCGGTGTCGGCGTCTCGGCATCTTGGGGGATCCAATGTGGCCAGGTGCGCGTGGCGCCGCATGTGGGCTTGGGTTTGGACGTCGAGGTTCTCGACTTGCGCGCTCAGACAGGAGCACGGCTGGGAAGCGGCGCGGACGCGTTTGTGATCGAAACGGCCGCGCCGTCGCGCATCGCGATGACGACTGGGGCCGGGATCGAGCTGGCCGTGGGCCCCGTCGCTGGCGCTATCGTCTATGAGGGCGGCTTTTCGGGCGACCGGGGAACGCATCTCATGTCGGCGCGCGTGGGCGTT
>CAYPOX010000131.1:0-7161 GCA_964412525.1 uncultured Caulobacterales bacterium
GGCCCCGCAACTAACAGAAACGCGCGCCGGTAAGTTAGGCGGCCGTCTCGAATTCAAGATGTGCCTTCGCCTCGCCGATGGCTTCGTGCTCCAGACCAGCCTCGCGCGTCGGCGTTCCCCAGCGGCGCGTCTCCACATTGGCGGTCTCGTCGGGCCCTTCCGGCGCATCCTCCAGCGGCAAATTTGGGATCGCGGCCAGCGCGGCATCCAAATCCGCACGCAAGGCCCGTTCCTTGTCCTCACCCTCTTGCAGCTCCGATTTGAGCGCCGCCACCCGCGCCTTGAGCGCGTCCGCTTTCTCTTGATCGCCCTGGCCCATGGCCTTGCCGATTTCTTTGGAGGCGGCGTTGCGTTCGGTCTGCGCGTCCTGAAGCCGCGTGGTCAGCGCACGAAGCTCGGCGTCCTTTTCCAGCAAGGATTCCGCCTGGGGCGGCAGACCGCGCGTCGCCCAACCACGATCGAAGCGCGCCGGATCCTCGCGCAGCGCCCGGATGTCATGCATGAGTCGTCGCTCCGATTTCGGGAGGGGCTATACGACGGAGGACACCGCCGATCTAGGTGGCGTCGTCCAAGTGTTTCGGCCGCGCAAGCCGCGCCACCCAGATCGACAATTCGTAAAGGAGATAAACCGGGATCGCGAGCGCGAACTGGCTCAGCGGATCCGGCGGCGTCGCAAACGCGGCGAAGGCGAAGACGCCGACCACGGCGTATTTCCGACCGCGGCGCAAAGTTCGCGCCGAGACCAGGCCCGCCCGCGCCAAAAGGCCGATCGCAACGGGCAATTGGAACCCCAAGCCGAAGGCGGTGACGAGCGCCGCCTCCATCGCGATATATTCGGAGACGCGCGGCAAATGCTCGACGGCGGCGCGCCCATCTTCTCCACTCGATTCAAAGCTCAGAGCGAATTCAGCCAAGACCGGAAAAACGCCGAAATAGGCGACCGCGGATCCCGCCGTGAACAAAACCGGGGCCGCGATGAGAAAGGGCGCCACCGCCCGCCGCTCGCTGCGGTAGAGGCCTGGAGCGACGAAGGCGTAGGCCTGCCAAGCCGCCACGGGAAACCCGAACCCGATCGCGATGTAGAATGCGATTTTCAGTTGGACGATAAAAAACTCAAGCGGACCCGTGTAAATGAACCGAAATTCGCGGCCCTCCGTCACGTTTTCAAATGGCAGCACCAAGAGATCGAACACCGGTCGCGAGACCAGAAAGCCGAGCACGAAGATCGCCAACAACGCGGCGAACACCACGATCAGTCGGCGCCGCAACTCCGCCAAATGGGTGATCAGAGGCGCGCGGGAGGCTTCAATCTCCGCTTGGTCCCGATCGCCCGCCTCGCCGGTATCAGCCGTCATGGTTCTTTGGTGGTTCCGCGGCGTCGGAGTTCTTGGTCTGGCTGGGCGAGCGCCACGCCTGCTCTGCTTCGTTCAACGCCTTCTGCGCCTCGCGAGTCGGGTCCGCGTCATCGCGCAGCCGGCGCACTTCGTCCCGCAGGCTGTCGACCTCGGCGGCGCGCGCCGCGGCGTCCAACTGAATCTGAAACTCGCGCGCCATGGCGCGCACGCGGCCGACGCCGCGGCCGAGATCCCGCATCAAACGCGGAAAATCCTTGGGACCGACCACGATCAAAGCGATCGCGCCGACCGTCAGAATTTCAACGAAGCCGAGGTCCGGCAGCATGGCTTGACGTCAGCCCTCGCCAGCCGCCGTTTTCGATTTGGCGTCGGTTTCCGCGGCGCTCCCATCCACCGTCAAGGGTTTCGGCGCGTCTTTGTCCTCGTCGCCGTCCTTCAAACCGTCGCGGAAGCTGCGAATGCCTTTCGCAAAATCGCCCATGATGCTGGAGATTTTGCCCCGCCCGCCGAACAAAACGACGACAAGAACAATGATGACGACAATGCTGATCCAGTTCGGTCCCATAGACCCACCACGGCCGCGTGGCCGCGCCTCCTTTGCTTTACGATGTCCTAAGCCTTGGGGGCTCGTCTTCGCAACGCGTCACGCCTCGTTTTCCGTCTCCGGCGCAAACGCGTCCAGAACGAAGGCCGCTTGTTCCGCGTCATCCAGCGGATCCTCGTCGTCCGCATCAACGCGCGGTCGCACCTCATCCAGCGCGTCCGCCAGCCGCGGATCCAACAGACCCGCCGCTTTCATTTCGGCCAGACCTGGCAGGTCGTCCAGAGCCGCCAGGCCGAAATGGTCGAGAAAAGCGAGCGTCGTGCCATAGGTGATGGGGCGGCCCGGGGCGCGTCGGCGGCCGCGCAAACCGATCCAGCCGATCTCCAGCAATTGGTCGAGCGTGCCTCGGCTGACCGAAACGCCGCGAATATCCTCGATATCCGCGCGCGTCACCGGCTGATGATAGGCCACGATCGCCAAGGTCTCGAGCGCTGCGCGCGACAATTTGCGCGGCTCCACCTTCACCGCGTCCAGCTCCTGGCAGAGGTCGGGCGCGGTTCGAAACGCCCAACCGCCCGCCACGCGCACGAACTGCACGCCGCGGGCATCATAGGCGGCGCGCAAGGTCTCCACCACGGCCTCCGCGTCGCCCGCGTCGCTGACCACGTCCGCGATCTGCGCGTCGGCCACCGGCTCCGAGGACGCGAAGATCAAGGCCTCCACAAGCCGAACCTTATGGGCGAACGCCGCATCGTGTTCGGTCATTCCCCGGTCCTCGGGCGTACATAGATGGAGTCGTAAAGCTGCATTTGGCGCAACTCCGCGCGCTCGTCGCGGACCAGCTCCAAGGTGGCGACTAGGAAGCTCGCAAAGCGCGAGCGCGGCGATCGACGGGCGTCATCCGGCTCGTGCGCGCCGACCAAGGTCTCCAAGCCCCGCCATTCCGGCGCCGCGCGCAACAGATCGATCAACACGCGGCGCGCATCTTCAATGCTCATGATCGGCGGCCGCTCCGGCGCATAGGTTTGCACCGTGGCCGCCTTCGCCCGTTGCTTGACGTAAGCCCTGACCAAATCGAAGAGAGTCGCGCGCCATTCGAACCGCCGTCTCTCGCCCCAGCTTTCGGGCGCGCCGCGCGCGAGAACGTCTTGGCCGAGTTGGTTCCGAGACATGAGAGCCTTGGCCGCCTCGCGCATCGCTTCCAACCGCTTCAAACGCAGGGCGAGGCGCTCCGCCATGTCTTCGCCGCTGACGTCGTCCTCATCCTCCGGCGCCGTCGGCAGCATGAGCTTCGATTTGAGGAAGGCGAGCCAACTCGCCATCACCAAATAGTCGGCCGCCAATTCCAGCCGAAGTTCGCGCGCGCGCCGCACGAAGGACAGATATTGCTCCGCCAGCGGCAGAATCTGAATCTTCGACAGATCCACCTTCTGCGTGCGCGCCAAGGCGAGCAGCAAATCCAAGGGCCCTTCAAAGCCCTCCGTTCGCACGGTCAGCAAATCGTCCTGGGCGACCGGCCCAGGCGCGCCGCCCGCGTCGAAATCGTCCAGCACCGTTTCCGTCATGCGGACCCGCCCAACAGGCGCGCGAATTCCGCCGCGCCCGCCTCGGGATCGAAGGGCTCCGCCGCGACCGGGCGCGCGCGCCGCAGACGATCCGCGCCTTCGATGCCGATCGGACCCGCACCGCGACAAACGTCCCCGGCGCGATCCCAGTCCGGCGCGCACCACAAAACAAGGTCGCACCCGGCGGCGCGCGCCTGAGCTGCGGCGCTCTCAGGCGAGGCTTGCAGCGCCTTCATGGCCAAGTCGTCGCTGACGATCACGCCTTCATAGCCCCATTCCTCTCGGATCATGTCGTGCAGAATTCTCCGAGACAGTGTCGCCACGTGGCTCGGGTTCAACGCCTCGTACACCACATGGGCGGTCATCATCCACGGCGCGCCGACCAAGGCGCGAAACGGCGCGAAATCGCGCGTCTCAAGTTCCGCCAACGACGCGTCGACGACCGGCGTCTCTTCGTGACTGTCGGCGCGCGCCCGTCCATGGCCCGGCGCATGCTTCACCACGGGAACCGCGCCGCCCGCAATGATGCCGTCGCTTGCGGCTCCGGCGCAGGCGATGACGATCGACGGGTCGTCGGCATACGCCCGATCGCCGATGACGTCGTGGCCGTCCGGATCGCGAACGTCGGCCACCGGCGCGCAGACGACGTCGACCCCCACCCCGGTCACGTCATGCGCGATCAGCCGGCCATGCAGCCACGCCGCCCGCCGCCCGGCCTCGGGATCGCGGACGAAAGCCGCGCCGATCGGCGCCGCGGCGCTGCGCTCGGGCCAATGGGGCGGTTTCAGCCGCGCCACGCGGCCGCCTTCCTGGTCGATCAAGATCGGCGCGTCGGACCGCCCGAGCGCGTCGCGTATGTCCCTGCAGAGAGTTTGGAGCTGTGAGGGCGCTTCCACATTTCGCGCGAACAGGATCACGCCCAACGGATCGAGGGCGGCGAGCCGCGCGCGATCCTGCGTATCCAGCCGAGGCCCAGGAAGGCCGATGACGGCGGCGGCGGGCGCGCTCAAATCAACCCTTGGTGACGAGGCAGCTTTGCTCGCGGGCCTTCAGCGTGTCGCAATACTCGCTCGCCGACGGGCGATCCGCGAAAGGTCCGACGCGCACGCGAAAGGCGATGCGGCCGTCCGGCAACTCGACCCGGCGCACATCCTTTCCGCGGCCGGACGGCACGGTCTCGCCGAACCGGGAGTCAAAACGACCCCATTCGCGATCCGCGTCTTCGGCGTTGGTCAGCACGGACGCGACTTGCACGAAATAAGAGTCCTCCGCCGCCGCGTCGACCGACGCAGGGGCCGTTTCACGCGGCTCCGGTCGGGTCGTCGACGGCGACGGCTCAGACGGGCGCGGCGCCGGCGTTTCGTCGATCGGCTCGGCGGGGCGTGTCGTCGGAGGCGTCGCCACCTGCTCGGCGGGAACGTCCTGGGCGGCTTCGGCCGGCGTGGTCTCGGTATCGGTCGGGGGCGCAGACACGCGATCTTCGATCAAGGAGTCCAATTGCTCTGCTTCCCGCCCATAGTCCGGCGGCGGCGCTGCGTCTTCGCCCCCGTCATCGTACTCGGCGCGGGCGAGAATCTCGCGATCCTGGTGGGGCGCGACAAAGCCGCTCGGGCCGTCATCCTCCGTCGGCGGCGTGCGGTACGGTCCTTCCGGCGCCGCCACGACCGTCGGCGCCCGTTTCAGACCGTCTTGCACCCCGAGATTGTAGGCGATGAGCACGACCGCGGCGAAGCCGACCAGAGTCAGCAACGCCGCCGCGAACAGCACCACCCCTTGGGGAAGCCGCCGGGAACCCGCATCGTCATAGGGATCAAACGCGTCGTCGCGGTCGTCGAAGTCGTCATCTCGGTCGTTCATACGTCACTCCAAGCGCGATTCGCATCAAGCGTCCAGCCTGCCGGTCACCCCGCAAAATCCGCGCGGATCAAACGTCGGTGCTCCGCCAGAGCGAAGCGATCAGTCATCCCAGCGATGTAGTCGCACGCCACCCGCGCGGCGGCCGCGTCATTCGCCGCCGCCAAGCTGCGCCGCCGCCAATCCGGAGGCATCACGTCCGGCTCGTCGACATAAAGCTTGAACAGGTCACGAGTCACGCGCCGCGCGGCGCTCATCGCGCGGTTGACGCGATGATGCCGGTACATGTTTTGAAACAAGAATGCGCGCAACGCCTTGTGTTCCGCGGCGACATGATCGGAAAAGGCGATCACCGGTCGGGACGCGTCGCGCACCCGCTCGACCGACGCGCAATCTTCCGTCTCCAACCGCGTTCGGCTTTCGCGGACCATGTCCTCCACGAGCAGCCCGATCAGACGGCGGACGGACTCAGCGCCGAGCTTCTCGCGAGAGAGTTCCTCCCATTCGTCCCGGACGGCGACGACGATCGGACCGACAAACGGCGCGCGAACCATATCCTCCACGGAAAACAGCCCGGCCCGCAGGCCGTCGTCGAGATCGTGCGCGGTGTACGCCACGTCGTCCGCGAGCGCGGCCACCTGGGCCTCCGCCGAAGGCCAACTCTCCAATCGCAAATCATGGCCGCGCACATAATCGCCGATCGCCTCCGGCAAGGGGGCGTCCGTTCGCGCATTCGGTCCCGAAAGCGGGCCATTGTGCTTCACCACGCCCTCCAGCGTGGTCCAGGTCAGATTCAAGCCGTCAAAGGCCGCATATCGGGTTTCAAGCTTGGTCAGGATGCGCAGGGTTTGAGCGTTGTGATCGAACCCGCCATGCGCGGCCATCAGAAGGTCGAGCTCCTCCTCTCCCGCATGGCCGAAGGGGGGATGCCCGAGATCGTGCGCAAGCGCGATCGCCTCGGCCAGATCTTCGTCGAGGCCGAGTCGGCGCGCGACCGAGCGGGCGACTTGCGCGACCTCCAAAGTGTGCGTCAAACGCGTGCGGAAATGATCGCCTTCATGATAGACGAAGACTTGCGTCTTGAATTGCAGGCGGCGAAACGCGGCTGCGTGAATGATGCGGTCTCGGTCGCGTTGAAAATCCGAGCGGCCGCGACTCGGCGGCTCGTCATGGAGCCGGCCGCCATGGTCTTCGCTTCGCGCCGCATAGGGCGCGCGGCGACGGGTGTCGGTCATGGGCCTCGCGCCTTCATTCCTGTGCGCTACGCCATTATGTACTGAATCAGGCGGTTTTGGGCCGACAAAGGAAGGAGAAGACGATGACGGAAGGTTCCCTCAGCGTCAGCGCGAGCGCCGCGCGCAAAATCAAGGAGATTCTGGCCACGGAGCCGGATAAGCGGCTCCTACGCGTGAGCGTGCTCGGCGGCGGCTGCTCCGGCTTTTCCTATAAGTTCGACTTGGACGATACGACCGACGCGGACGACATCGTCCTTGAGCGCGACGGCGCCACGGTCGTCGTCGACGCCACGTCGGCCCAGTATATGGAAGGCGCGGTGATCGATTTTGTCGACGAGCTGATCGGGGCGAGCTTCAAGGTGAAGAATCCGATGGCCACCGCGAGCTGCGGCTGCGGCACAAGCTTCGCCATCTGACGTGACGTCCGTCCGCGCCGCGCTTGAGTCGCGGATCTCCACACGGGCGTTTCGTTCGGACCCGATTCCGGAAGCTGAGATTCGCGCCTTCCTCGATGCGGGTCGCCGCGCCCCTTCCGTCGTGAATTTGCAGCCTTGGGGCTTTGTCTTGGTCGCAGGCATTCGCCGCCCCCCTCGATCCGCGACCTGGAG
>CAYPOX010000132.1:0-7160 GCA_964412525.1 uncultured Caulobacterales bacterium
GCCGAGAAACTTCGTCGCCGAGTGCACGACGATGTCGGCGCCATGCTCGACGGGGCGGGGCAGGTAGGGGGGCGCCAAAGTGTTGTCGACGACGAGCGGCGCGCGCACGCTATGGGCGATGTCCGCAATCGCCGCAATGTCGGTGACGACGCCGCCGGGATTGGCGATCGACTCGATGAAGATCAGCTTGGTTTTTTCCGTCACGACGCGGCGAAGGTCGTCCGGATTCGGGCTGTCCGCCCAGCGCACGGTCCACCCGAAATTCTTGAAGGCGTGGTCGAACTGATTGATCGAGCCGCCGTAAAGCTGGCGGACGGCGACATACTCATCCCCCGGTTGCAGCAGCGTCGAAAGGGCCACCAATTGCGCCGCATGTCCGGACGCCACCGCCAGAGCGGCCGTCCCGCCTTCCAAATCCGCGATCCGCTTTTCCAGTACGTCATTGGTTGGGTTCATAATCCGCGAATAGACGTTGCCGAACTCCTGGAGATTGAAGAGGCGCGCGGCGTGATCGACGTCGTCGAAAACATAGGAGGTTGTCTGATAGATCGGCGTGGCACGCGCTTTTGTGGTGGGGTCCGGCGCGGCGCCGGCATGGATCGAGCGGGTGAAGAATCCGTGATCGGTCATGGGGGTCCTCAATCGTTGGCGTGGGTTTGCAGAAACTCGCGAAGCAGCGCGTTCAGGCGCTCGGGCTCCAAGAGAAAGGCGTCGTGGCCGAACCGAGACGGCAGGGCGGCGAAGCGTCCCTCGCCGGCGACGGAGTCGGCGAGACGGCGGGAATCATCGACCGGAACTTGGCGATCGCCGGGCACGCCGATGCAGAGCGTGGCGGCGCGCACCAGTTTCGGGTCGACTCGGTGCCGATCCAGCGACTCCGACAGCGCCAGAAACCGTTCTGGCGTCTCAAGCGCCGCATAGGCGTCGCCGCGCGCGATCAGATAGTCGCAAATGTCGAACGTGTCCGAATGCTTGCCTGGTTCCGGGCCGAACCGATCGGCGAATTCCTCCTCGGTTCGGTAGGTCGTCATGGCGATTTGCCGGGCGAGGCTCAGACCGGCGCGCGCATCTCCGAGACGAGCGGCCGATTGGACCACACGCCGCTGGACGCCGCGCAGGGCGGTCGCCATGGGATGCGCCTTTTCTGCGGCGGAGATCGTCACGAGACGGTCGATCCGTTCGGGAAAAAGCGCCGCGAAGGCGAGGGCCACCATGCCGCCATAGGACGCGCCCACAAAGCCGTGCAGACGCTCCACCGAGAGCGCGTCGAGAGCGATGGCGAAGGCGCGCGCTTGATCTTGCGTGGACACTGCGATTGGTCGCGCATCCGCGTCCGGCAAAAAGTCGACGCCGATCACTTGGTGACGATCAAGGTCGAGCCCGCCGCCCCTCCGCACGACCTCGGTCCACCAACCGACATCCGCGCCTTCAGTTCGCAGAATGCGCGACGCCGAGACTCCGCCGGCCGCCAGCACGACCGGCTTGCCAGGGCGTCCATAAACCCGCGCCCGAATGCGGCCGTTCTGAAGAACGCCGCCGTTTGATAATCGGAACATTCGGGGCAAGGACACCACATGGTCGCGTCCGTTCAACGTCACGTCCGTTTCGCCCAAGACCGGCGCGGGCAATGAGAAAGCCATGGCGACCTCCGCTCAGCGAGCCACAACCATGCTCGAAAGCGCTGCGGAGGAACGAGCGATCTCAGCGCCGGCGACGCTGCGATCTCATCTTCCGGTCCCTAGTGGGGTCCGCAGGACTTGGCACCGTTCGCGCCCGCCGCTCGCAATGGCGTTTGCGTGGTTGCCCCGGCGTCGTCGGGCCTATCCCTCAGCCGGTCTAGATGAGCAACGGTAGTCTCGCGGACGGCATTCTGTTTGTCAACTCGCGCGTTCGCTCAAACAAACGATGCGCTCTTAAATTGGATGCTCGCCAAGGGACGGCTCCGAGGGCATAAATGCGACCCGTTATGATCCAACCGCCATTCATACTCTTTCTTGGAGACGCCACTTTGGAGGGCGGCGCCAAAACGGCGCAAGGCGTTCTTCGATGGCGACGAAGCGATTGCCTTGGCCAGTTTCGGCTGCCAGGTTGCGAGATCGATCTTGGGACGCCGGATCTCACCATGCGCCAAGCCGCGGAGGCGGGAGCGCGCACCGCAATCGTCGGCATTGCGCCGGCGGGCGGGGCGATTCAGCCAAATTGGATCGCGCCGCTCGCCGAGGCGTTGGACGTCGGCATGGATTTGGCGTGCGGGTTGCACCAGCGCGCGGCTTCGGCGCCGGAACTGGCCGCCGCGGCGCGACGGTCCGGCGCGACGATCCACGACGTGCGCACGCCACCGGTGGATCTGCCCGTGGGGGTCGGCGCGGCCCGGCGCGGGCGACGCTTGCTGACGGTCGGAACCGATTGCGCGGTGGGCAAAATGTTTGCGGCTTTGGCGATCACCGAAGGGCTGCGCGCGCGAGGCGTGCCTGCGGATTTCCGTGCGACCGGTCAAACAGGCATTTTTATCGCCGGCTCGGGAATCGGGATCGACGCGGTGGCGGCCGACTTCATCAGCGGCGCGGTGGAGACGCTCACGCCGGATGCGGAGGACGACCGCCATTGGGATGTCGTCGAAGGACAGGGATCGCTGTTTCATCCGTCCTTCGCCGGCGTGACCCTCGGCCTGGTCCACGGCGCCGCGCCGGACGCCATGATCCTATGCCACGAAGTGGGGCGGACCCACGTCATCCACTTGCCGAACTATCCGTTGCCGAGCTTGACGACCTGCGTGGACGCCTATGAAAACGCCGCGCGCCTGACCAATCCGAATGCGCGGGTCGTCGGCGTCTCTTTGAACACGCGTGGCCTACCCGGCGATGCGGAGGCGCGCGACGCGGTGGACGCGGCGGCGGCGTCCACGGGATTGCCGGCGACAGACCCGTTGCGCTTTGGCGTCGAGCCGTTGCTGAGCGCGTTGGGCTCTTAGTTTTCTTAGGGAGCGATGATCAACCGTGCAGCCCCGCTCTCCATGAGGCGGCGTCGATCAAGCGCCAGTTGAACATACTCGCCCGCCGCCCAGGGTTCCGTCATGTCGCCATAATGCGGCGAGGCGACATGACCGGATTGGCCCGTGGAGATCATGAACCATGCGCCGTCCGGGCGGGACAGGTCATAGACCGCCCGCAAGCCGGGCCCGTGCCGATTGTCATAAGCGACGTCGCCGTCATAGCGATAATAGCCGCGATTGACCGTGAAATAGCCCCCGCTGGACGGCGTGCGAATGGAGAACCAGCGGCGCAAGGGTGCGACCTGCTCAAACGGCCCGTGGGCGAAGACCGCGAAATGGGCGCGTCCCCATCGCCAGTCCGCCAAATCCTCGCCATAGGCGTTGCGCAAGCGGAGCAGCGCCACGGACAATGAGGCCGACAGCAACTCGTCGCATGTCTCCTCTCGCGCCGTTTCGCGATCGTCGCACCAGTCGGCGGCGGAACCCGCCAACACGCTCTCGAGAAATTGGGGGCGCGGGCGGTGGAGCCGACGGTAGAGCGGGCCGAGATCGTCTTCGGTGACCATGCGCTGAAAGTCTTCCGACCAGGCGGCGAAGATGGTCGGCGCGACCAGCTCGGCGTCCATCTCAAAGGACCATTCCGCCAAAATGGAGAAGGCGCGTTCGGCCTCCGGCGAGGGCGGGGCGATCCGCATCATAAGCGGGGTCAGACGGCGCGCGCCGATGGCGAGGACGTCGCGTTGCAGGCGTTTCATGTCGTCTACGGTCAGCGCCCGACCTTCGCGCAGCACCTCCTCAATCCGCGCCGCCCGTAGCCAGGCCCGGTCAAAAGTGAGGTGCAGCGGGTAAGCGGCCGGCACGATCATATTGTTGGCCGTGGCCACATAACCGCGCTTGGGCGAAAAAACCGTCGGCAAATCGTCCGGACCCGCCACGCGGACCCAATCATTGCGTGCGTCCCAGCCGGTCGCCGGCCGTGCGCCTGCCGTGTCATGTTCCGGCCCCCGGACTGGGACGCGGGCCGGAGACGTGTAGCCGAACGCGCCGCCCCGATCCGCGAAAACGACGTTTTGGATCGGATCCTGGAAGTCCCGGAGCGCGGCGACGAACGCGCCCGCGTCGGCGGCGGTCGCGATCGTACGGAACGTGGCCGCGCTGCGGTCCGTGTCGGCCAAGGCCGTCCATGCGAGCGCGATCACTTCGCCGTCCTCTGCAAGCGCGGACCACGCGTGATCGCTCGGAAGGACGGGACCGTGCCGGGTGCGGCGCAGCATGACGTCCACCGTTTCGCCGCCCTTGACGGCGATGGTCTCCGTACGGGTTTCGAAGGGCCGCCAACCGCCCGGCGTCAGATATTGGTTTGGGTCGTCTGGATTGACGCGCTCCCGATAAAGGTCCTGCACGTCCGCGCCATTGTTCGTGAAGCCCCAGGCGACGTCACGATTGCGGCCCAAGATCACGCCGGGAAGGCCGGCGATCGTGGCGCCATAGACGTCCCGCCCTTCGAAGGACAAATGCGCCAGGTACCAAATCGAAGGCGCCGTCAGGCTGAGATGGGGATCATTGGCCAATAGGGGCGCGCCCGTCGCGGTCATTGCGCCGCCTATGACCCAATTGTTGGAGCCGTTCTCCGGTTCGATCCGCGTCTGGCCCAGGAGAGGCGGACGCGGCGGATCCGTCGCCGCATCGGGAAGGCCGAGATCGCCCGGCGACAGGGCGATCGGCGCATCGGCCGGATAGGGCGGAAGATATTGGGCGGCGCGTTCCGGGCCGAGTTGGGCCAGCGCGGCCTGGGCGTTCGCTTCGCCCCAGGCGTTGGTGGCCAGGTCGTAGGCCATCAACTTCATCACGCTGACCGTGTCGACCGCGGACCAGGGCTCCGGTCCGTTGAGCCTCAGGATTGCGAATTCCAATGGATGCGCGCCGCCATTCTCCAGCGCTGCATTGACGCCTGCCGCATAGGCGTCCAGCGACGCTCGCGAGTCCGCATCAAGCCCCGCAAGGGCTTTGGCGGCCGCTCCGTCGAGATCGAGGGTGCGGAAAAAAATGTCGGTGTTGAGCACGTCCGCGCCGAAGATCTCCGAGAGCCGGCCTTGTGCGGTCCGCCGCGTCAGATGCATCTGCCAGAAGCGGTCTTGCCCATGGGCGAACCCTAGGCCGAAAAAGGCGTCCAAAGCGCTCTGCGCAAAGACGTGCGGGACACCGTGGGCATCCCGCAGGATTTCGACCGGCGCCTCGCTCCCGCGGACGGTCAACTCTCCCTCAACCGTGGGCGTTGACCGGCCGATCAGATACCAAGCAAACCCGCCGGCCCCGAGGCCCGCGACCAGGACGAGCGCCACCACCCCGGCCAAGAGCCGACCAAACCAACTCATCGCCTTGGACCCTTCACGGAGAAGAGCGGCCTCACGCCGCCTCCGCTTTGGCGCGCTTCTTGCGCTCATGGGGCAGAAGCGCGCGTTTCCGCAGCCGCAAGGATTTCGGCGTCACTTCAACCAACTCATCGTCGTCGATGTAGGAAATGGCCTGTTCCAAAGAGAGCCGCTTCGGCGGCGTCAATTGGACGTTCTCATCCTTTCCGGACGCGCGGACATTGGTGAGCTTTTTGCCCTTCAGCACATTCACGTCGAGATCGTCCGGACGGCTGTTCTCGCCCACGATCATCCCCTGATAGACCTTTTCACCTGGACTGATGAACATCGCGCCGCGATCTTCCAGATTCCACAAGGCGTAGGCGACCGCGTCGCCGTCGCCATTGGAGATCAGGACGCCGTTGCGTCGCCCTTCGATCGGGCCCTTATGCGGTTCGTAGGCGGCGAAGATGCGGTTCAACACGCCGGTGCCGCGCGTGTCCGTCAAAAACTCGCCGTGATAGCCGATCAAACCGCGCGAAGGCCCGCGCATCAGCACCCGCGTCTTGCCGCCGCCGGTCTGGCGCATGTCGGTCAATTCGCATTTGCGCTGGCTCAATTTTTCAATCACCGCGCCGGCGTAAGCGTCATCCACGTCGATCACGACGTCTTCAATCGGCTCCAAATTGGCGTCCGCATCGTCTTTTTTGAAGATCACGCGGGGGCGGGAAATCTGAAGCTCGAAGCCCTCGCGCCGCATGGTTTCAATCAAAACGCCGAGCTGCAATTCGCCGCGGCCCGCCACCTCATAAGAGTCACCGTCGGGCGCATCCCGCACTTCGATGGCGACATTGCCCTCCGCCTCGCGAAGCAAGCGCTCGCGAATGACGCGGCTTTGCACTTTTTCGCCTTCCCGACCGGCGAGGGGGCTGTCATTCGGCCCAACGGTGAGCGTGATGGTGGGCGGATCGATCGGTTGCGAGGGCAAAGGGGCCTCGACCGCCGGGTCGCAAATCGTGTCGGCGACATTCGTTTTCTGAAGCCCGGCGATGGCGATGATGTCGCCGGCGGACGCCTGGTCCACGGGTTCTCGGCCCAAGCCCCGAAACGCCAACAGTTTCGTGGCGCGCGCGCGCTCGATCTCTTCGCCATCCCGCGACATGGACTTGATCGCGGCGTTCACGTCCAAGATCCCCGATTCGATCCGCCCCGTGAGGATGCGGCCCAAAAACGGATCCGCCTCGAGCGTCGTTGCCAGCATGCGGAATGGATGGTCCGACGCCGCGCGCGCCAACGGCTCGGGCGTCGGCACGCGTTCCAAAATCGTTTCGAACAGAGGCGTCAAGTTTTCGCGCGGGTCGTCCAAGTCGCGCGCCGCCCAACCGGATCGACCGGAAGCGTATAAGACAGGAAAATCAAGCTGACCTTCGTCCGCCTCCAAGTTTAAGAACAGATCTTCGATTTCGGAGACGACCTCTTCCGGGCGGGCGTCGCCACGGTCGACCTTGTTGACGACGACGATGGGGCGGAGCCCGAGACCCAGGGCCTTGGACAGAACAAAGCGCGTTTGCGGCATCACGCTTTCCGCTGCGTCCACCAACAACACGACGCCGTCCACCATGGAGAGTATGCGCTCCACTTCGCCGGCGAAATCTGCGTGGCCGGGGGTGTCGACGATGTTGATGCGAACCTCGCCCCATACGACCGACGTGCATTTCGCCAAGATCGTGATGCCGCGCTCACGCTCCTGGTCGTTGGAGTCCATGGCGCGTTCGGCCACTTGCTTATTGTCGCGTACGGCGCCGGATTGCTTCAGC
>CAYPOX010000133.1:0-6955 GCA_964412525.1 uncultured Caulobacterales bacterium
GTGGTGGTCTCCGGAGAGCCGAACATCACGCCGATCTTCATCCGAATCTGATTGATGAAAATCACCATGCAGTTCGACTTGGAGATCGACCCGGTGAGCTTGCGCAAGGCCTGGCTCATCAGGCGCGCCTGCAGGCCCGGCAAGCTCTCGCCCATCTCGCCCTCAAGCTCGGCGCGGGGCGTAAGCGCGGCGACCGAATCGATCACCAAGACGTCGACCGCGCCGGAACGGACCAGCGTGTCCGCGATCTCCAAGGATTGCTCGCCCGTATCCGGCTGGGAGACGAGAAGCTCGTTCACGTCCACCCCCAGCTTGGCCGCGTAGCTTGGGTCGAGCGCATGCTCGGCGTCGACAAAGGCCGCGACTCCGCCTGCCTTTTGCGTCTCCGCGACGCAGTGCAGCGCCAGCGTGGTTTTGCCGGAACTCTCAGGGCCGAAAATCTCGATCACCCGGCCCTTCGGCAAGCCGCCAATGCCGAGCGCGATGTCGAGACCCAGCGAGCCCGTAGAGACCGCCTCCACATCCATGCTTTTGCGGTCGCCAAGCCGCATGACGGAGCCTTTGCCAAAGGCGCGGTCAATTTGCGCCAAGGCGGATTCAAGCGCTTTGGATTTGTCCATCGTTTTCGCGTCTGCGAGCCGTAAAACGTTTTGAGTCGTCATTCGCCGCGATCCTTTCATGGGGGCGCGAGTCACGCAACGTCACAAGACGTACACGCTTTGTTCTAAGAACAAAAGAGGAAAATTCAATCGCGATCATGCGGCGTTCATTGCGTCTTTCACCGCACGGGCGAGATCCTTCAGGCTGAAGGGTTTGGGCAGGAAGCGCACGAGCCGGTCCTGCCCGAGCGCGTCGCGCACCTCCTCCGCGCCATAGCCCGAGACGAACAGAAACGGCGTGTCCGGCAAGTGTCCGCGCGCGGCCCGCAAAAACGCGGGGCCATCCATGTTCGGCATCATCACGTCGCTGACCACCACGTCCGGCTTCAGCCCGGACACGATGCGCCGCAGGGCCTCCTGACCGTCGAAGGCGCAGACGACTTCATAGCCCCGGCTGGTCAGGGCGCGTTCGCCGAAGGCGCGGACCGCATCCTCATCTTCCACCAACAACACGACGCCGCGCCCGGTCAAATCCGCCGCGCGACGGCGGCGCTCCGGGCTTTCGACCTCTTCAATCTCCTCCACGGCAGCCGGGAGATAGATGCGAAACTCCGTGCCTTCGCCCGGCGCGCTGTCGCAAAAAATGTGCCCCTCGGATTGGGTCACGACCCCATAAACCGTGGACAGACCCAGTCCCGTGCCCTTGCCCACCGCTTTGGTGGTGAAAAACGGTTCGAAAATCCTCTCCCGCACCTCGGCCGACATGCCCACGCCGGAATCACGAACCGCGATCATGGCGTATTCGCCCGGAGGCAGTTTGCCGTTCTCCCCCGGCGCGTTGGGCGGCGAGGCGATCCGCTCCGTCCGAATGCGCAGCGCGCCGCCCTCGGGCATGGCGTCGCGCGCATTCACGGCGAGGTTCACGACCACCATCTCAAGCTGGCTCTCGTCAAACCGCGCTTTAGGAACGTCCCGACCATGGACGACGGCGAGGTCGATGTCCGTGCCGATCAAACGCCGCAACAGATCGCCCAACTCCACCAGCAAATCGCCCAAAGCCTGCACTTTGCGAAGCGGCTCCTGGCGACGCGAAAAGACGAGCAGCTGTCGGACCAACGCGCTAGCGCGCACGGCGTTTTGCTTGATCTGAGACAGATCCGCATTGGACGGATCCCCGGCCGGGTGCCGCGCCAACAACAGGTCGGAAAAGCCCATGATGGCTTGGAGCAGATTGTTGAAATCATGGGCGACGCCGCCGGCCATCCGGCCAAGCGCCTGGAGTTTGCGGCCCTGCTCCAAATCCTCATCCAAGCGCCGTTCGGCGGGCGGATCGAACAGGGCGATCGCGAAGGCGTCGTCCTCCACGCCGATGAGAACGCATTCCAGCGGCCGATCCGGGGCCGCGCGCGTGGCGATCGACGCCGGCGCACGTTGCGCCGACTCCAGCACGTTTTCCTCGCCCAGCGCGAACAACTCGCCGAATTGGCTGTGCGGCGCGGCCGCCGCCACGCGTTCCAAAAATGCCTCATTCGCATGAACCAACCGCGCCTCGCCGTCCAAGTCGCCGACGAAGCGCGCCGCGGCGATGGTCGTCGGAAAGCCGTCGGCGCCCGGTTCGAACGTCGTCTCCGATTCGGACGGCTCCCGCGCCATGATGCGGCGCTCAAACCGCCACAAAACCTCCTCGCGCGCGCGGATGGGCGAACTCGCGACACGCACGTCCATGGCGCGGCCGCCCGTCTCCACCGAGACGGTCGTGCTGAAAGCCTCGCCCCGGCGTGCGGCCTTCAAGCCGTGAAACGCGATGCGATGCAATTGGCCGTCCGCGAGCGCCTCAAGCCGGGGCGGCGGTCCGTCGACATCCCCATCCAGGTCGTTCAGCATCCCGCGAAACGGCCCGTTCGCTGCGATCGGTCGCCCTGAAAGGGTCGTGATCAAAGCGGGTTCGGACAGACCCTCAAGCAGTTCCGGAGGGGCGACCGATCCGTGCTCGTCCAACTCGTCCGGCGTCGTGACCATAACCCACTATCCGGGATCCAAGGCTTGGGGTCCACGCCGGAACGCGGCGATCTGGTCAGAGTCGGATGCGACCGTTATCGAAGCGACCATGGACATCGCCAACTATGTGCGCGCCTTTGGCGCTTTGGCCTTTGTGCTGGCCTTGGCTTTCGGCGCGGCGTTCGCCTTGCGCCTGCTCCGAGCGCGAAACTTCGCCGCGCCCTCAAGCGGATCCCGTCGGCTGCAGCTCGTCGAGTCCATGGCGCTCGACATGCGTCGGCGGCTGGTTCTCGTCCGCTGCGATCAGGACGAGTTCTTGATCGTGTTGGGCCCGGATCGCGAGACCTTAGTCTCTGGGCCGCATCACAAGCACGGAACCGACGACAGCCCGTCAACCGCCGTCTGAACGCCGTCAGTCGTCGCGGTGGACGCGCTCCCGACGCTCGTGGCGCTCCTGCGCCTCAATGCTGAGCGTGGCGATCGGACGCGCAACCAAACGTTTCAGGCTGATCGGATCGCCGGTCTCTTCACAATATCCGTAGCTGCCGTCGTCGATACGCCGCAGGGCGGCGTTGATCTTTGAGATCAATTTGCGTTGCCGGTCACGGGTGCGCAGCTCTAAGGCGCGATCCGTTTCGTTCGACGCGCGATCCGCAAGGTCGGGAAAGGCGTTGTCGCCGGATTGGAGCTCGTCCAATGTCCCGCGGCTTTCCGCCAATATCGCGTCGCGCCAATCGATGAGGCGCCGTCGAAAATAGTCGCGTTGCCGTTCGTTCATGAACGGCTCGTCATCCGTCGGATGGTAATCGGCGAGATCGAACTCAGACATGTCCGCGCGAAACCTTCCTGTATCGCCCATGGTCGCAAAGCGCGCGGACTATAGTGAGTCGCATAAGTGGCTGCAATCAGGCGGCTTCCCGGTCAGGTTCGCGAATCGCCGGGAATGAGCGTCCTCTTAAGATTTGGAGGTCTAGACCGACCTCGTGCACAACGCGCACGCACGATAGGAAGGACAAGGCCGCCATGACCCCCGCCCCGATTCGCCGATTCGACGCCCATGCGCCGGATTTGAACGGTCGACGCATCCTCGTGACGGGCGCCACCGGATCGTTCGGCAACGCCTTCGTGAAAACAGTCTTGGAACGATGGAAACCGGCCAAGCTGATCGTCTTCTCTCGGGACGAATTGAAGCAGTATGAAATGGCGCAACGTTTCCCCGCGGTCGACGGCGGGCCTCTGCGCTACTTCATCGGCGACGTGCGCGACGAGGCGCGCTTGGAAATGGCCATGCGGGACGTCGATTATGTAGTTCACGCCGCCGCCCTGAAACATGTGCCGATCGCCGAGTACAATCCGTTCGAATGCGTCCGAACCAATATCTTCGGAGCGGAGAACGTGGTTCGCGCCGCAATACGTCGCGGCGTCAAAAAGGTCATCGCTCTCTCGACGGACAAGGCCGCCAATCCGATCAACCTGTACGGGGCGACCAAGCTGGCTTCGGACAAGATATTCACCGCGGCGAACAATCTTTCCGGCGATGGCGGTTGCCGCTTTTCGGTGGTGCGTTACGGCAATGTCGTCGGCTCCCGCGGTTCGGTGCTGCCCTTTTTCCAGCGCTTGATTGCGGAGGGCGCGACCGACCTGCCGATCACCGACGAGCGCATGACCCGGTTCTGGATCACCCTCAGGCAGGGGGTGAATTTCGTGCTGTCGAGCCTTGAATTGATGCGCGGCGGCGAGGTGTTCGTTCCGAAAATTCCAAGCATGCGGATCGTGGACCTGGCGCGTACGCTGGCGCCGGAACTGCCGCATCGCGTGGTCGGCATTCGGCCGGGCGAGAAATTGCATGAAGTCATGGTGCCGGAAGATGACGGCCGTTCGACGGTCGAATTGCCCGACCGTTACGCGATCTTGCCCGCGGCGGCCGCTAATTTGTCGCGCGCCTATCGCGAAGCCGGCGCACGCCCGTCTCCTGAGGACTTCCGTTACGCCAGCGACATCAACCATGAGTGGCTTGACGAAGCCGGCTTGCGCGCGTTGATCGACGACCGTGACTGACGGCCCTTCGAAACTTAATCCGGACAAACTCCTCGAAAAGGCGCGGCGGGCGACCAAAGATGGTCGTCTCCACGACGCGGTTTCGCCCATGCGCGCCGCGGTCGCGCTCGCGCCCGAACGGATCGACCTGCGCCTTGGCCTGACCGACGTGTTGAGCCATCTCGGTGACATCGACGAGGCTCTTGCGGAGAACGACAAGGCGCTCGAAGCGCTGGACGAAGAGCGGCCTTTGCTGTTCGAGCGCGCCCGCATCCTTCAGGCGGGTCGCCGCTATCCGGAAGCATTCAAACTCTTCATGGATCGTATGGAGGCGTTTAAGGGTGACGCCGCTTGGCGCACGGCGTGCGCGAGCATGTTGCTGGAGACGAAGAACTACAAGGCCGCGCGCGTCATTCTTGACGACGCGCTGACGATGGAGCCGACACGGTCGGACGCCCTTGTGCTGCGCGCGCGCTTGGACGACGTGACCGGGAACATGTCGGACGCCCTGCAACGCCTGGAAGCCGCGGCGCAGGCGCGACCGTTCGATCTTTTGATCCGGCTCAATCTCGCAATCTTCCTAGCAAACACGCCTCGGATCGCTGAAGCTGTCGGCCATGCGGACGTGGTTCTGGCGGTCCCGGCCGACGCCACCACACGTAGGAAGGCCATGATGGCGAAGGGATCCGCGCTTCTCGTCACCGGTCGATACGAGGAGGGATGGCGCTGTTTTCGTGAGAAGCAGATCGACAATGCACAATCGGCGTCTCTTCGCGGACTTGGCTCCGCCGCCTGGTGGGAGCCGGATGGGCCCGCCCCCTACGGCCATGTGGTGCTCGCGCCCAATGACGGCCTCGGCGACGAGGTGATTTATGCGTCCTTGATCCCTGCGTTTCACGCGCGTTATTCGGAAATCGCCAACCTCACCATCATCGCGGACCATAGGCTTAAGGGCCTTTTCGCGCGTTCATTTCCTTTCGCCGCCATTGAGGCTTATGAAGACGACCGGGCGCGGTTGAAGACGTTGCGAGACATCCCAAAGCGCCCGAACGGCGACGACTTCGACATGTTCGTCAACTTTTCGGATTTGCCGCTCCTCACCGATCCCAAAGTTCGCGGCGCAGCGAAACCCGCTTACCTTCAGCCACGTAAGGATCTGGTGGATGCGTGGCGTCTCCGCGTGCGGATCGATGACCGGCCCGTTCTCGGCGTGGCGTGGTCGTCCGCGATCCACCGCGGCGACCGGTCGCGTTACTATCCCCGCATCGATGAGTTCATCCGAGTGTTCGACGGCGTGAACGCGCGGATCGTCTCCATCCAGTATGGCGACGTGACGAATGCGGTGGCGGCCATGGCCGAACGCGGCGTGACGATCGACGTGTTCGACGACGCGGACCTGTTCCATGATTTGGAGACCGTGGCCGCGATCGCCGCCAATTGCGATGCGGTCGCGGGAATTTCGAACGCGTCGAGCACCATCGCCGCGGCCGTCGGCGTCTCGTTTCTGATGATTGCGCCCTCCTTCGCCTGGTCGACGCTCGGGCAGACCAAACTCCCCTGGTGGAAAGACGCGCCGGTCTTCACCAGCGACCGGCTGGGCGAATGGGGCGACGCCTGCGCAGCCCTGAACGCGGCGCTGCGCCGCCGCTTCTCTTAGACCGGCGAGGCCGTTACCGTCCCTTGAACTCGATTGGAGGTCCCCATGCGCTTTGAAGGCACACAGAGCTATGTCGCGCCGCGCGACTTGCAGGCGGCGGTGAACGCCGCCATCGCGTTGGAGCGCCCGCTCCTGGTGAAGGGCGAGCCCGGCACCGGCAAGACCGTCCTCGCCCAGGAGGTGGCGCGGGCGGTCGGCGCGCCTTTGATCGAATGGCACGTCAAATCAACCACCAAGGCGCAACAGGGCCTCTATGAATATGACGCCGTCGCACGCCTGCGCGACAGCCAATTGGGCGAAGAGCAGGCCCGCGACGTGGCGAATTACATCCGCCGCGGCAAGCTTTGGGAGGCGTTCACGGCCCCGGAGAAACCCGTCCTCCTGATCGACGAAATCGACAAGGCGGACATCGAATTTCCGAACGACCTGCTGCTCGAACTCGATCGCATGGAGTTCCACGTCTATGAGACCGGCGAACAGGTGAAAGCGACCGTCCGACCCATCGTGATGATCACCTCCAACAACGAGAAGGAGCTGCCGGACGCCTTTTTGCGCCGCTGCTTCTTCCACTACATCAAGTTTCCCGACGAAGAGCAGATGTCGGCGATCGTCGAGACCCACTTTCCCGGCATCAAACAGCGATTGCTCAAAGACGCGCTCGCCC
>CAYPOX010000134.1:0-6930 GCA_964412525.1 uncultured Caulobacterales bacterium
AACTTTCCGCCCGAATGCAATGTGGTGAGAATCACTTCGAGGGCGGATTTTTTCGGTAACTTCGGATGCGGATCGTCGGGGATGCCGCGACCGTCGTCCGAATTTGCGCAAAAGCCGTCGCCGTCCACCGTCACGGTGATGCGCTTGGCGTGGCCGGCGGTGGCCTCATCGACGGCGTTGTCCAAAACTTCGGCGACCAGGTGGTGCAGCGCCCGGAGGTCGGTTCCGCCCACATACATGCCTGGGCGCTTTCGGACCGGCTCGAGCCCCTCCAACACCTCGATGTCGGCGGCGCCATAATCGGGTTTGGGAGGGGTCTCGGACGGTTTTGAGACGGGTTTGGATCGGGTCATGACGGCGACCTTAGCCGAGTCGCCGCCATGGCACGTCCCCCGAACGCGCGACTAGGCGCTGTAATAGAGATCGAACTCGATGGGGTGGGGCGTACTTTCGAACCGCGTCACCTCTTCCATCTTCAGCTCGATGTAAGCGTCGATCTGATCGTCGTCGAAGACATTGCCTTGTTTCAAGAACTCACGGTCTTGATCCAAAGCCTCGACCGCCTGGTGCAAGGAGCGCGCGACCGTCGGAACCTTTAAAAGGGCGCTCTCTTCCAATTCATAGAGGTTTTGGTCCATCGGATCACCCGGATCGATCTTATTCTTAATTCCGTCCAAACCCGCCATAAGTAGGACGGTGTATGCGAAATATGGATTGCCGGCGGCGTCCGGGAAACGGCACTCAAGTCGTTTCGCCTTCGGGCTCGTCACATGCGGCACGCGGATGGACGCGGAACGGTTGCGCGAGGAATAGGCCAGAAGGACCGGCGCTTCGAAGCCCGGCACAAGACGCTTATAGGAGTTCGTGGTCGCATTGGTGAACGCGTTGATCGCGCGCGCATGCTTGAGAATACCGCCGATATACCAAAGGCATTCCTGGCTCAGGCCGGCATATTTGTCGCCTGCGAACAAGGGTTTGCTGTCTTTCCAGATCGACTGGTGAACATGCATGCCCGAGCCGTTGTCGCCATAGACAGGCTTCGGCATGAAGGTTGCGGACTTGCCATAGGCCGCCGCGACTTGGTGCACTACATATTTGTAGATCTGCATGCCGTCGGCCATCAGGACCAGCGGCTTGAATCTGACGCCCAGCTCGTGTTGCGACGGCGCCACTTCATGGTGGTGTTTCTCAGGCTCCAGACCCATTTCGCGAATGGTCGTAAGCATTTCGGAGCGAAGATCCTGCGCCGAATCGACCGGCGGCACGGGGAAATATCCCCCTTTCGCGCGCGGCCGGTGGCCCATATTTCCGCCGTCCAGCATTTCGCCGGTGTTGTAGGGGCCTTCCACCGAGTCAAGCTCGTATCCGGCGACGTTCTGGTCGTTTTGCCAACGCACATCGTCGAAGACGAAGAACTCGGCTTCCGGACCGAAAAAGGCCTGATCGCCGATGCCGGACTGCGTCAGATAGGTTTCCGCACGGCGCGCGGTTGAACGTGGATCGCGGTTGTATGGTTCACCGGAGATCGGATCGACGACATCGCAGAAGAATACGAGCGTGGTCTGCGCCATGAAGGGATCAAGAACCGCCGTTGCGAGGTCCGGCTTCAAGCACATGTCCGACTCATTGATGGCTTTCCAGCCGGCGATCGACGAGCCGTCAAACATCGCCCCATCATTGAAAAAGTCTTCATCGATGAAAGACTTGTCCAGCGTCAAATGCTGCCATTTACCGCGCGGATCCGTGAATCGAAGGTCGACGAACTCGACTTCGCGGTCCTTCATGTACTTCAATGTGTCTTCCGGCGACATGTTCTCATCTCCCCGCTTTCCTGGTCACATATGTGGACGATAGGACGCTCGTGTGCGGCGCACAACCGCGGCGCCGCAATGCGGTAGTATGAGGCGTTTTCAGACTCGCTCGACGACCGTGACGGCGGCGCGCCGGATCAGTCCGTGAAATCCCGCCGACGGAAAAATGCAATCAAAGCGGAACCCGCCGCCAAACCGACCGCAATCATGAAAAGGGCCGGCGTCCGCTCGCCCAACGGCGCCGGCGCGCCGTCGACGATCTGGGCGTCCCCGGGCGTCATCACTCCAAGAAACGCCAAATGGGAGAGGATCGCGCCAAGGGTCACTGCGAGACCTAAGGCTGCGCCGCAGTCTTTGGCTTTACGAGCGCGCCCCCCGTTTTTCGTGTGCGTCAGCTCGACGGGTGCGACCAGGAGCAAGGCGGCGGCCGCCAATTCGGCGGCGCCGGTCGCCAAGCGGCCATAGGGCTCGAACAACGCGATTCCGGATCCCTCGGCGACTTCGTGGAATATCCACATGGTGATCGGCGCATTGGTGAACTTGTTGATCCCAAGCATGATGAGAAATCCGGCCACCACCACGGCGCAGATCCAGGTGAGAATGTTGGACATCAAACCGCTTCCCTTTCGCATGTTGCGGCGCCGCGCGCCGTTTGACGGCCCGCACCTGGCGTGTGCGGCCCCCAAAAGGCAAATCAACAGGATGTGGTCTTGAAGCCGGCGAAATCCCCGCACGCTCTCTTGCGGATCGCCGAGATGCGCGCCGCGGACGCCTATGCGATCGATCATGGCGTGAACGGGCGCACCTTGATGGAGGTGGCCGGCCGGGCGGTCGCCGAAACGGTGGCGCATGATTGGGCGCTGCGGCCGGTTCTTGTCGCATGCGGTCCCGGCAACAATGGCGGCGACGGATATGTGGCCGCCCGTTGGCTTTCGACGATGGGATGGCCCGTTCGCGTCGCCGCGCTTTCAGGTCAGCTTCCTTCGGCCGGGGACGCGGCCGCAGCCGCGCAAGGTTGGCGCGGGCCGGTGGAGACGCTGTCGCCTGCGCTGTTGGAGGCGCGTCCTTTGATTGTGGACGCCTTGTTTGGCGCCGGCTTGTCCAAGCCGCTCCGCGGCGACGCGGCGACGTTTCTTGAGGCGGTGACGGCGCAAGGCGTGGAAATGGTCGCCGTGGACGTTCCAAGCGGTGTCGATGGCGATTGCGGCGCGGTGGATCCGGTCACGGCGCGCGCAAAAAAGACGATCACGTTTCATCGGAAGAAGATCGGACATCTCCTTCAACCAGCGCGAGAATTTTGCGGCGAGGTGGTCGTGCGCCCAATTGGAATCCCGGACGGAGATCCATCGGTTTCGGGTGCGCGGATGTTTGAAAACGGTCCCGCTCTTTGGCGGGAGGCGGCGCCTCAACCTCGTGCAGCCGATCATAAGTATCGGCGCGGCCATGTCTTGGTCGCATCGGGACCGCCAGGACGAACAGGGGCGGCGCGGCTCGCCGCCCGGGGCGCGGCGCGTGTGGGCGCCGGATTGGTGACGCTGTGCGGCGATGTCGGGGCGGCGGCGGAGCACGCGGCGGCGGTCGATTCGATCCAACTTCGTCTCGGTGAGCCTGCGGACGTTTTGGGTTTGGACGAGCGCTTCAACATCCTGGTGATCGGACCGGCCTTTGGGACCGACGCGGATGCCCGCCGCAAGGTCGCCTCCGCCTTGAAAGCGGGTCGATCGACCGTGCTGGATGCGGACGGATTGACCGTTTTCGCCGGCGATCCGCCCTCGCTGTTTCGTCTGCTGGGGCCGAACATGGTGTTGACCCCCCATGAAGGTGAATTTGCGCGGCTGTTCCCGGACATGGAAGGCTCGAAGCTTGAGCGGGCGTGCGCAGCCGCAAAGCGGGCGGGCGGCGTTGTCGTGCTGAAGGGGGCCGACACCGTGATTGCGGCGCCGGACGGCCGCGCCGCCATCAACGGGCACGCTTCACCTTGGCTGGCGACCGCAGGCTCCGGCGACGTCTTGGCGGGCGTGATCGGCGGGCTCTTGGCGCAAGGCATGGAGACCTTCGACGCCGCATGCATGGCGGTGTGGATGCATGGCGACGCGGCGTTGCGCTTGGGGCCGGGCATGACCGCCGACGACCTGCCAGACGCGATGCCGGCGGTTCTGCGCGGGCTCGCGGCCGCCGATTGACCGCGTTCGCGACGATGATATGAGCGTGGGGGCGTGGGCGCGTCGCCGCCTGTCGCCGAACCGCGGATGTGGCGGAATTGGTAGACGCACCAGGTTTAGGTCCTGGCGCCCTTGGGCGTGGAGGTTCGAGTCCTCTCATCCGCACCATCGTCCACTGGGGCGCACCAAATTTGGAGAGACGATGACGCCCACAGAAGCCGCCCCTTCCGGATCCGGCCAAAGGGAGCCGCGTCGATGTGACGTTTGAGGATGCGGGCGAGGGCGCGGTGGTCACGCAGACCCATTTGGTTTTCGCGCGCCACGGCGAAGGCTGGACGGACTATCGCAACGCCATGGCGTCGGCCTATGGTTGCACGCTCCTCATAGATCGATTTCGCACTCATTTCGCCTGAGCGAGATGCGGGTCGGCCTTGACGTCCGCGTCGAAGACGTCGAGGTCCAAGCGCTCAGTGCGAAATCGGAAGGCTTGAAAACGCGCGATCGTTCGGATCGGCGACGTTCGAATAGGAAAAAGCATGGCGGACATCGACGTCACGGAGACGAAAACGGAAGGTTTGGAGCGCGGTTACAAGGTCGTCGTGCCGGCGACCTTTGTGGACGCCCGCGTCGAGGCGGAACTGCGCAAGGTGCAGGGACAAACCCATTTGAAGGGCTTTCGACCCGGCAAGGCTCCGATCGCGCATCTACGTAAGCTCTATGGCGAGGCCGTGGTCGGGCAGGTCGTGCAAGATCTCGTCAATGAGCAGGCGGACAAAGCGATGAGCGAGCGCGACCTTCGGGCCGCTGCGCCGCCGGACGTCCGTTTGCTGTCGGACGCGCAAGAGTTGGCGAAGGGCGGCGCGCCGCTGAGTTTTGAGTTGAGCCTTGAGGTGATGCCGGAGTTCGATCCGATCGATCCGGCGGGCCTTTCGGTCGTCAAGAAGACCGCTGAAGTCGAAGATGAGGCTGTGGAGACGTCGCTCCAGCAACTTTTGGACGCGTTGCGGGGATTTGAGCCGAAAGAGGGGCCCGCAGTCGACGGCGACAAAGTCACGATCGATTTCGTCGGAACGATCGACGGCGAAAAGTTCGAGGGCGGCTCCGCGGAGGGCGTCGATCTCGTGCTTGGCGCCGGTCGCTTTCTTGCAGACTTCGAAACGGGCCTGAAGGACGCGGCTGCGGGTGAAGAGCGGACGATCGAAGCCACATTCCCGGAAGACTATCCGGCCGTCGATCTGCAAGGAAAGACCGCGCGTTTCGACGTCAAAGTGACGGCCGTCTCGGGGCCGGAAGAGGTGGCGATGGACGACGCCTTCGCCCAACGCGCCGGCGCGGAGTCCATGGATGATCTGCGGACCAAAATGCGCGAACGGATCGAGGCCCAATACGGCCAGTTCAGCCGACAACATCTCAAGCGCGACATCTTGGACAAATTGGACTCGTCCCACGATTTCGAGCTGCCGCCCAAGATGGTTCGCCACGAGTTCGATCACATTTGGGCTCGGCTCGAAGATGCGCGCAAACACGGTCAAACGCCGCCGGAAGATGAGGGCAAAAGCGACGAGGAACTGCGCACGGAGTATCAGGCCATCGCCGAACGGCGCGTGCGCCTTGGTTTCGTGTTGGCGGAGATCGGCCGCAAAAACGGCGTGGAAGTGTCGGACGACGAGGTGTGGCGCGCGGTCGCGCAACAGGCTCAGGATTATCCAGGCCGCGAACGCGAGGTTGTCGAGCACTATCGAAACAATCCCAGAGATTTGCTGGCGCTTCGCGCGCCCATCCTCGAAGAGAAGGTGATCGACTTCATCGCCGAATTGGCGAAGGTGGAGACCGTGGTGGTGGATCGCGAGGAACTTGAGAAAGATCCGGACGAGCGTCCGATCGCGGACGCCGACGCGGCGGCGGCAGCATGACCGCGGCGCAAGCGACGAAAGGGTCGGACATGACGGACATTTTCCCGGCGCAGGCGAGCACGCTCGTGCCGATGGTGATCGAGCAAACGAGCCGGGGCGAACGCTCCTTCGACATTTATTCTCGGCTGCTGAAGGAGCGCATCGTCTTCATCACCGGGCCGATCAATGACTTGGTGGCGAGCCTCGCGACGGCTCAGCTGCTTTTTTTGGAGGCGGAGAGCCCGAAAAAAGAAATCTCGCTTTACATCAACTCACCGGGCGGCATCGTGACCTCCGGGCTCGCGATTTACGACACCATGCAGTATATCCGCCCGCCGGTGGCGACGTTGTGCATCGGTCAGGCGGCGTCCATGGCCGCCTTGCTGCTGTCCGCCGGAGAGCCGGGCTTGCGCACGGCGTTGCCCAATGCCCGCGTGATGGTTCATCAACCCTCCGGAGGGTATCAAGGACCCGCCACGGACATCGAGCGCCATGCGGAGGACATCTTGGCGTTGAAGCAACGGCTGAACGATATCTATATACGTCATACCGGCCAGAATGCGGAGACGATCGAGCGGACATTGGATCGGGATTTCTTTATGACGGCGGATGAGGCGAAGACCTTCGGCCTTGTCGATTCGGTCGTCGAACAGCGCGCCGCGCCGAAAGAGACGGATTAACGCATTTTTCGGGGTTTGACTTGCTCCGGCGCGGGCAAGTGTGATGGTATTCAGGGTCGCTGATCGCCGCTGTCGGTCGGCGCGCCGGGGGGTCGAGAGGCCTGACGCGAGGAGTATTCATGAGCAATAGCGGCGAGTCCAAGAACACGCTTTACTGCTCCTTCTGCGGCAAAAGCCAACACGAAGTGCGCAAGCTCATCGCCGGTCCGACGCTGTTCATCTGAGATGAATGCGTCGAACTGTGCATGGACATCATCCGTGAGGAGAACCGCTCCTCCCTGGTGCGCTCGCGCGACGGCGTTCCGACGCCCGTGGACATCAAGCGCGTGCTTGACGACTATGTGATCGGCCAAGAGCACGCCAAGCGCGTGCTCTCGGTGGCGGT
>CAYPOX010000135.1:0-6889 GCA_964412525.1 uncultured Caulobacterales bacterium
GCACGCCGTCGCAAGCCAATCGGGCCGCGCGTCCCTGCGCTGGCGCGCCATCTGCAGCGCGCCGAAACCCAACCCCGCCACCGCCGCAAAGGACGCCGTAAGCACGCCGTAATAACGCAGGGACCGGCGCGGATCGCCGCGATAGGCCGTGAGCGAAAAATCCTGGATAATGGCGGCGGGCGCGTAATTCAGATGGTGCGCGCTGTATTGAACGATCACGCGATTGTCGCTCGGCCGGATCGCGCCTGCTGGAATCGGCAATCGCGCGTCGATCGGGCCGGGTGTCTCTTCGGATCGTGTCCGTCCGATACGCCCCTTCTTGCCGATGAGAACATCGTTCCAAGTCACCCATGCAGAAAACGGCCCGGACAATTGAAGCGCGATGGGCTGTCCCCGTAGAGCGTCGACCCGGGAGTCGGGAACCTGCCAAACAAAAACGCCGATGCTTTGCGGCGCCGGGGCCCGCCAATGGGGAATCTGGGTCGCCAGGTCATCGGTCAACATGGTCACGGCGGCGGCCGGCGCTCCCTCCGCCTCATGGTCCAGAATCCGCAGGCTCAGGACCGTCACCACAGCAAGGACCAACGCACCCAGACTTTTTGCAAGGATGAGCCGTTGATCCCGATGGGGAGACGTTTGTCCGTTTCCGCTTTTCGCCGCCGTCATCGCCGTCAAATTGGCGCGAACGCTGCGCATTCGGCTCGGCGCTCACACCTTGAAGAAAGAGACATGATGACCTTGTTCTCCCGCCTCATATGCGCCTGCGCCGTCGTCAGCGTCACGTTTTCCAACATGGTTCGCGCCGATCCCGCAGCCGACGACGCCCAAGCCGCGTTTGATGCGCTTGCGACCCATTTCCCAGCGCTCAACGCCGTTGTTTTGCAAGATGGCGACGTGGCGTGGTCCGCCACGGGCGGCGCTTCAGCGACCGACTCGGACGGTCTGAACCAGCGATACAATATCTACTCCATCGCCAAAATGATCACCGGCGCCGCCTACCACCGGCTCGAGCAGACCACCGGGCTCGACCTCAACCAAGCCATTACCGCGATCGATCCCGAGCTGGACGAGGCGTATCAGCGGGTCACGCTGCGCCACCTTTTGGGCCACACCGCTGGCTTGCGCCACTATCGCGGCGAAGCGGATTGGCGGGCCTTTAACGACCGCCGTTGCGTGACCCCGGCGGACGCCCTGCCCCATTTCATCTCGGATCCTCTCACCAGCGAACCCGGCGATCGGTTCCAATACACCACCTTCGGCTTCGCCCTCTTGAGCCATCTCCTGGTGAAGATCACCGGCGCTGAAAGCTTCGACGCCGCCATGGCCGAGACCTTGGGCGACGCCTATGGTTTTGAAACGGATCGCGACGGGGCCGACAAGGCGACGCCCTATCTGGCGGAAGGCGACAGTTTTCAGCCCATCTCATTGAGCGCCGAGTGCAAGTTCGGCGGCGGCGGGCTGATCGGCAGCGCCATGGATCTCGCGCGCTTTGGCGAGGCGCTCACGAACGGGATTGTGGCTCCGAGCGCGCTCAAATCTTGGACCACCAAGGACGGCGAGGAAATCGGCGTCGCATATGGCATGTCTGTCGGATTCAGCGAAAGCATGGCCACGCGTTACGCGCTCCATTCCGGCGGATCGCCTGGCGGACGCGGATTCCTCTTGGTGCTGTTTGAACCCAAGATCGTCGTGGCGCTCACCGCCAATTCCGACGGCCCCAACCACGCCGACACGGCGGTCGCCATCGGACGGGCGTTCGCCGCCGCGGATTGAGACGCCGCGGAGGCCCACGGGACGCCATTCGCCGATCATCCGAGGCACGCGACAACGGCCGCGCCTGCATCATCCAGCGTTCGAACCGCGCCCGCAGGCATCAGCCCGAACCTTTGAAGCTAAAGGTTTGAGGGGAAATGTGGGCGCGCAAGACGTCAAGCCTTCGACATTGTCCCGCAATTATTGGTCTTGTATCAGCAGCGCTCGACCGCAAATCGGCACGCCATGCGGGCGGCCGAGAGGAGATTTTTATGACCGTGCGCCATTTCATAGGCTGGATCTTGCTTATGGCGATCTTCAACGCGGCCGCCATGGCGCATGCACCGCAGGCTGAGGATGCGGCCACATGAAGGGACGCCACTTCGAACACGGTCCGAATTGTCCTGACCGTCTCCTACTCTGAATATTTCGAGTGTATGCCTGAAGTGAAATATGCGAAATGGATCGCCAACGCCTCGTCAATCTTCCGAGTGCTTGTCGACGGCGAGGATTTGGGGGCTTACGCCTTTGGTAAAACAAAGACGTTCCAAGCGCCCGCGGACAGCGCGTCGTTCCAACTGGTCATGGGAGACAATCAACCTTGGCCTGAGTCCAACGCGCTTGACATTGCGGGCGCTGCGATCGACGGCGAAGTCGCCATTCGTTGCGAACCGGATTTGCGGATCATGGCGTCCTACGCATGGGCCTGCGCAATTTCACCGCCCGACGAAACGGTGACCTCGCCTTCCGCGCAGGCGACGGATGCGAACGGATCGCGCGACGCGCTTTCCGACGCGATCCAGATCGCCGTCAGCGTCACCTATCCTGAATATCTCGAATACATGCCCGAAGTGAAATATGCGAAATGGATCTCCAATGCCTCGTCAATGTTCCGAGTGCATGTGGACGGCCAGGATTTGGGAGTTTCCGCGCTTGGCAAAACCAAGACGTTTCAAGCGCCCGCGGACAGCGCATCGTTCCAATTGGTCATAGGTGAAGATCGACCTTGGCCCGAATCCAATGCGCTGAACATCTCAGGAGCCGCCATTGACGGCGAAGTCGCCATTCGTTGCGAACCGGATTTGCGGATCCTCACGTCCCACGCCTGGGCTTGCGCGGTCGTTCCAGACGACATCTCGGCGAAGGGCTGAAGCGGCGGCCAGCGCTCGGGCGCCGCCGCAGCCACGGACCCCTTAGCCGACGATCTCGGCGTCTTGAAAGAAGAAGCCCACTTCGCGGGCGGCGCTTTCCGGGCTGTCAGAGCCGTGGACCGAATTCGCCTCGATCGATTCGGCGAAGAGCTTGCGGATCGTGCCGTCTTCGGCGTTGGCCGGGTTCGTGGCACCCATGATCTCTCGGTTTTTGGCGATCGCGCCCTCGCCCTCCAGCACCTGCAGCACCACCGGACCCGAAAGCATGAAATTCACGAGATCCATGTAAAAAGGGCGCTCTTTGTGCTCGGCATAGAAGTCTTTCGCCTGCGCCTCCGTGAGGCGAACCCGCTTCTGCGCGACGATGCGGAGCCCCGCCTCCTCGAACATGGCGTTGATTTTGCCGGTCAGGTTCCGCTTGGTCGCGTCCGGCTTAATGATGGAGAGGGTGCGTTCGTTCGCCATGATGGGATGTCCTTACTTGATCTGGGCGCCGCGGTTCCGTCCGCGCTTGGCGCGCCTTATAGCCGTCGCAGCCGAGGCCGCAATCCCATGATCCACGTCAACGAACTCACTTACCGCATTGAGGGGCGCACCCTATTCGACGCCGCGACCGTCGCTCTGCCGCCAAACGCCAAGGTCGGCTTTTTGGGCCGGAACGGCACGGGAAAATCGACGCTTCTGAAGTTGATGCTGCGGGAGTTGGCGCCCGAAACCGGCGACATCTCCGTGCCCCCCAAAGCGCGCGTCTTGGCTGTGGATCAAGAGGCGCCGGGCGGGCCCGACACGCCGCTCGACGTGGTGTTGGCCGCCGATGCCGAACGGGCCGAATTGCTCGCGGAAGCGGAGATCGCGACCGACCCCGCCCGCATCGCGGAGATTCAAACCCGGCTTTCGGACATCCAGGCTCATGCCGCCCCGGCGCGGGCGGGCGCGATCCTGCACGGGCTCGGTTTCTCCAAGGCCATGCAAGACGGCCCTTGTTCGGATCTTTCCGGCGGCTGGCGCATGCGGGTGTCCCTCGCCAAAGCGCTGTTCGCCGAACCCGATGTGCTGCTGCTCGACGAACCGACCAACTATCTCGATCTCGAAGGCGCGCTTTGGCTGCAAGCGCATTTGAAGCGCTATCCGCGCACCGCTTTGGTGGTCAGCCACGACCGGGAGATCCTCGAGAACTCAGTCGATCACATTCTCCATCTCCGGAACGGAAAACTCGCCCTCTATGCCGGCGATCTGAAGCGGTTCGAAAAAAAACGGCGCGAGGAGATCCACCAAAACCTCAAGCTTCGCGCCAAACAGGAATCCGAGCGCCGCCATCTGCAAGCCTTCGTCGATCGGTTTCGCGCGAAGGCGACCAAGGCGACCCAGGCCCAGTCTCGCCTGAAGCGGCTTGAAAAAATGGAGCCGATCCCGGCCATCGTGGAGGCGGACGCGCCCATCATCCACCTCGAAAACCCGCGTGTGATGGCCTCGCCCATTCTTCGCTTGGAGAACGCACAGGCGGGCTATGGCGAGAAAGTGATCCTACGGGACCTCAATCTGCGGATTGATCAGGACGATCGCATCGCGCTTCTGGGCCCCAATGGCGCCGGGAAATCGACCCTCGCCAAACTGCTCGATGGACGGATCAAACCGCTCAGCGGGGCGCGCTACGCCCATAAGAAGCTGGAGATCGGCTTCTTCGCCCAGCACCAACTGGACGACCTGCATCCCAAGCAATCCTGCTACGACCATGTGCGGACCCTGATGCCGGACGCCACGGAGGCCCAGGTTCGCGCCAAATGCGGCGCCATGGGCTTTCCCGGACGCCAAGCGGATACGTCGGCGGAGGAGCTGTCCGGCGGAGAGAAGGCGCGCCTGCTGCTCCATTTGGTCAGCTTCCACGGCCCCCATCTGCTGATCCTCGACGAGCCGACCAACCATTTGGATCTTGATGCGCGGGCGGCATTGGAGACGGCGATCAACGATTTCGAAGGCGCGGTGATCCTGATCAGCCACGACGCCAGCCTGATCGAATCCTGCGCCGACCGTCTTTGGCTCGCCAAGGATGGCGGCATCGCGCCCTATCCGGGCGACATGGATGATTATCGTCGTTTGATCTTGGCGGCCGAACGCGGCGACAAGAAAGAAAAGTCGAAAGCGGCGGCGGATACGAAGAAGGCGGCGCGGCAAGAGGCGGCCCAGGCGCGCCAAGCCGCCCGACCCCACAAAAAGCGCGCCGAAGACGCGGAGAAAGCGGCGGAGAAGCTGCGCGCGGAGATCGCGCGGATCGACGCCGCCCTCGCCGATCCGGCGCTTTATGATCAGGATCCGGCCAAAGCCGCCGATCTCGCCAAACGCCGTCATAAGGCGGCGGAAGCGCTGGAGCTCGCGGAAACGACCTGGCTCGAAGCGTCGGAGGCCTATGAACAGGCGGTCGCGGAGGCCGCGATATGACCAACGTCGACTGGTCGATCAACGTCCGCGACATCTATCAGCGCCACGCCGCCGCCTTTGACGAACAGCGCGCCAAAATCCTGTTTGAAAAGGCGTGGTTGGACCAATTTCTGGCCCGCGCGTCCGCCGAGGCCGCGATCCTGGATGTCGGTTGCGGTTCCGGCGATCCCATTGCGGCCTACTTCCTAGCTCAAGGCCGCGCGGTGACCGGCGTCGATGCGGCCTCGGCCATGCTGGCGATCGCCCTTGATCGGTTTCCGCAAGCCCGCTGGATTGAAGCGGACATGCGCACGCTGGATCTGGGCGAGACCTTTGGCGGCGTTTTGGCCTGGGACAGTTTTTTCCATTTGAACGCGAACGACCAACGCGATTGTTTGCCTCGGCTTTGCGCCCATGTGGCGCCGGGCGGCGCGATGATGCTTACGGTTGGGCCGGACCGCGGCGATGTGATCGGTCATGTGGATGGCGCGCCGGTCCCCCACGCGAGCCTGTCGCCAGCGGAATACGCCAAGCTCTTCGAGCGCGAAGGGATGCGCCTGACGGATTTCAAAGCCGACGACGACGCATGCGATGGGCACACGGTCCTCATCGCCGTGCGAGGCTAAACTATTGGCATAGATTTTCTTGGACGCAGACTAAGCAAGCCTTGTCGATCGCACGCGCAAGATCATCCCGCCATGGTTGCTCACTGGTTTGATCACGCAAGCCTTCAAAGACGAGCGCATACACCTGGTGGAGCGTTGGACTGTACAAACCCGGCCAATGTTCGTCATCCGCGTTGCGGAGCGCGGCTTCGCACGATCCCCAACGATAGCGGTCAATGCGTTCGCTGTCCTCTGTTCGATTGAGGACATCCGCACAAAGACGTGGCCAGGGCTCGGCCGCCTCATCCAAGGGCATGCAGGATGCCTGAGATCCGAGAGCGATACTCACCAAAATCGAAATCATGGAAGCACCAAGATAAAGCTCTAGTCCGGGAAAACGTAATTTTCGATCTTTAAAAACTGTTAAAATAAATAAAATTAGATAACTTGTTCTTTTTGGCGCGCGCATTCTTTCGTTCCTGCGAGCGGTCGTTGCCGCGGCTGCGCAGGACAAATTGCGATTGCCTCCACCCACCCACAGGGACAAGGTTTAAGCATGCTTCGTTGGCTCTTGATCCTCGTCATCCTCGTCGCGTCCGGCTCGGACGCGCAAACCATCGCAGAACCTGAAGGCCGATGGCGCCTGGAGGGACACAATCCGAACGGAACGCCTTATTCGGGGATGGTGCAGGTGACGCCTCGGGGAAGCGGATACGTGGTGCGGTGGCGTATCGGAGATCGTCAGTCTTTTGTCGGATGGGGTTTGCGTTCGTCAGACAGTTTCGCCGTGGCCTATAGCGGCGGACTGGCGCTTTACGTGGTCGAAGGAGAGGATCGTCTCGTCGGCACCTGGTCCTATCTGCGCGACGGCCGTTTGGGCGTGGAGATTTGGACGCGAGACGAGGCGCGGGAGGGTCAGAACGGCTGACGCCATCCCGTCGCCTTCGCCAAATTGATCAAACGCGG
>CAYPOX010000136.1:0-6808 GCA_964412525.1 uncultured Caulobacterales bacterium
CCCGGAGCCTGCGCACAGCCCAGTTGAGCCGCGAGCCACTCATGGTTCATCCCGTGTTTCCCACAAAACCACCGACATCAGAGGCGACCGTGGCGCCTTTATGGCCGCGAAGGTCTCAAGGCGCATCTTCCTCGCCCGAACTTGGGTCGATCAAAAAACTCGGTTCGGCGAAGCGGCGGCGAACGAAGTCTTGGATCTTCAGAGCGCGTCCCTCGAAGCGGCCGGGAAACAGATCCCCCGCCCCATCCACAACCATCAATCCGTCGCCTGCCACGGCGCCGATGCGCAAGCGCGCCGCCGCGCCCTCCACCGGAGTCACGGTGATCATGGCCTGCAGCTCAAAATCATCGGGCGTCGCCAATGCGTCCTCCGGCGCCAGGCCCGCAAGCGCATCGATCGGCCCCGTGCGCACATAGGCGCTTGTCTCCGAGTCCACGTCGCCTGAGAGCGCGAAACCGGGAGCCGCGGCGTTCTCATCCTCCATCCGCGCGAGCCGATAGGCGCGCCCATCCGGCAGGGTCGCCTCAAGGGACTGCACGCGATCCCGCGCGATCGCCGCATCTTCGAAGGAGAGCCAACCGCCGGGCCTGCGCGGCGGATCTGGCGCGTGATCGACCAGCCAAGCCCGGGTCTCATCCGCATGGCGGGCATAACGCGCATCGGCCGCGTCGGCGATCAGGGGGCCGCCCCGTGCTGCGTCGCCCACGATCACGGCCACAGACGCCGCGGCGTCCGCGTTCAAAATCTCCACGCGCAAACCGACATCCTCCAGATCGGAGGCGCCGTCTTCAGGATCCATCAAGCCAAGAAGGTGCAGACGCTCGGGGCGTGCGGTCTTCGCCGCCACCTTCTCCATGCGCACGAGGCTGTCCGCCAAGCGACGCACGGCGGCGGCGTCCGCCGGCAGCCCGTCGCGCTCGGCCACACGCACCCCGCCATTCTGAAAACGGAGCGTCGAGACGCCCTCGCTGCTGATCACCCGCAACCCTTGCGCCTGGTTCAACAATTGTTCCGCATTCGAAATGAGCGGCCCTTCGGCCCGCCCGACTTGGCGTGCATCCACTTCGCCAAGCAAGCTCCAAAGGGCCAGCGCCACGCCAAGTCCGGCAAGACCGCCGAGCACCCAAAGCGGATCGATTTTGCTCCTCATGACGCGGTCTCCGCTCGGCCTTGCGCCGCGGCGCGGTCGCGCGCCCGCCGGCGCCGATTCAGCGCCACGCCCAATCCGGCGAAGGCCAAGAGGATCGGACCGAGGGCGGCGTTGAGCGCCAAATGTCGACTTCGCATGGCCTCCACGTCTTCACGCAGCTCCCGGCGGACCGCACGCAAGCGAGCACGCGCATCCAAGAGTTCCGCACGAAAACGCCGAATCTCCGCGCGTTCCTCCGCCGTTGCGGCGGGGCCTGCGGCCTGTTCCTGAAGTTCGGCGATGCGCGCCTCGTTCTGTGCGATGATTTCGAGCAACGCCTCCTCTTCCTGGGCCAGGCGCGCCTCCGCACGCCGACGAAGATCGTCCACAGCCGTCATGCTGCGGTCGGCCGGGCTGCGTGCGCGCAGTCCTGCGAGGGACGCGTCGCCAGCCATGATTTCCGCCGCATTCAGTGCGAAGGCGAGATTGTCCGCGGTGACTTGGGCGCCGAAGGCGCCGTCGACCAGATAAAAGCGATCATCCAGCCAATCCGCGTCGGCCATCACCAACACGCGAATTTCTCCGTCAGACCGAAAGTCGTCGCCGGCGTCGGTTTCATCCGCCGAAGCGTCTCCCTCAGTTGGCGCGAGCGGCCCGTCATAGGCTGAAACCGCCGGGCCGGAAACGAGCGCCGCGACGGTCTCCGCGCGTTCACCCGGCACATACATGTCCAACAACGTCTTCGGCTCCGGATCAAAGCCGAGATCAAATCGGTCGGCCAACATGGCGCGCGGCCCGGTCTTAACCAGGGGCGTAAACTCAGTCGACGCCCCGTCCAAGGCGGTGATCACGCCGGTCGATCCGAAATTGAGGCCGCTGACGACCGCCGTGGTGAGCGGATGCCGTGCCGCATCCTCAGGAAGAAGGCGAATCCAAAGCGGATAGTAGCGGGCCACGGCGCGCCCATCCTCACGTGTGGCGACGCGGATGGCGCGATCGAGATCGAGAGCGACCGTGTCCGGATTGTAACCGATCCCCCAGGCCGCCAAGAGCGGTTCGAGATCCGAGGCGTCGGCCCCCGGGACGCCGGACTGGGCGTTGGCGATCTCCGCCCAAGGATCCACCAAAAGGATCGCCGGGCCCCCGCGGACGACGAATTGATCGATCGCGAACAGCCCGTCCTCGCCCAAATCCGAAGGGTGGATCACCATCAAGAGATCGGTGGCCGGGTCAATGCTGTCAAACTCCGCGGGCAATTCCCTGACTTCGAACAGCGCCTCAAGCTCCTCAAGGATCGTGAGAGCCCGGGGCGGACGGCCCGAAGCGAAGTCCGGCGGGGCGCGCAATGGAAAACCCGCCGCGATGGCGAGAACCGGTTGCTCCGCCTCATTCAATGTTTGAACCAGACGCGCGATATCATATTCGAGATAGGGCGCGCGCCCGAGTTCGAACAAGGGGACGGTTTCCAAGCCGTCCACCGCGTTTTCGCCGGAAAGACCGAAATAAAGCGTTTGGCCGGACTGGGTCGGGATCGGGGTCACACCCACGGCGATGGCGCGGTCTTCGCCCTCCGTGAAAGGTTGAGGATCCACCGTCTCGACGATCAGATCCTCGCCGCCTGCACGGTCGAACGCCGCCAGCAGGTCGCGGACGCGGCGTCCGTGGGCGGCCAGCTGGGGATAGGCTTGGGCGTCCTTCTCGGAATAGAAAAAGGTGAGGCGGATCGGTTCCGCCAGGCTTCTCAAAAGCGCCGTCGTTTCGGGGCTCAACGTGTAGAGCCGCTCTTCGGTGAGGTCGATCAGCGCGCCGCGCAGCCCAAAGGTCGCGGCGACGTTGAAGCCAAGAAACGCGATCAGCGCCAGAACAAGCGCAAGAGCGGTGCGAAGACCGAACATGGCGTGCTCCCTAAACCGAAGCGCGGCGCGCGTTCACCGCCACCGCCGCGACGGAAAGCAGGAGAAGCGCGAGCGAAAGGAAGTAAAACACGTCCCGCGCGTCGATCACGCCGCGCGCGAACAATTGATAGTGCCCCAATATGCTGAGGCTCGCCAACGCCGCCGCGCCCACCGCGCCAGCCGCGCCGCCCGCCGCGGACAAGATCGGTAAACCTGGCAGAGTGAGCGCGACGGCGGCGGCCGCGCCAAGCGTGAAGGCGGAGACCTGGTTCGCCGTCAGCGCCGAAACGCATGCGCCGACCGCCAAGTAACAGCCGGCCGCCAAAGCGAGACCTACATAGCCTGCGAGGATCGCCCCAAGATCCGGATCTCCGAGTATGTAAACGGTGATGACGAATGGCGCGGTCATCGCGACGCCCAACAACAAAAACGCCCAGCTCGCAAGGAACTTCCCGAGCACGGCGCCCGCCGGTTCCACCGGGAGGGTGAGCAGCAACTCGGCGGAGCCTTGGCGAAACTCCTCCGCCCAACTGCGCATGGCGATGGCCGGCGCGAGAAACGCTAAGAGCCAAGGTTGAAACGCGAAGAACGCGTCCATGCTCGCCCGCCCGGCCTCAAAGAAACCGCCCAGCTCAAAGGGCAGCGCGCCCGACAAAGCCAAATAAATCGCCAAAAACAGATAGCCCAAGGGCGTGGCGAAATAGCCCGCCAACTCTCGCCGAAACACCGACGTCCATCCGTCGATCACGCCGCCTCCTCGGCGCTCTCCGGCGCCTCGCCTTGGGTGAGCGCCTGAAACACATCGTCGAGCCGGCCCTGATCGGCGTAAAGTCCAAGCGGCGTGACCGCCGCGGTCTTCATCGCGGCGGACACCGCATCGAGGATCGGCGCGCGGTCATGGGGCGTGAGGTGAAAGGTGACGCGCCCGTCTCCCATGGTCTCCAGCCGATCACGCACGCCAGGCAAGGCCGCCAAAGCCGTGCGTGCAGCCTCCAAATCCGAGGCGGCCACATCCAAGGTCACGGCATTGCGTCGCTTTGAGCGTTGCAAGAGATCGCGCGGCGACGCGTCGGCGGCCACCCGCCCGCGATCGATCACGATCGCACGGTCGCACACGGCCTCCACCTCCTCCAGGATGTGCGTCGAAATGAGGATCGCGCGGCCCTTGGACATGGCGCCGATAAGCCGCCTGACGGCGCGCTTTTGGTTGGGGTCGAGCCCGTCCGTGGGCTCGTCCAGAATAAGGACCGGCGGATCATGGAGTATCGCTTGGGCGAGACCGAGGCGTCGCTTGAACCCCTTCGACAGGGTGTCGATCCGCTGATCGATCACAGACTCCAGCTGCGTGCGCGCAGCGGCCGCGCTCACCGCCCGGCGCAGCGCCGCGCCGCCAAAGCTGCGGGTGCGCCCTGCGAATGTGAGAAAACCGCGGGGCGTCATTTCCGGATAAACGGGTGCGCCTTCGGGCAGATAGCCGAGATCGTTCGCCGCAGCGCGCCGGTCCGTCGCCATGTCGCGGCCGAGAATGACAGCTTTCCCGGCGTCCGGCCGCAAATAGCCGGCGATCATGCGCATCGTGGTCGATTTGCCCGCGCCGTTGGGACCAAGAACCCCCACGACTTCGCCCGCGCGCACGGAAAACGACACGCCGTTCACGGCCACAAATGGGCCAAAGCGTTTCGTCACGCCCTGGACGTCAATCATCGGCGTCGCATCATGCACGGTCGCACCACCCTTCGAGCGCGGTTGCTTACGAGAGGCGCGAGTCCAGTTCAAGGCGGGAATGGGGGCGTCGAACGGGCGAAGCACCGGAAGGCCTAAGGGGCTGGGGGGGCTGGACAAGGACCGCCGGCCAAAGGCCCGTTCGACGATCTAACGGTAGAACCGGCTCACGGCTGGAGTTCGACCGAATCGCGGCGAAATCGGGGCGCATGCTTGCGGCGAACGGCCGGCTCATGAAGGATCATGGAGATGGCCAACCATGTCACCCTTCCCGTAGGCCGACCGGCTCCGACGGTCATCGCCTTCGATCGACGCGAACTGGACCGAATCTTGCGTGTTTACGGGCGCATGGTCGCAGCCGGCGAATGGCGGGACTACGCGCTCAACCACGAGAAAGACCGTGCGGCTTTCTCAATTTTCCGCCGCGCCCATGAAGCGCCGCTTTACGTGATCGAGAAACGACCGGCCTTGGCGAAACGCCAGGGCGCTTTCCAAATCATTGGCCAAGGCGGCGTGATTCTCAAACGCGGCGCCGATCTGGCGCAGGTGCTGCGCTACTTCGACAAAAAGCTCTTCAAGATTGTGGGCGGTCGCGACGAGTAGCCGCGCCAAAGAAAAACCCCGCGACGCGGGCCGCGGGGTTTCGGGACGGGGTTCGCCTGCGTGCTATTCGCGCGCTTGGCCCATGAAGCGCAGCAGGAACATGAACAGATTGATGAAGTCGAGATAGAGGCTGAGCGCGCCCATGACGGACACCTTCGCCGCGACTTCGCCATGTCCGCCCACCTCGTAATACATGTTTTTGAGGCGCTGCGTGTCATAAGCGGTCAACCCGGCGAAAATCAGCACGCCGATCGCCGAGATCGCGAGGCTCATCACCGATGATTGAAGGAACATGTTGACCAGGCCGGCGATGATGAGACCGACGACGCCCATGATCAGGAACGACCCGAAGCCGCTCAGATCACGCTTGGTCGTGTAGCCGTACAAGCTCAACGCGCCGAACGCCGCGGCCGCCGCGAAAAAGGTCTGTCCGACGCTGACCGCGGTGTAGGCCAGAAGGATCCAGCTGATCGAGGCGCCCATCACGGCGGAGAACAAGAAGAACACCATATTGGCGGTCGACGCCGACAATTTTTGGATGCCGAAGCTGAGGACCAAAACGAAGGCCAACGGCGCAAACATCAGCGCCCATTTGAGGGGAGACGCCCAAAGCGTCAAACCCAGCTGGGTCAGGTAGAGGTCGGATGCGATCCGCGCCTGGGTCGGCTCGGACGTCGTCATCAACGCGAACAACCCGACAGCCACGACGCCCGTGAGCGCGACGCCCGCAGCCATACGATTGTAAATGCCGAGCATGAAGCTGCGCAGGCCGGCGTCGACCGACATGTCGGTCGTGCGCGCGCCCGCTTGCGCCATGTATCGGGTTTGAAAGTCAGCCATGGTTCACCTTGGTTGGATGTGAAACTTGATCTCTATTTTGACGCGGAACGCGTCCGGTTCAAGGCGCAGGCGCCGGATCGTCACGTCCTTTCGTCGCGGATGAACCGCGCGATGAAGAATCCGTCAACCCCGCCCCACGCTGATCCGTCGGCGGGGGTCAGCCGAAGACCGCCTCGCGCGTCGATCGCCGGCTCCAAAGTTGGGACGTCCTGGGGGGCGATCGGAAGTCGGCGAAAATCGGGGCGGCGCTTAAGAAACGCGGCGGCGCGCTCCGGTCCCTCCTCCGCTTCGATCGAGCACGTGCAGAACACGAGCCGCCCACCCGGCGCGACCATTTTCGCGGCCGCGTCCAGCAAGGCGTCTTGGATCTGAACCAACTCCAAAATGTGCTCCGGCTTTCGCGCCCAAAGCACGTCCGGCCGTCGACGGGCCGTCCCTGTCGCGGTGCATGGCGCGTCCAGGAGGACAAACGGCGCGGGCGCCGTTGGGCGCCACGTCCGGGCGTCTGCGGCGACGATATCCGCCGCAAGCTCCGTACGCGCGAGATTTTCGTGGAGACGCGCCAATCTGCGTTTGTCGCAATCAACGGCGGTGACCCTCGCCCCCATGGCGGCCAATT
>CAYPOX010000137.1:0-6733 GCA_964412525.1 uncultured Caulobacterales bacterium
AACGAACGGTCGGCATCGCGCGCGGCTTAATGACGACGGTGCAATCCTATAAGCGCGACCAACCGCCCCATGACCGGAACCATCGGGATCTTTACCGCGCCCGCGGCGCAGCGCTGTCCATGGTCCCGACGACGACCGGCGCGGCCAAAGCGGTGGGCGACGTTTTACCTGGCTTGAAAGGCCGCTTGAACGGGTCCGCGGTCCGCGTGCCAGCGGCGAACGTGTCTCTCGTCGATTTGGTGTTCGAGCCGGAGCGCCAGCCTGTCAGCGCAAAAGAGATCAATGCGGCTTTCATTGAGGCGGCGCGAAGCGATCTGGCCGGCGTGATGGCGGTCACGGACGAACCTCTTGTGTCGTCGGATCTGAACCATGACCCGCACTCCGCGACGGTGGCGTTGCCCCACACGGAGGTGGTCGACGGCGGGTTGGCGCGCGTTTTGGCCTGGTATGATAATGAGTGGGCCTTTGCGCAGCGCATGTTGGACGTCGCGGCCCACATGGCGTCGCTAAAATGAGCGGGCCGGACACGCTCCGCGGCTTGGAGAGTCTTGACGTCGCCGGGCGCCGAGCGCTCGTGCGCGTCGACTTCAACGTACCCGTCAAAGACGGGGCCGTGGCGGACGACTCCCGGATCCGCGAAGCCCAAGGGACTGTCGACGAACTGATCAAGCGTGGCGCGGCCGTCGTTTTGTTGTCCCATCGGGGCCGCCCGGGCGGCGCGCGGGACGAGACCTTATCCCTGCGGCCGGTCGTGGACGCCGCGACCCGGGCGTTTGGTCGTCCCGTGCGGTTTGCGGAGGTGGCGGAGGCCGATGAGGCGTGTCAGGCGTTGCAAGCTGGCGACATCCTTCTCTTGGAGAATCTTCGTTTTGAGGCTTCGGAAGAAGATGACGATGAAGGATTTGCGCGGCGTTTGGCCGACCTCGGCGACGTCTACGTGAATGACGCGTTTTCGGCGTCCCACCGCGCCCATGCATCCGTGCACGCCTTGTCTCGGCTTCTTCCGGCCGCTGCGGGACGAGCCTTGGAGCGAGAGGTCGCCTATTTGGTCCGCGCCTTGAGCGCTCCGGAACGTCCGGTTTTGGCCATCGTCGGCGGCGCGAAGGTTTCGACCAAACTTAAGCTCTTGAAAAACCTTTCCGCGAAAGTGGATATGCTCGCGGTCGGCGGCGGCATGGCGAACACATTTTTCGCCGCGCAAGGGTTCGACATGAAGGCGTCCTTGGCGGAAACCGCCTTGGGCGCGGAGGCGCGGGCGATCCTGGACGCGGCGGAACGCGCCGGATGCAAGATACTGCTTCCGACGGACGTGGTCGTGGCGCGTGAATTGGCGCCGAATGCGACGCGCCGCGTGACGACACCGGACGCATTGCAAGACGGCGACATGATCCTTGATGCCGGCCCGGAGACGGTCGACCGATTGGCGGATGCGATCGACGGCGCTCGAACGGTGTTGTGGAATGGTCCGCTGGGCGCGTTTGAGACGCCGCCTTTCGACACCGCGACGGTCGAGGCGGCGCGCTATTGCGCGCGGCGCTGCCGCGACGGGGCTCTGACGGCGATCGCGGGCGGCGGCGATACGGTCGCGGCTTTGAACGCCGCCGGCGTGACGGATTCGTTCGACCATGTGTCCACGGCGGGCGGCGCGTTTCTGCAATGGTTGGAAGGACGCCCATTGCCCGGCGTGAAGGCTTTGGAGGCGGCGGCGGCCGCGGCGTGACAGCGAGAAGGGGGAGACCTCATGGATGAAGAGACGCTTGAGGAGCTTTACGACGTCGCCATGTTGCTGATGTCGGGCGGCAAGGGCGTGCTCGCCGCGGATGAGAGCAATCGCACGATCGGCAAGCGCTTCGCGGAAGTGGGGATCGAGTCCACGGAAACCAAACGACGCGATTGGCGTGAATTGCTTCTGCGCACGAAAGATGTGCTTGAGACACGCATCTCCGGCGTCATCCTTTATGACGAGACTCTGCGCCAGTCCGCGGCGGACGGCACGCCTCTGGCGAAAGTGATCGACGGTTTCGGCGCGCTCCCCGGCATCAAGGTGGACATGGGCGCGCATCCGCTCCCCGGCGCGCCGGGCGAGACCGTGACAGAGGGGCTCGACGGACTGCGCGCGCGATTGAAAGCGTATCGGGAGCTCGGCGCGCGTTTCACGAAATGGCGTGCGGTGATCGCCGTCAGCCAGAAACTGCCGACGGAAACCTGCGTGCGCGTCAACGCGCACGCCCTGGCGCGCTATGCGGCGCTCGCCCAAGAGCAAGGCATGGTGCCGATTGTTGAGCCGGAAGTCCTGATGGATGGCGGCCATTCGATCGACCGCTGTTTTGAGGTCACGGATTATGTGCTCCGCACCGTCTATGCGGAACTGTTCGCCCAGAACGTGGCCTTAGAGGGAACCATTCTTAAGCCCAACATGGTTTTGCCGGGCTCGGAGTCGACGAACAAGGCGGATGTCAACGAGGTGGCGGACAAGACCCTGCGATGCCTTCGGCGCGCCGTTCCCGCCGCGGTGCCGGGCATCATGTTTTTGTCCGGCGGGCAGAGCGACGTCGACGCGACCGCCCATCTGAACGCGGTGGCGGGCGCGGATACGCCTTGGCCGGTGTCGTTCTCCTATGGCCGCGCCTTGCAGCAAGCCGCCCTGAAGACGTGGCGCGGCGAGCCGGCGAATGTCGAGGACGCGCAGGAGGCGTTCGGACATCGCGCGGAGATGAATGGTCGTGCGGCGGAGGGTGCGTGGTCGATGGATCTCGAAGCGGCCTAGCCCGCTTTCGGCGGTTCCACGAACCGGGCGGTGATGCGGCGCGCGAGCGGCGCTACCACCAAGATGGTCGGCCATGCGATCGGAAACGCCAATCCCCACGCGGTCATCCAAGCTTGGACGTAATGCGGACCGAAGCCGACATTCTTCGCCGTCACGACGCCGGACATGAAAAGGGACATAAACAGCGCCATCATCGTCCCGAATGCAAACGCGAAATAGCGGCTCGGAAGGCGGCGTCGGGGCGTGGATGCGGCGATCGTCATCCGCGACAAGATAAGCGGGCTGGTGTGGCCGGCAAGGCGACCGGCGCATGACGCGTGGACGTTGCCGCGTCTATTTGATCACGCCGCCTCACATCGCGGAGATCGACGCATTTTCGAACGGACCTTTGCGGGACGCGCTGGATGGGGGCGACGTCGCTTGCGTCCAGCTTCGCCTCAAATCGGCCGCCGACGCCGACGTGCTCAAGGCCGCGGACGCCTTGAGACCTGCGGTGCAAGGAAATGGTGCGGCGTTTCTTGTGAACGATCGCCCGGACCTGGCGAAGCGCGTCGGAGCTGACGGCGTCCATGTCGGTCAATCTGACGCCAGCTATGACGATGCGCGACGGATCGTCGGTTCGGAATCCGTGGTCGGCGTCACCTGCCACGACAGCTTGCATTTTGCGATGGTGGCGGCGGAGGCCGGGGCTGACTACGTCGCCTTCGGCGCTTTTTTCCAAACCGCCACCAAGGATGCCCCGACGCGGGCGAGTCTCGATCTCTTGGAGGGGTGGGCGGCCATGGCGGAGACGCCGTCCGTCGCGATTGGCGGGGTGACCGCGGACAACTGCGTTCCACTGGTGCGTGCCGGCGCCGATTTTCTGGCGGTGTCGTCTTATGTGTGGGGCCACGCCGATGGGCCCGGCGTCGCTGTCGCGGCGCTCAATCGCGCAATCGAGGATGCATGCACATGATACGTTGGCTCTGTTTTGTCGGCATTTGGTGCGCGGCGGCGCATGCCCAGAACATGGACCGGGACGACGCTTTCGCATTGTTTGAAACGCGTGATTCGGCGGCTGAGGCCGCGCTTCTTGAATTGTCCGAAGAAGGCGACCCCGTCATCTGGTCGGTCCTTGGGCACGGCTACGCCGAGGGGCGCTTTGGCGCGGCGGACTTCGCCGCCGCCCGACATTGGCTCACCCGCGCTGCGGACGCGGGTGAGGCCGACGCCGCCGCCATGTTGGCGGCGTTGCTGTTGGAAGGTCGAGGCGGCCCTGCCGATCCCGCTGCGGCCTATCGGCGCTTGGAGCAAGCGGCCCGGGCGGGCGACCAAGACTCGGCGCATGACGCCGCCATAATGCGATTGGAGGGTTATGGGGTCGCCCTGGATCGCGCCGCCGCCGTGACGTCTCTCGAGGATCTGGCGGAAGGCGGGCACGGTGCAAGCCAAGCGAGCCTTGGCCTATGCCGTTATGTCGGATGCGCGGGTGCACCCGATCCGACCTCCGCGCGAGCATGGTTCGCCGCGGCCGCGGAGCAGGGCGTCGCTGAAGCCATGTTCTACCTCGCCGTGATGATGGGGCGCGGCGAAGGGGGCGCGCGCGAGCTGGCGGACGCCTATGGATGGGCGCAGAGGGCGGTCGACGCCCTTCCTGCGCCCGGCGTCGATCCGGAGGAAGCGCGCCGCTTGTTGGACGTCCTGGGCGCGGCGCTCAATGCGGAGTCCCGCGACGCGCGCGACGCCAACCGAGCCATACTGAACGATCCTGTTCCACGGTAATGCGTGTTTTACGATCGGCTGCTAGTCTCCGTCTCAAATTGAGGAGCTCGTTATGGAGACCCAGGGACTGGCCACGTTCAATCCGAACGAAGTGTTCGCGCCTATGCGGCGCGTCCCTCTGTCGGAGATTGAACAGGCCGTGACGACGGCGCTTAGTCTGACCACGCCGCCCTTTTTCTTTGATTCTTACGGCACGATCGTCTTGGACGAGTCCGTAACTGAAGCTTTTGGCCAGGATTTCGGCGGCCAAGCATTTGGGAATTTCTCGGTTACGGGATCCGTATTCGATCTTCCGGATACGGCGCTGCCGTCCAATCTCGCATTCATCGATCCGGAAAGCCGCAATGACGTTCAGGTCGTGGTCTTCAACGATGAAGGCCAAGAGCGCACGTCGAGCGGAGACGCATTTTCTTTGGTCGACGTTTCCGGGCCGACCGGTCAGTCCAGCGGGGTCGAGGCGGCGGCGGATTCATTCTTCGATGGCGGATTCGTGGCGGCGGGCGAGGACGGCTTCACACCGGTGACCGTCGCATCAAACAACGTCATCAGCCTGACGGGCGGCGCCAGCGACAACATCCTTTCGGCGACGGGCTTCGCGGCGCTTCTGGATGGTGGCGCTGGAAACGACCGATTGGAGGCGATCGACGCCTTCGTCGCTCAATTGAACGGCGGGGCGGGCGATGATCAGATTTTCGTCCGTCAGGTCGAGGATGTGAGCATCGACGCGGGCGCCGGCGACAACACGATCGAGATCGGCAATCTGGTTCGCAACGCCGGCGTGGCGATTAACGACTTTTCCGGCGACACGGTGATCAATTTCGGTGAATCGAACTTCGGCAACACCGTCATCGCCTTCGGTCGCGATTTCGATCGGGATCAGTTGAACTTGACGCGGATTGACCGAGACAGCGTCCGTATCACGCTGGCCGGCGAGAGCGGATCTTTGACGATCAACGGCCTCGGCGACGGTCCAGGATTTCAAGAAGCCGTCGATTTGGCGTTCGGCGAGCGCGAAATCGTCGTCAATCTCTTCGCCGAATCCGGCTTCGGCGTCGATCTCGACCCGTCTGACGATCAACCCGGCCCATTGATCCAACAGCCGCTCCGCGAACCAGGGCTCGTGCGCGATGCGTCGTTCCGCGTCGTGACCGATGCGTTTGGGCGGGATCTGGTGCAGCCCGGCTTTGGGCTTGAGGGACCCGGCACGCAATTGCGCAATCTCAGCGGAGACCTGCTTTTTCAACGCTTAGACACCACCGGCGCGCCAGCCTTTGACGGCTTCGGCAATCCCCTTTTCACGACGGAAACGACGCAGACGATCAATGGCTCCGAGCTGTCTACGATCGCCCTGTTCGAAAACGGAAACGTGCGGTCGGGCACCGGAAATCCAGCTGTTTCTGACACGGGCACGCCTTTGATCGTGGCGCGGGACGAAACGGGCGCGATCATCTACGACTTCGACGGCAATCCGCTCCTTGAGCAATTGGTTCTCATCGACCTTGATCGCCGTGATCCCGCCGAGTTGACCGGAGCGGGCGTCCGTCTTCAAAACGCTGGCGGGTCTGACTTGTTTGTGGAGACGGATGCGTCCGGAATCGTGTTGTATGACACGAACCGCAACAGTTCGCGCTATGGTTTGCCGAGTTTGACCACGGACGCCTTGTCCAACGGCACGGCGAATGTCGAGGTCAGCAACCGAAACGGCAGTCTGCGCGACACGGCGACCGGAGATCTTTTCCTCGACGCATTCGGTCGCGTGATTTACCTCGGCGTGGATCCTGAGACCGACGACGTGTTTTTCCCGTCTTCGGCGTCCGCGACGCGTTTTCCCGACATGTTCGCCACGTCTCAGGTCTTGTCCGCAGCGCCGACGATTGAAGTCGTCAATGGTGAACTCCGCTTTTTCTTCCAGGATTTGACGGGCGATCCGATCGAGACGTTCGAGTATCAACCGGACAATTCCCGTCTCACCATCGACCTGTTGACCTGACGTCGCTTCGCCTTCGCGGCGTAGGCGGCTAGGCTACTGTCGTGATGGCGCGTTCGATTCGTATCCTCGGCGTGGATCCCGGCCTTCGGCGCACCGGATGGGCCGTCATTGAGGCGTCGGGGTCACGTCTCCGATCACTTGGGTGCGGGGTGATTGCACCGGCTCCGTCCGCCCCTTTGGCGAAGACTGGATGGCGCGTTACCGGGCCTGCCGCA
>CAYPOX010000138.1:0-6710 GCA_964412525.1 uncultured Caulobacterales bacterium
CGGCCAACACGGACGACGCTGTCGGCCAACGACCCGCGCCCTTGCCCTGCGCCATCTTCATGGCGCCGCTGGCGGCCATCACGGTCAAGGCGGTGTCCTCGCCCTCCACGCCATAGAGCGGGTGATCCGGGGTCACCATTTCGAGATCGACGGCCGCCTCCAAACGATCGCCGTCCCGGCGGCAACGCGCGATTTGGCGCCAACGCAGGCCCTTCGCGTTCGCGTCGCGCACCATGTCGACGGTCACGTCCCGAAGCGATCGGCGAGGAACCGTGTTGACGTCGAGCGCCGCGTCAAAGGCGCGGCGCGCCAGCAATACCAACTTCTCCGCAGCGTCCCACCCGTCCACATCGGCGGACGGATCCGCCTCCGCGAAGCCGAGCTCCTGGGCGCGCCGAACCGCCGCCTCGAAATCGTCGCCCTCGCGCATGCGGCCCAACACGAAATTACACGTGCCGTTCAAGACGCCTTCGAAAGCCGCCACCGGCGCAACGGCCCGCATGTCGTCGACCGTTTCGAACATCGGCACGCCGCCGCCGACCGCCGCCGAATAAACGAGGCGGGCGTCGTGGGCGCGCGCCAAGTCGTGGAGGGCATCGAACTCACGCGCCATCAACGCCTTGTTCGCCGTCGCCACACTCGCGCCTAAGGCAAGCGACCGTTTGATCATCATGCCCGCACGATCGACGCCGCCCATGACCTCCACCACCACGTCGGGCGTGGCGGCGAACACGGCCTCCGGATCCGTCGTCATGACGCGTCGAACCGCGCCCTCGGCCTCGTAACGCTTGGGATCGCGCACCAAGATCGCAACCACGTCATAGCGCTCTTTGGCCGCGGCGAGCCGCGCATACACCCCGCCGCCGACGGTGCCGAATCCGAGAAGCGCAATGCGCATCGGACCGAGACCGGACTCCGGTTTTGGCGCAACCGCTTGCATCTCCATAGCCCAATTCCTTTCGCAAGAGAGACACCGGCGGAGCGGAGCTTATAGCGCAGCGCAGCAAGGGTCACGGGATCTGGCGCCGCATATGCGAGATTTTTTTGCATTTGCGAAATCGCGCCGCACGAAATCAGCCGGCGGCTTGCACAGCGTCGGCGTCCGAGGCATCGCTAAGGCGCGATGCTGACCAATGAACAGGTGGAGCGGTTCGCTCGGCATGTGATGCTGCGCGAAATCGGGGGGCCGGGGCAAGCACGCCTTCGCAACGCGTCGGCGGTCATGGTGGGCATGGGCGGTCTCGGCGCGCCGGCCGCGCTTTACCTTGCAGCGGCGGGTTTCGGGCGACTGCGCTTGATCGATCCGGACCATGTCGCGCTTTCGAATCTGCAAAGGCAGGTTTTGTACGCGACGAAGGATGTGGGCCGTCTGAAGGTCGAGGTTGCGGCCGAAAGGCTTGGCGCCCTCAACCCGGACACCGCGATCGCCGGATCTGTGAACGCTTTGCAGCCCGCCAATGCAATCGCCCTTCTCGACGGCTTTGACGTGATTCTCGACGGCACCGATGATTTCGCCACGCGTTTCGCCGTCAATGACGCATGCCTCGCTTTGGGCGCGCCGCTGGTCTCCGGCGCGGTCGGACGCTGGTCCGGACAGGTCGGCGTGTTTGGCGGACCGCCCGGTCCCGACCGGCCGGCGTGCTATCGTTGTCTGACGCCCGAACTGCCGCCCGACGTGGAGACCTGCGCGGAGACGGGAATCGTGGGCGCGCTGACCGGCGTCATTGGCGCCATGATGGCGATGGAGGCCATTAAAATCGTGGCCAAGGCCGGCGCAGCGCTTTCCGGGCGTCTTTTAATCTATGACGGGCTCAGCGCAGAGGCGCGCGTGATCGCCGTGCCGCGGGACCCGGCCTGTCCCGCATGCGCGATTACGCCGTGAGCGCGTCGGACGCGTCATTCGCCGGTGCGTCTTTGGCGCAGAGCAGTCGATAGAGTTGCGCCGATCCCATGCCTTTCAGATCCTTCACGGGCATGGCCTCGCAGTCCATTGACCGTCGAACGCGGAAATAGACCGGCTCGGACAGCAGAATTTCGCCCGGCGCCGCGGCGCTCTCGATGCGGCTCGCCATGTTGACCGCGTCGCCCCAGACATCAAAGACGGCGCGCGCTTCGCCCAACACGCCGGCGACGGCGGGACCTAAATGCACGCCGATGCGGCAATCGAGGGGATGGCCCAAATCTTCGCCGACGGCGCGCACGGCGTCCCGCGCCAGCAAGGCGAACCGCGCGGCGTTGGCCGCGTCTTCCGGATCGTGCTTCTCCGTCAGACCGGCGGCGGCGAGATAGGCGTCGCCGATGGTTTTGACCTTTTCAAGCTTGCAGGCGGCGGCGTGCCGGTCCAAATGCGCAAATAGCCGGTCTAGGGTTTCAACCAATTGCGTCGGCGAGAGACGTCGGGACAGGGGCGTGAAGCCGACGACGTCCAGCAAGACCAGGACCGCTTCCGATCGCGCCTCGACCACATGGCGCTCGCCCGCGCGCAAACGCTCCGCCATCGCAGGCGGAAAAAGATTGTCCAAGATTCGTTCGCTGCGCGCCCTTTGCGCCTCGACCGCCTTCAATTGTTGCGCCAGCAATGCGCGCAACGTGGCCGCTGACGCGATCATGGCGAAGGCGACGATCGCCAACGAATTGAAATGCTGTTTGATGAAGAGGACGTTCCCCGCCTCCGGACTGGATCCGAGGACATAGACGTCCTCATCGAACGTCGCCGGAAAACCGGAGTGAGCCAGTAAGCCAGCCCAGATGATGTTGCCGCAATAGAGGATGAAAAACAGCGCGCCGAGGCGTGTTTCATCGGAACGAAAAAGAAGGAAGGGCAGAGGAAGCGGCGCCAGACGCATGAAATCTGCGTTGTTCCCCGCAAATAGCTCCTCATTATATGGAATGAAATAAAGCGCCATCAAGGTGAGATAAATGACGCGGGCGATTTGCCAGCGCCCCGATGCAGACACCAAGTAAAGAGCGAAGAAGGCCGTTGTGATAAAAATCCAACGCACGAAGAACAACTCGAGGGGAAGAGCCAAAAAATCAAAGTTCAAATAGAAGGACGCTGCATAGACGGCGTCGACCGCCATGATCGCCGCGGTGACCAGAATCGCAGCGTTCAGGAGGGAGGCGCATAGGGCGGATTCACGATCCTTCGGCGCGCCCGCCGTCAAAACACGCAACAGCCAGGGGCTTCGCGGTCTCGTCACGCCCGCCGCACCGCCTTCGGCGCTCTCGGTCCCATGTCCCACGCCGCCCTCCGCCCCCCGAACTCGACGTAAGGAGTGTAAGCGTCGGGGCGGGCAGGTCCAGCGACTCCGCTTCAGCGCGCGGTCACGCGCGCGTTCAGTGCGGAAGCGTCGTGAGAATGTCCGCCGCGAAGCGCGTCACGTCGAAACGGGGCCCGCCGCTGGCGTCATAGCCGCGCCGAACGATGACCGCATCGCGGCTTGGCGCGATCACCACATATTGGCCGCGATGGCCTGCAGCGAAAAAGACGTCGTCCGGCAAGCCGTCCGCGCCGTTCGGTCGCCAAAACTGGGCGCCGTAGCCCCAGTCGCGGTTCGGTTGCGCCGGCGCGGGGGCTGCGACATAGGCCGTCCACCCTTCGGCCAGAATCCGCTCGCCATCCCAAACGCCGTCCTGGAGATAAAGCTGGCCGATCCGCGCCAAATCGCGCGCGGTGGTCCACACTTGGCTCGACGAAATGAAATCGCCGTTCCAATCGGTCTCTAAGACCGTGCGAAACGCCCCGATCCTGTGGAGCACCGCCTCTTGAGGAAACCGCCAATAGGCCTGGTCGTCGCCGATTCTCTCGCGCAGCGCGCGCATCGCCAACAAGGTGTCGTTGTTCGAATATTTGAACCGAGCGCCCGGCGCGACCTCCATCGTTTTGCCCACCGCCGTATCGATCATCCGGGCGCCGCCAAAATACAGTCTGTCAGTTCGAGAACCGCTCACGCCGGAATCGAGCCCGCTGGCCATGTGTAAGAGATTCGCCACCGTGATGAGTGCGCGCGGATCGCCGGGCGCGGACCATGCCTTCAGACCCGCCGGTGCGTCGACGCCGATGAGCCCTCGCTGCACCGCTGCGCCGAGAACGCTTGCGGTGACGCTCTTGGCCACAGACCAGGTGCGCTGGGGGGTCGTGGCGTCGATCCCGCGCGCATAGCGCTCGCCGACGATCGCGCCGCCCAACAGAACCACGACGCCGCTGGTGCGAACATCCGCGCCATAGCGGTCCGATTGGAACGCCTCCGCCACAATCCGTTCCAGGGCGTCCGGATCCGTCGGGGCATGCGGCGCCGCGTCGGGCGACAGGACGGTCGCGTTGTCGCCTCCCGCCGGCCCTGGCCAATCGGCGGCGAGCCGCGGCAGTGTTTCCGCCGCCGACGCATCCGCTCCGATCGGCAATTGCGTGCAACCAAGCCCAGGTCGCCACGCCGCCATGCGCGGCGGCAAGGTCGGGCTCCAGGCCACCGTAACGCGCCGCGTCTCCCTATCGATCACCGCATCGGGCAAGGCGTCCACATGCGCGCGGTAGTCGGGATAAATCTGATCAAGTTCGTTCTCCGCGATGGCGTCGAGCGGCCGGTCGGCGTTGAATAAAGCCGAACAGGTGAAGGCGGCTTTGTAGCCCGCCGCCAGCGCGTCGCGCATGGCGTCCGTATCTCCGCCCTCCTGGGCGTCGGCGGCCATCGATGCGGCCAAGGCCGACGCCGCAATCGCATGACGAAGCCTCGTCATGAACCCTCCTGATCCAGGCGCGCATGGGCCTCGGCCAAGCTTCGCACGGTCACGGCGTCGAGCCCCGCCCTCGACACGGCGGCGACAAGAGGCGCGGCGAAGCTGTCCAAATGCTCGGGCATGACCCTATGGTAACGGGTGACGCCCACGGCGCGCAAAGCGGAGAGCAGGCTTAGGAACAAAGCCATTTCGTCGGGGTCCACTTCGCTTGGCGGCTCAAAATCCGTGTAGTCCATGATGATGGCGTAGCGCCCGCCGAAATCCTTCCAAAGTTGGTCCAAACGATCAACGAACGACTCCTGGGCCTCGCGATTGGCGCCAACCGAATTGCGGAATTTGAGCACCACGCGCTTTTTCGCCGTCGTCACGACGACTTGGACCGCGCCAAAAGAAAAATACTCCGCCACATTATCGTTCATGCGCACACACTAGCGCCAATTCGACGGCTGTTCACCTCGGTGCGGCGTCACCCGACGCGCGAGAAGACAGCGCCCCCGGAAGCGGTCGGCGTCGGCACGGTGCGCAGGAATCAAGAACGTCGCGCGCATTCGGGCGACGATGACCGAACCGGGTCCGCTGGATGGTTAAGGCCTTGCGGGCTGGCGGAGAGGGAGTCCGTAAGATCCCTGTTTGTCCGCGTCTAATGGCGTTTCAAGCCTACCGTGAATCATGAGTTTACGCGGGTTTCTGGACCGGACACGTCCACGCACGTCGCCCACAATCTAGCCACGAAACTAGGGCACCAACTAGGGCGATGGCTCCACGTCGTCTCAATAAATTGACCGCGCGATACGTGCAGACGGTCTGCGAACCTGGTCGCCACAGTGACGGCGGCGGGCTCTATCTCTCTGTCGGCAAGGGCGAAGCACGCCGGTGGGTCTTCCTATACTCGTGGCGCGGAAAGACGGTCGAAATGGGACTCGGCTCCCTTAAAGCCGTCTCGCTAGCTCGTGCACGTCAGAAAGCTAGCGAAGCGCGTGCTCTCTTGGCGGAAGGAGTCAGCCCCTTAGACGCGAAACGCGCGGCTGCAAACGTTCCTACATTTGGCGACTTTTGCCGGTCTGTCCTGTCATCAATCGAAACCGAATGGCGCAATCCGAAGCATCGGGAGCAATGGCGATCCACTCTTGAAACCTATGGCGCACCCATTTCCACCTTGCCCGTCAACCGAATCGAGACCGCAGACGTACTCAGAGTCCTCGCGCCGATTTGGCAGTCGAAGCCAGAGACAGCATCGCGTGTTCGTGGGCGAATCGAACGCATACTCGAAGCCGCCAAAGCGCGCGGCTTTCGAACGGGCGAAAACCCAGCGCGTTGGCGTGGTCACCTCGAAAACCTATTACCGAAGCGCGCGAAGCTCTCACGCGGTCATCACCCGGCGTTGCCTTTCTTGGAGGCTCCAAAGTTCATAGCCGAACTGCGTGAACGGGAGGGCGTTGCCGCGCGGGCGTTGGAGTTCGCAATTCTCACGGCAGCCCGTTCCGGTGAGGTGCGTGGGGCCACGTGGCGTGAATTGCACAGAGACGCGCAGGTTTGGGAGATTTCCGCCCAACGAACCAAGGCTGCGCGCGAACATCGTGTTGCACTTTCGCCGGGCGCAATCACCATCCTCCAGCGAATGGGCTTGGAGTCGGTCGGCGACAGCGATGCGCTTATCTTTCCGGGAAACAAGAGCGGCAGCGGACTTTCCGATTCGAGCCTTTCGGCTGTTCTAAGACGTATGGGATACCCTCGAGAACGCGCGTCGGTTCACGGATTTCGCTCGACTTTTCGAGACTGGGTCGGCGAGGCGACGGAGTTTCCGCGAGAAGTGGCAGAGGCCGCTTTGGCGCATGTGGTCGGAGACGCCACGGAACGTGCCTACCGCAGAAAAGACGCGCTCGAACGCCGACGCGTCCTGATGAGTGCATGGGACACGTACCTGAATGGCGGATGAAAACTATTTCGCTGTGTCACTTCGCGTCGTAACGGAA
>CAYPOX010000139.1:0-6704 GCA_964412525.1 uncultured Caulobacterales bacterium
ACGTCCAAGAACTCGCCTTTTGCGACGCGGACGAGCTCGTCGGCTACTGGGAAACCCGCGACGGCGAGCGCGTCCGTGAGAAGGGTGTCTTGGAGGGCTTCGGCATCGGCCACGAAGAGGCTGAAGAGTTGGTGATGCGCGCGCGCGTGGAGATCGGCATCTTGACCGAGGACGAGTACGAGGCCATGCGCGCCGCCGCCGCGGAAGGCGAAGAGGGCGGCGAACCGGCGGAGCCGGCCGCCACGCCGGAAGACGCGCGCGAAGCGGCGGAGGCCGTGTTTGTCGGCGGAGGCGCCGACAAGCGGTGAGCGAACCGATCCGGCGATGCCTTGTGACAGGCGCCCGCGGGCCGACCGAGCCGATGATCCGGTTCGTGCTCGACCCGTCGGCGCGGGTGACGCCGGATTTGACGGAGAAGTTGCCGGGGCGCGGCTATTGGGTGAAGGCGGAACGCGACGTTTTGACGAAGGCGATCGAAAAAAGGACGTTTGCGCGCGCCGCCCGGCGTGCGGTGGAAACGCCGCCGGATTTGGCGGCGCAGGTGGAGGCGGGTCTGGCGCGCCATGCATTGGGTCTCCTTGGCCTGACGCGCCGGGCGGGCGCGTTGGCGGTCGGCTTCGACACGGTGCGACGTTTGCTCGCCGAACGTCCGGTGGTCGCGCTCCTTGAAGCGCATGACGGCGCGGCGGATGGGCGGGCGAAGATCTTGAACGCCGCGGCGCGCCAAAGCCGCCCGCCCGCTCTGATCGGCTGTTTTGACTCCCGCGAAACGGGGTTGGCGACCGGACGCGATGTTGTGGTACATGGGGCGCTTATGGCGAGCGGATTGACTGATCGGTTTATGCGAGAGATCAGCCGACTCGCGGGCTTTCGCCCTTTGACTCCGCCGGAATGGAACGGCGCGCGTTCGATGCGGGGCGAGACGCGCGACACAGGCTTGCGCGCCGCCACGACGGATTGACCTCAGCGTCCCAGACGCAAAGCATGAAGACCGCGGGCGACGCGGCGGGTGAGTGAACGAATTTATGAGCGACGTCAAAGAACCGACGGATAAGTCCAAAGGCCGCAAGCCGCTGGTGCTGAAACGCACCGTCGAAACCGGTGCGGTGCGGCAGAGCTTCAGCCATGGACGCTCCAAATCCGTCGTCGTGGAGAAGAAGCGCAAGCGCGTTCTCGCGGACGGGCCGGAGGCGGCTGCGCCGCCGGCTGCAGAGCCGCGCGCCGCGCCGACGCCGCCGGCGGCGCCTGCGGCCAACGCGCCGACCCCGGAGAAGCGCGAAACGTCCAAACCGGCGGTCGCCCCGACTCGCGCGCCGCGGCGCAATACGTCGCGGGGCGGAGCAGGCGCGGCGCCAGGCCCGCAGGGCGTGCGCAGCCTCTCCCAAGCGGAGTTGGACGCCCGTCGGCGCGCCCTCGCCGCGTCGCAAGCCCAGCTAGAAGAACGGCGTCGGAAAGAAGAGGAAGAGGCGGCCGCCCGCGCCAAACGCGAGCAGGAAGAGCGCGAGGCGCTGGAGGCGCGTCGCCGGGCCGAGGCGGAGGCTGAAGCCGAAGCGCAACGCCAGCGCGACGAAGAAGAACGTCGCAAGAAGCGGACCCGTGATGCAGAGGCCGCGCCGGCTCCGATGGACGCGCCGCCTGCAGATCCTGAGGCCGCTGCGGCCGCGGCCGCAGCACGCGCTCGGGCGAAAGAAAAAGATGCGGGCAAGCCGGCGGAAGGCGACGAGGACGCGCTTTCCCAACTGGGCGGTCGCGTTAAGAGCAAGAAGACCGCCGTCGCCAAAGCCGTCGGCAAACCGAAGGAGCCGCGTCGGCGCACCGGCAAGCTGACGATCACCACCGCGCTGCAAGCCGATGAAGAGCGCCAGCGTTCCCTGGCCTCGGTCAAACGTGCGCGGGAGCGGGAAAAGCGCGCCGCGGCGGAAAGGCGCGAACAGCCGGCGAAGGTCGTGCGCGAGGTCGTGATCCCCGAGACGATCACGATCCAAGAACTCGCCCAGCGGATGGCGGCGCGCGCGGCCGACGTCATCAAATATCTGATGAAACAAGGCCAGATGGCCACCATCAATGACGTGTTGGAGGCGGACGAGGCTCAACTCATCGCCGAAGAATTCGGCCATTCGGTGAAGCGCGTGTCCGAAGCCGACGTGGAGCAGGGTTTGATCGGCGGCGAGGACGACGCGGACGACATGCAGTCCCGCCCGCCGGTCGTGACGGTGATGGGCCACGTGGACCACGGCAAGACGTCTCTCTTGGACGCCATGCGACAGACCGACGTCGTGTCCCGCGAAGCCGGCGGCATCACCCAGCATATTGGCGCCTACCAAATCACGGCGCCGTCCGGCGGAAAGATCACATTCCTCGACACGCCTGGCCACGCGGCCTTCACGTCCATGCGGGCGCGCGGGGCCACGGTCACCGACATCGTGATTTTGGTGGTCGCGGCCGATGACGGCGTGATGCCGCAAACGATCGAGGCGATCAGTCACGCCCGCGCGGCGGAAACGCCGATCATCCTCGCGATCAACAAGATGGACAAGCCGGACGCGGACCCGTCTCGTGTTCGAAACGAACTCTTGCAGCATGAGCTCGTGGTGGAATCCATGGGCGGCGACATCCTTGAGATCGAAGTCTCCGCGCTCAAAAAGACCGGCCTCGAAAAGCTGGAGGAAGCGATTCTGCTCCAATCCGAAGTGATGGAGCTGCGCGCCAATCCCGATCGTCCGGCGGACGGCGTGGTGATCGAAGCCAAGCTCGACAAGGGACGCGGGCCTCTCGCGACCGTCTTGGTTCAACGCGGAACGCTGCGTCGGGGCGACATCATCGTTTCGGGGGCGGAATGGGGTAAGGTTCGCGCGTTGATCAACGACGCCGGCGACCAAGTGAGCGAAGCCGGGCCCACCGTCCCAGTCGAGGTGCTCGGGCTGAACGGCGTGCCGGATCCGGGCGATTTGGTGGTCGTGGTCGACAGCGAGGCGCGGGCGCGGGAAATTTGCGAGTACCGCCAGCGCAGCGTTCGCGACAGCCGCGCAGCCAAGAGCGGCAAGCGTTCGCTCGAACAAATGATGTCCCAGCTGAAAGACGATGAGCGTCAGGAATTGGCGGTCGTCGTAAAGGCGGATGTCCAAGGCTCGGTGGAGGCGATCGTTTCCGCCCTGGAGAAACTGTCCACGGACGATGTGGCGTGCCGTGTCGTCCATTCCGGCGTCGGGGCCATTTCCGAAACGGACATCTCCCTCGCCGAAGCTTCAAACGCGGCGCTGATCGGTTTCAATGTCCGGGCGAACGCTCAAGCGCGCCAGGCCGCGGAAGCCGCCGACCTGGAGCTTCGCTATTACTCGGTGATTTACGACGTCGTGGACGACGTGAAGGCCGTGCTCTCAGGCATGCTGGCCCCAGAGTTGCGAGAGAGCTTCCTCGGCTACGCGGAGATTTTGGAGGTGTTCAACATTTCCAAGGTCGGCAAGGTCGCCGGCTGCCGCGTCACCGAAGGTCAGGTCAAGCGCGGATCGGGCGTCCGCTTGCTGCGCGACGAGGTCGTGATCCACGAAGGCAAGCTCAAGACGCTGAAGCGGTTCAAAGACGAGGTCGCCGAGGTGCAAGTCGGTCAGGAGTGCGGCATGGCGTTCGAGAACTATCAGGACATCCAGCCCGGCGACGTGATCGAGTGTTTCGACGTTCAGGAGATCGAGCGCACGCTGTAAGCGACGCGAGATCGACGAAGGCTGGCGAATTCGGGAGTGCTTCGCGATGGCTCGGCGCGGATCGGAGCCCTATGGGCGCCCGCAAAGCGGCCCGTCACAAAGGCAATTGCGCGCAGGCGAATTGGTGCGCCACGCCCTGTCCGACATTCTTGCGCAGGGCGACGCCCATGATCCTGAACTCGATTCGGTCACGGTCACCATCACCGAAGTGCGGCCGACGCCGGATTTGCGGCGTGCGGACGTTTATTTCAGCGCCCTTGGCGGCGTGGACGAGTCCCGGGCTCTGGCGGCGCTCACGCGCATGGCCGGCCGGCTGCGCGGCTTGCTCGGTCGGCGCATCGAAATGAAGTTCACCCCCGAACTGAGCTTCAAAGTGGACCGGCAATTTGACCGGGCGGACCGCATCGACGCGCTTCTGCGCCGTCCGGATGTGCGCCGGGACATCGACGATCCGGAGCGCTGACGCGGATGGCCCGCCGGCGCAAGGGAGCGCCGATCCATGGCTGGATCGTGTTGGATAAACCGAAAGGCGTGACCTCGACCGCCGCCGTCGCCGCCGTCAAGCGGATGACCGGCGCGGCCAAGGCCGGGCACGCCGGCGCGCTGGATCCCCTGGCGACGGGCGTCCTCCCGATTGCGCTCGGGGAAGCATCCAAACTCGTGCCGTATTTGATGGACGCGCGAAAGCGTTACCGCTTCACGGCCCAATGGGGATTCGAAACCGCGAGCTGCGATTTGGAAGGCGAGCCCATCCGGGAGTCCGACCTGCGGCCCAGCCCCGAGAACATACGCGCCGCGCTGCCCCAGTTTCTGGGCCGCATCGAACAAACCCCGCCGATCTATTCCGCCGTGAAGGTCGACGGGGTCCGCGCCTATGATTTGGCGCGCAGCGGCGAAACAGTGACGCTGGAGCCGCGACCGGTGGTCGCTCATGAGCTGACGCTTATGGAGGCGCGCAGCGAGGACGCAGATTTTGACCTCTTGTGCGGCAAGGGATTTTACGTCCGTTCCCTGGCCCGTGATTTGGGCCGCGCCCTTGGAACCGCCGGATGCGTGACGGCGCTCCGGCGCACCCAAGTCGGCGCGTTCCATATCAAAGACGCGGTCCCTCTGGACGAACTCGAACGGATCGACGATAAGGCGCGGGTTGCGGATTTCATTCGCCCGCTCCCGACCGCGCTGGACGACATCCCGGCGCTGGCCGTGGACGGCGAGACCGCGATGCGGCTACGGCGCGGTCAATCCGCCGCCCTCAGCCCCCTTCTGGCGGAGACGCTGACGCAGTCTTTCGCGGAGCCGACCCAGGGCTCGGTCCGCGACGATTTCGTTTTCGTTTCCGAAGGCGACGCCCCGGTGGCCATGGCGACCTGGGAGCCGGCGGGGGCTGTGGCGGTGCTGCGCCCGATCCGGGTTTTCGTGATTTAGAGGAGACTGCACGATGTCGATCACCGCCGAGCGGAAAACGGAGCTCGTGAAGGAATACGCCCAAGGGGCCAACGACACCGGTTCGCCGGAAGTCCAAGTGGCGATCTTGTCGGAGCGGATCACCAACCTGACCGAGCATTTTAAGAGCCACAAGAAAGACAACCATTCGCGGCGCGGGCTGATCAAGCTCGTCGCCCAACGCCGGAGCCTCTTGGACTATTTGAAGTCCAAAGATCTCAGCCGGTATGAATCGCTGATCGGACGCTTGGGTCTGCGGCGCTGACGAAAGCCGAGGCCCGTTCGGGGCCTCGGAACGCTGAAACGGGGCCGCTGGGTGACGAAACATGATGGCGGCCCGCCATACGGGACGTAACATGTTCGACATTCAAAAACGTACGATCGAATGGGGCGGACGGCCCCTCACCATCGAAACGGGCCGGATGGCCCGTCAGGCCACGGGAAGCTGCGTGGTCACCTATGGAGAAACCTCCGTCCTGGCCACGGTGGTCGCCGTGAAAGAGGCGAAACCGGACCAGGACTTTTTCCCCCTGACCGTGAATTATCAGGAACGCACCTACGCCGCCGGCAAAATCCCGGGCGGCTTCTTCAAGCGTGAAGGCCGACCGACGGAGAAAGAGACGCTCACCTCGCGCCTCATCGACCGGCCGATCCGGCCGCTCTTTGCGCCGGGCTTTAAGAATGAAGTCCAGATCATTCTGACGGTTCTTTCCCACGACCTGGAAAACGATCCGGACATCGTGGCCATGGTCGGCGCCTCGGCTGCGTTGTGCCTGTCCGGCGCGCCTTTTATGGGGCCGATCGCCGGCGCGCGGGTCGGCTTCGTCGACGGCGCATACATCTTGAATCCCACCATCGAGCAGATGGAGGCAAGCCGCTTGGATCTTGTGGCCGCCGGCACCCAAGACGCGGTGATGATGGTGGAGTCGGAAGTCTACGAACTATCCGAGGATGAAGTGTTGGGCGCGGTGATGTTCGTCCAGCGCGAGATCCAGCCCGTGATCGACATGATCATCGACCTCGCCGAAACCGCCGCCAAAGAGCCCTGGGACTTCACGCCGCCGGATCATTCCGACACCTATGACAAGGTGGCGGGCGCGATCGCCGAGGATTTGAAGGCCGCCTACGCCATCCAAACCAAGGTGGAGCGGCAAGCCGCCGTGGCCGCGGCCAAGGAGAAGGCGCTCGCGCTTTTCCAAGACGCGGACGGCGCGATCGCCTCGGACGTCAAAAAGGCGTTCGACTCCGCCTTCAAAAAGCTGGAGCAGAAGGTGGTGCGCGGCGGCGTCATCGAGACCGGCGGCCGGATCGACGGCCGGGATCTCGCCACCGTCCGCCCGATCGCCTGCGAAGTGGGCGTCTTGCCACGGACCCATGGCGCGGCCCTGTTCACCCGCGGCGAAACCCAGGCGCTGGTCGTGACCACTTTGGGCACCGGCGACGATGAGCAGTATGTCGACGCGCTTGAAGGCACCTACAAAGAGACCTTCATGCTGCACTACAATTTTCCGCCCTATTCCGTGGGCGAGGCGGGCCGGGTGGGCTCCCCCGGGCGACGGG
>CAYPOX010000140.1:0-6635 GCA_964412525.1 uncultured Caulobacterales bacterium
CCCGGCCCGTCGGGATCGATGATCGCGGGCATTTTGTTGTTCGGCGAAAACTTGAGAAACGCGTCGTCGAACTGTTCGCCTTTGCCGATGTTCACCGGCTTCATCTCATAGGGAAGTTCGGCCTCCTCAAGAAAAATCGAGATTTTCCAACCGTTTGGCGTCGGCCAATAGTAAAGTTCGATGGGCTTGGTCATGGGTCCCGCTCCTTCTGGCGACATGGGCGCATGTTGTACGGGCGGCGCGCGGGATCAAATCACGATGACGCGCATCATGACTGGCGCGCATCAAACCGATCGACCCGCAGCCCTTCTCCCGGCGCCGCCGCCAGGTCATAAGCGCGACCGACGCGGCGCGAGGCGCGCCGTCGCCGAAAGGGATCCGCCATGACCGCCACGTCGTCCGCCGCCCCGACAAAGGCCGCGCCGCAAGACCGTCTCACCTTGGTCGGCGGGATCACCATCGGGATGATGAGCTTTTTGAGCCTCGTGGATCTCTTCGGTCCCCAAGCGATCGCGCCCGCACTGACGGCGAAACTCGGCGTCAGCCCGGGGGTGATGGGCTTCGCCATCAACGCCAGCACGCTGGGCATGGCGGTCGCCGGGTTCGGGATCGCGCTGATCAGCCGATCTCTCGACCGGCGGCTTTGGATTTGGTTGAGCCTTCTGCTTCTCACGATCCCGACCCTGTCCCTCACCTTCGCCGACTCGATCGCCGTCTTCGCCGCGTTGCGCGTCGCGCAGGGCGTGTTGATGGCGGTCGCCTTCACGCTCACCCTCGCCTATCTCGCGGAGAACTGTTCGGCGACGACGGCTGCAGGCGCGATGGCCGCGTACATCACCGGCAACGTCCTCAGCAATCTGCTCGGCCGCCTTATGAGCGCCACGGTGGCCGAGGCCTTCGGGGTCTCGTCGGTTTTCCTCGCGCTCGCGGCGTTGAATGTCTGCGGCGCCGTGCTGGCGGTCGCCTATATCGGGGCGTCCGATCGCCGCGCGGCGACCCCCGAGATAAGGGAAGACGACAAGCCGCCCATGTTCTGCCCGAAAGAGGCCAGCCGGGTGTGCGGATCCTGGGTTCAGCATTTGCGCAATCCGCAGCTTCTGGCGAGCTTCGCGATCGGCTTCATCATTCTGTTCGTGTTCATCGGCGCTTACACTTATGTGAACTACGTGCTGTCCGGAGAAATGTTCGGCTTGGACGCCGCCGCCCTAGGCCTCGTCTATTTTGTTTTCATTCCCAGCGTTTTCACCACGCCTGTGGCCGGCACGGTCGCCAAACGCATGGGCGTGCGCGCCGCCTACTGGACGGCGATCGCGATCAGCGTGTCGGGCCTCCTTGCGCTCCTCGCGCCGCAACTCTGGATCGTTCTGACCGGACTTGCGCTGCTCGCCGTGGGCCTGTTCTTCGCCCAAGCCGCCGTCACGGGTTTCGTGGGGCGGGCGGCGGACAATGAACGCGCGGCGGCGAGCGGATTGTATTTGTCGAGCTACTATTTCGGCGGATTGGCGGGCGCCATCGCCTTGGGCCGGGTGTTTGAGCTTTTTGGTTGGCCGGCCTCGGTCTGGTTCATGGTCGCCATGCTGGGGCTCAGCGCGGCGCTCGCCGTCACGCTTCGTGTTTCCAGCCGCGCGGCGACAGCAGCCGTTTGACGCCCCCTGAGCCGCGATGAAGAGGTCACCGCCTTCGCCAAACGCACGCTCATCGCCTACCAAGAAACCCAAGGTTTTGGCGTCACCGGCTTTTATGGCCCATCCACATTCTACGCTCTGTTGAGGGAGTACAGCCAGCGTTCAGGGAACGGCCAACCATCCAGCGGTTGATCCCGGATCCGACACGGCCCGGCCGAACCCAACGGCGTCTTGATCCGCTCGCGAACCGCGTCGTCGGCTCAAAGGTTAACGACGGGGCTCTGGTTTTCCTCGACGAGGCGTCCGATCAGTTCAAAAACGTCGCGTAAGGCGTGTTCCGATAACTGCAATCTTCGTGAATGGCTCGGAACGCGTTCACAATCTTTTCTTGAACGACCCCATCCGCACGCCAGGAGAGTTCACCCAACTCATAGACGTATTGCGACGTCGGATTGGTCTTAAACCAAAGGGTCTGTTCGATCGCCGGTTTGGTTCCGGACAGCGTGATCTTGTTGTCGACAAGCGAAATGCCGTTCACTTCCCTCATATTGATCTTGTAACGGCTGACCGTCGATTCGGAGTCGTCGCTGAGGAACAACAGACACGCGCCGTCGGAGTTCACATGCAGATTGTTGAATGGGCGATCATGAATCTGCGGAAGAACATAGGCCAGAAATCTGTGGGCGAGCGCCACATCGGCTTCCGCAGACTGCGTGAACCCGAAAAGCGCCGCTGACGCCGCAAATAGAGCACGTCCGATCATCCTTGGCCTCCCCATGCGGTCTCGCGAAAACCGCTTTTGTTAAATTTACGGCGATAATCTACGTCAAAATACGCCGATACGACAAGCAGAGGGCGGCCGGAAACCCGCCCTGTTTGTGGCGGCTTGGGCGCGGCCCACGGCTTATCGCGTTTGCAGCCTTGCGGCGGCGAAATGGATCGCGAGGGCGACACCGGTCACGGACAAGAAGACGCCCATGAGCCGCCAGGAGGTCGGCGCCCCGGTTTCCGCGAGCTTCACGGCCGTAAAGGCGGCGACCAACACCGGAAACGCGAAACAGGCCGAAACGACCGTCGCGGCGCCGAACGCGCCTTGGCGCATGGGCCCCGCAACGACGTAGCCGCCCAAAAGCGCAAGGCCGATGGAGGCGCCGCCGATCAGGCGCATCAAGGCCACATAGAGCGGCAATACATCCATTCGCGACGCTTCAGAAACGGCGTCTGCGTGAAAAGGCCGCATTGCGTTTGCATTGATATAGATAAGTCCAAATAGTAATAAAAATAGGGCTTGAATGGCGAACAACGCCACACTGATCCGTTTCAACGTTTGCGGCATGACTGACCCCCTTCGCCGACGCACCGTCTCGTTGCGCCCTGCGGCGCCTGCGACGGTCGCGTCCGAACCGCGCGACCGCCCGGTCGCACATGTCCTCTTCGACGTCGAAGTCTACCTCCGGCCACCGAGCGAACCGCAAGACGAAGGGATGTATGATGTCTATACTTCGAAGAGACGTGACGCACACACTGGTTTGGGCCGCCGCAACGCCGGTCCTGGCGTTTTGGCCGTTGCTGTCATTCGTCCCGCTCTTTGCGGTTTGGGAGAGCGAGAATGTTTTGGTCGCTTTCGTCCACCTCGCCTTCGCAGGCGCCGGCGTGCTTGGCGTGGCGGGAGCCGGCGCGGCCGTATGGTTGTGCGCCTCGCCGGATGGACGGCAGACCATGAAAACGGGACTGCGTGGCGTGAGTCTCAAACTTGCGCCCTATGGCGCGCTTTGGACGATCGCCTATTTCGGTTTTCTTTGGACGCTTCGCTGAGGCGATCGGGTCACGCCGCCGCGGACTCGATGGCGGCGACGACCGCATCGGCCGCGGCTTGCGCCTTTGATCCGTCTGGGCCGCCGGCCTGAGCGAAATCGGGGCGGCCGCCGCCGCCCTTGCCGCCCACAGCCTCCACGGCGATCCGAACGAGGGCGACCGCATCGAACCGATCGACGAGATCGGGGGTCACGCCCACCGCAAGCGCGGCCTTACCGTCATTGTTGGACACGAAGGCCGCCACGCCGGAGCCCAGGCTCTCCTTGGCCTGGTCGATCAATCCGCGCAGATCGCGCCCGGCGACGCCTTCGACCGCCTGGGCCTGAACCTTCACGCCCTGCACCACACGAAAGGCGGGCGCGGCCCCGTCTCCGCCGCCTCCCAGCGCCAACTTCTTCTTCGCCTCCACAAGTTCGCGTTGCAGCGCCTTGCGCTCCTCCGCCAAGGCGCGCACGCGTTGGGGAAGCTCCTCAAGCGGCGCCTTTAAAATGTCCGCGGCTTCCTCGCCCCATCCCACGCGCCGATCGAGATGGGCGCGCGCCGCCGCGCCGGTGAGCGCTTCGACCCGGCGCACCCCGGCGGCCACGCCGCCCTCTTGGGCCAGGACGAAGGGGCCGATGTCCCCGGTCCGCGCCACATGGGTGCCGCCGCACAACTCCACCGAATAATCGCGTTCGGGCGCCGCCGGCTGGGCGCCCATGGCGACCACCCGCACGCGATCCCCATATTTCTCGCCAAACAAAGCCATGGCCCCCGCAGCGACCGCGTCGTCATAGGCCATCTCACGGGTGGAGACCGGCGCGTTCTGCAACACCACCCGATTGACGTCCTCTTCGATCGCGCGACGTTCCGCAGTCGTGAGCGGCGCATTATGCGCAAAGTCGAAGCGCAATCGCTCAGGGGCGACCAAACTGCCCTTCTGGGCCACATGAGCGCCAAGCCTCTCGCGCAAAGCTGCGTGCAACAAATGGGTGGCCGAGTGGTTGGCGCGAATGCCGGCGCGGCGCGCCTTGTCGACCTTGAGGCGAACCGGAGCGCCGACCTTGATTTCGCCCTCCAACACCTCGCCATGATGGATGTGCACGTCGCCGCCCACCTTGGTCACGTCTTGGATCGCCACCCGGACGCCCGGCCCGGATGCGACACCCTGATCGCCAACCTGACCGCCCGCTTCGGCGTAAAATGGCGTCGCCTCCACGGTGAAGGAAATTTGCGCGCCCGTCGCGGCCGAATCCGCCGCCTCTCCGTCGACGGCGATCGCCGTGATCTCACTGTCCGCTTCCTCGGTCTCATAGCCAAGAAAGCGGGTCGCCCCGAGCCGATCGCGGAGCTTCATCCAATATCCGTCATCGGCCGCCGCCCCCGAGCCCACCCAATTCGCGCGCGCGGTTTCTCTTTGGAGCGCCATCGCCGCATCAAAGGCGGCGACATCGACGGTCAACCCGCGCGCCCGCAACGCGTCTTGGGTCAAATCCAGCGGAAACCCGAAGGTGTCATAGAGTTTGAAGGCCACATCGCCCGACAGCTCGGCGCCCTCCGGCAAGTCCGATGTCTCCTCGGCGAGGAGCGCCAGGCCGCGCTCAAGCATGGCGCGAAACCGTTCTTCCTCTCCGCGCAAGGTTTCCAGAATCAGGGCTTCGGCGCGACGCAGCTCTGGAAACGCCTCGCCCATTTTCGCGATCAAGGTCGGGGCGAGGCGATGGAGCACCGGATCCTTTGCGCCGAGCAAATGGGCGTGCCGCATGGCGCGTCGCAGGATCCGCCGCAACACATAGCCGCGCCCCTCATTGGCGGGACCAACCCCGTCAGCCACCAGAAACGCGCCGGCGCGAAGGTGATCGGCGATCACACGCCGGCTCGCCGCCATCTCCGGCGCGTCATTCTCCGCCGCATGCGCCGTTGCGGCGATCAGATCGCGAAAGAGATCGGTGTCGTAATTGGAGTGGACGCCCTGAAGCACCGCGCCCATGCGCTCCAAACCCATGCCCGTATCGATGGACGGCTTGGGAAGGTCGACGCGTTCGCCGCCCGCTTTCTGCTCATATTGCATGAAGACCAGGTTCCAGATCTCCACGAACCGGTCGCCGTCCTCGTCGGGGCTGCCCGGCGGTCCGCCTGGAATGTCCGGACCATGGTCGAAAAAGATCTCCGAACAGGGCCCGCAAGGGCCCACATCGCCCATGGACCAAAAATTGTCGGAGCCGGCGATGCGCAGAATTTGGGAATCCGGGAAGCCCGTGACCTTGCGCCAGATCGCGGCGGCCTCCTCGTCATCCACATAAACGGTGACCAACAGTTTGTCTTTTGGAAGGCCGAACGTCTTGGTGACGAGATCCCAGGCGAAGGCGATCGCCTCATCCTTAAAATAGTCGCCGAAGGAGAAATTCCCGAGCATTTCGAAAAAAGTGTGGTGGCGCGCGGTGTAGCCCACATTGTCGAGATCATTATGCTTGCCGCCGGCGCGCACGCATTTTTGGGAGGACGTCGCGCGCGGAGCTTGCGGCGTCTCCAGCCCCGTGAAGACGTTTTTGAACGGCACCATGCCCGCATTGACGAAAAGCAGCGTCGGGTCGGTCTGCGGCACCAAAGGCGCCGACGGCACGACCACATGGTCGCGATCTTCAAAGAACGACAGGAAGGCGGAGCGGATCTCGTTGAGGGTGGCCATAGCGGTTTCGGTCATGTGCAAAGGAGCCAAGAAGACGCGCGCCGAATGCGCGCGTCGTTATCTCGACCGCACGGCCCCGCGACGCAAGACCCTGTCCCCTGCGGACCTTGTTAGGCGGCGCCGGCCGCGCCGTTTTCCGCATGCGGCGCGTCATCGTCGTCGCCTTCATCCGGCCCGGTCAACATGACGTCCGCCACCAAGCCCGCATTCTGCCGAATGGCGCTTTCGATCGCGCCGGCAACGCCAGGATTGTCCCGAAGAAACTGCTTCGAATTTTCGCGTCCTTGGCCCAATCGTTCCGATTCATAGGAGAACCAGGCCCCGGATTTCTCGACCACCCCGGCCTTTACGCCAAGATCCAGCAATTCGCCGGTCTTGGAGATGCCCTCGCCATACATGATGTCGAATTCGACGACCCGGAAAGGAGGGGCGACCTTGTTCTTCACGATCTTCACGCGGGTTTGGTTGCCCACCACCTCGTCGCGATCTTTGATCGAGCCGATCCGCCGAATGTCGAGCCGCACGCT
>CAYPOX010000141.1:0-6611 GCA_964412525.1 uncultured Caulobacterales bacterium
CTCTCAGACGTTGAAAGATCCCAGCTTGGCCGGCGGCGAGCGGTTTGAATTGACGACCTCGCGCCAGTTTGAGAGCTGGCTTGGAGACGTCGACGCAAGCCTCGCATTCACGACCTATCAGGCGGGAAAGATCATTTTCCTGGGCCGTAAGCCCGATGGCCGTCTCAGCGTATTTGAGCGCACGTTGGAGCGCCCGATGGCGCTGCATGCCGATGCGAAGGGCTTCTGGGTGTCGACGCTGACGCAACTCTGGCGCTTCGACGACGCCATACGCGGCCAAGGCGGCGGCGCTTATGAGGGCTTTGACCGCGTTTATGCGCCGCGTGCGAGCCATGTCACAGGTGACGTGGATATCCACGATCTCGCCGTCGATGCTTGCGGTCGCCTGGTGTTCGTCAACACGCTCTTCTCCTGCGTCGCGACGATCAGCGACGCGGGGAGCTTTCGGCCAGTTTGGCGTCCGTCCTTCATCTCGCGGCTTGCGCCGGAAGATCGTTGTCATCTGAACGGTTTCGCCTTGCAGGATGGACGCTTGGCCTATGCGACGGCGGTAGCGGCCTCCGACGTGGCTGACGGCTGGCGAGACGGCCGAGCCGATGGGGGGCTCGTCATCGACTGCGCCAGCGGTGAGGTTGTGTGCTCGGGTCTCTCCATGCCTCACAGCCCACGCGTTCACGATGGACGTCTGTGGCTCGTGAACGCCGGCTCCGGCGAACTTGGCGTGATCGACGAAACCGAGGGCAGGTTTCAACCGGTCGCGTTCGTGCCGGGTTTCTTGCGCGGCCTTTCCTTCATCGGGCCGTTCGCTCTGGTGACGAGCTCGTTACCCCGCGAGAACCGCACATTCACCGGCTTGGCGCTCGATGCGCGGCTCGAAGCGGAGGGGGCCGGGCCGCGCTGCGCCATCTATGTTGTCGACACCCGTACCGGCGATACGCCCCATTGGGCGCGGATCGAGGGGATCATCACGGAATTGTTCGATGTGGCCGTTCTGCCCGGCGTCCGCAGGCCGGCCATGATCGGCTTTCGAAGCGACGAAGTTCGGCGCGTCATCGTCATCGATCAGGAGGATTAACGGGCGCCGCCACGAAAACGAACAATTCAGAGGACGCGGCCCCCAGGAGGCCGCCCAACCCCGTCGGTTTCAAGTTTCAACTGGATGAGAAACGGGGGTCACAGCATCGGGCCTCGTTGATGTGGCTGCGTCTTCACTTTCCGTGACCGATATCGTGACGATCCCGGTCACCAACGCGTCCTCACACCTATTGAAACTGCACAGCTTTTCCCACGTCACTCGGATGGGACGCCAGTGACGTCATCAAGCGGTTAGACACGTAATCTGCGTACGGATAATGAGCAAAACTTGTCAACTTAGATCAGATATGGCTAAATTTGTTTACAACTGAAGCCCATGGGGGTGTCATGCTTCGTCGATCAATTGTCAGTTTCGTGGTGCTCATTTCGTTCGGCGGCGCCAGCGCTTTGGCGCTAGGCGCGGACGCTGCGGTGGTGGAGAGCGAAGCAATTTCGCCGGCCCAGAGCGCTCCTCGAGCTCTGGCCCCAACCTTCGATGCGCCCGAAGGTTGGGGCCGCACGGAGCTGGACCGGGCAGTCCGGTTCACGGCACCAGAGGGCGACGTGACGATGTCACTGGTGTGGGGAGTGACGGCAGACGATGCGCAAGGCGCGGCCGCGCAGGCGTGGGAACGGCTGGGCTTGGTCACGGAACGGGCCGTGTCGCTGGAATCGCCGCTGGCGGCCTCGCGCGGTTGGTCGGAGATCACGCAGTTCGATTATGAGACTTCGCCAGCCGAAGAACGGGTCATCGGGGCCATGACGCATGCCGGGCCGGGCGGCTGGACCGTGTTCACAGTGGATGGATCTGCAGCCACAGTCGGCAAGCGTTTCGCCGCACTCCGGGCCATGCGCGACACGGTCGCTGCGCCGGGCTATCAAGCTGAAGTCCTCTCGGGCCGCGCCGCCAACGCCATGACGCCGGAGCGAGTGGAGGCAATGCTCGCTTTTCTTGAGCACGCATCCGAAGTGATGAAAATTCCCGGTATCGGTCTCGGGATCATCCAGAACGGAGAGGTTGTTTATGCCGGCGGTGTCGGCGTGGCGGATGTCGAGACCGGCGCGCCGATCACGGCCAACACGCGCTTTCCGATTGCTTCCAACACCAAAGGCATGACGACGCTGCTGCTCGCATAGCTGGTGGAAGAGGGGCGTCTTGATCCGGACGACAAGGTGGTGGACCACTATCCGGATTTCCGCCTCGGCAACGCGGAAACGACAGACAAGGTGCTGATCCGCCACCTGGTGTGTGCCTGCACAGGGCTGCCGCGCCGCGATTCGGAATGGGCCTTTGAGGCCACGGCGGATACGCCTCCAAGCTTCGTGTTTGACATTCTGGCGGAAAGCCAACCGACCAGCGAGTTCGGAGAGATCTATCAGTATAACAACTTGCTGCCCGCTGCGGCGGGCTTCATCGCAGGCCATATCCTTTATCCGGACATGGAACTTGGCGACGCCTATGAGCGCGCGATGCGCGAGAAAATCTTCGAACCGCTTGGCATGAACCGCACGACGTTCAGCTACGCCGAAGCCCTCAGTGGCGACCATGCGCGGCCCTATACTTTAAGTATCGATGGGCGGATCATCCCGATAATTCAGACCGAGAGTTATGGATTCAACCACACGGTGACGCATGCCAACCCCTCCGGCGGAGCTTGGTCGACGCCGCGCGACATGCTCGCCTATCTCGACAACGAGCTGATGGCTGGGACCAGCCGCGACGGCCAGCGGCGCTTCGCCGAAGGGCCACTACTGGAGCGGCGCGTGGCGGGGGTGCGGGACGGAAGTAACAGCACCTACGGCATGGGGCTGGTGACTAGGACGATCAGCGGTATCGAGATCGTGGACCACGGTGGTTCGCTCGCAGGCTACATGTCCCAGATCGCAGTGGTCCCGGAGGCCGACACGGCCGCTGTGATCCTGACGAATTCTGACTTTGCATACCCGCTCGCGCCGTTCCAGCGCCGCCTGGTCGAACTGCTGTACGATGCTGAGCCAAAGGCGGCTGACCAGGTTGCGGCTGCGGCGGCCGCGAATGAGGCATTGCTGGCCAAGGCCGAGGCCGAGATCGTCTTTCCGGCCGACCCCGCCATCATGGACACAATTGCAACGCGTTACGAGAGCCCCGAACTCGGCGCTATCGTCTTCCGCCGCGACGACACCGGATCGGTCATGGAAACCGGCCAGTGGGAGACGCCTGTGGCGACGCGGAAGAACCCGGATGGGTCCGTCTCCATCTATCCGCTCCACGATGCGAATTTTGGCGAATGGCACTTCTCTCTTACAATCGGGAAGGCAGACGATCGCCGCACCCTGACATGGAACGACGTGCAGCGGACCTACGTGTTCACCGAAGTCGAGTGATGCAACGCCGTGGCTCATATCGCTTTCCGCTTGGGCGACCGCGGTCGAAGCGCCTGAGCTCGTGTTTTTGTGGATCGGCTTAAAAAGAGGCGTACATAGCAGCCGTTGAATGGCCGTGAGCCTTTAAACGCTATCCTCGTTGTGAATTTGTACAGCGCCGCGGTTGCGTTCATCTTGGATTGTTAGCTTTGGGGCAGCCGGACTTCGAAGGGATCGTCAATAGGTTCGATGATGAAATTGTTCAAAAGTCCTCTTCGGAAGAACACCAATCCGAAAGGAACTGACAACGTTACTCGGCGGTCCCCACCGGACGCTCACCGATGAAGAAGGGGACGTTTTAGACCTCTTCGTCCAAAACGACTGAATGATTCGGCGGCAGGGTAGATTCTCCGCCGTTACGTCCTGGCGCCAAAGCCTAAATGCGTGTTTCCGCATCAAGTTTGAGCACATCCACAAGTTCGACGAAGGCCTGTAATTGCGTTTCAAAGCGCTGCACTAAATTCTGTTCCTTGACGGGTGTGCGCAAGTCATCGATCTCAAACATCGCCATCTTGCCCAAACGAATTCTGGTTCGCCAGGATCGTTTTAAGTTGACTGTCACGAACAGGCTTTCGTTGGCGAACGCCGCGCGCATCTTGCTTGATTTTGAGAAGACATCGCCGACCGCCGATAAACGTTCCATAAAGGTCGGTGTGAGCAGGTAGCGCGACTCCACCTGATCGGTGGCGTACACTTCGAACGTTTTCTCAAAGCGCGAATCTTCCAGCTTCACACGCTCAAAACCCTCAAGCTTGCGTAGGGTATTGGCCGCGCCCCGATCCGCCAAAATTCGTGTCATCCCAACGAACCGTTTGGGGAAGTCGAAACGAATGCATAGACCATTGAAAACGGTGAAACCCATTTCACCGGTCCTCATGTGGGCTTCAAAGAAGTACACTGCGACGTCGCGGATCGCGCCACGAAACAAATCCTCTTTGCCAGCAAGATAATAGGCGCTGGATCCAAAAAGCAAATTTTGTTCAAACGGCTTCACCGCATCGCTGTCCGGGCCGTCCGGATCGTAGATCAGCCCCAATTTGTCTGCGAGAACGGAAAGGATCCGAACCTTTCCGCTTCGCTGAAAAAGGAACACGCCAAGATGCGCTCCCGTAAACACTAATAACGCCGCCAACGCGCCGAACATCAAACTTTGCGAGGCTAGCGGCGTGAAAAGAGCCGTAAATCCGATCACCAAAGGAAGCCACAGTAAGAGAGTTTTCCATCGAAAAGCCAAAGCGGCGAGCCGTTGAGCCTCAAGATCTTCAAAGGTGGTCGTGTCGAGGGCCTCAGCCCGGCTTGACGTTCGCTTCGGATACGCTTTCTCGATCTCTTCCGGCGCCATCGTCGCGGCGTCGCGGCTCGCCTTAGTCATGCCGCGCGCGTCGAATGCGGCGCGCGCCCGTGATAAGCCAGAGTCGGAGCGATGCTCGTAACCTTCTTTGGGCGCAAAACGCATCACCGTGCGAATGTCGTCCAGCCACCAATCAAGCAACGCCATGATCAGCCGGCGAACACGTCGGCCGCGTGGATCGGCTCACGTTCCTCATCGTCGATTTCAAAGAAGGGCATCGGCTTCACACCAGCCATGCGGGCGATCATGCTCGACGGCCATATCTCAACGGCGTTCTGCAAATCCTCCACAGACGCGTTGTAGAAGCGGCGCGAGGCCGCAATGTGGCCCTCCACTTCCTCGTAAGTGGCTTGGGCCCGCTTCATCGCCTCCACGAAACGCGGCTCCGGATAGCTCTCCGCCACGGCGAACAACCGTCGGACGCCCATGCCGAGTTCGCGCTCGGCCGACAAGTGCCGCCGCACTGCGTCCGGATCAGAGGGGTCCGCATCCTCAGCCGCCGCTTGGCGCAAACGCGTGACCTTTTCTAAGAGTTCGATTTCGCGCGTCATCGTTTCTTTGGCGATGCTCAACACGTTGGGAATCAAATCGCGGCGCTTCTTAAGCTGCACGTCGATCGTCGAGAACGCGCGGCGCGCCTTGTTTCGCTTCTGTAACGCCTGCGCGTACAGGACATAACCGACCAGCAAGACAAGCGCCGCAAGCCCAATGAGCGCGAGCGTTAGCGATGACATTTGAATGTTCCCCCGGCGAAACGCTTCCCATAAACGACCTTAGCGGACCAAGCGTCGACGAGCCAAGGAGGTGACGTCGGCGAAAGCGCCGCGCCAGTCGACCAGGGAACTGACAAGTTAGCCGAAATAGCTTGCAAAGGGGGCGATACGGGAATCCGTCATGCCGCTTTGGTGACGTTGGCCCAAATCTCCATGGCTCGTGCTCGGATGAGGCGAAGTGTCGGTCGAGAGTCACGGCGGGTGATGGTCGTTGGGAAGCGATGGCGCTTGTAAGAAATGGCCATCGACAAATCCCCTCGATCCGCGTCTCATCCCAATTCGGGTTCGACGACATCCGGCTCGGGGAGGGCGGTCAATAGGATGGGCAAGCCGGGTCCTGGCGTCGAGCCTGAGTTACCTTGTCTGTTCCCCTTGCACTGCCATTGCACTTGCGTTTGAATAGAAGTTACATGGCCTTCATTGCGTCTGCGAGGGGAAGCGAAAAGATGATGCCTGTCGAGTCATCTGAGGAAGATCTGGCGCAAGCACTCAAATCGACGTTGCGTGCAGCTTGCGAGGATCTGGAGCCGCAAGCGGTCGCCGCGATTGCAGTGGAGGTTCTTCGCGAATTCTCCGGCGTCCATTGCATACACTGCGGACAGCCGCTTTCGCCGCCCGCGGAGTAGGCTGATCAACTAATGCAAGTGCAATAGCCTCTGTGGTGCGCTCACTGCAGCAGCGACGACTCGGACCGTGGGCGCTGGGTTGCCGTGTCGATGGTCTCGTTCCGGTTCATCGTGGCCGACAGCATCCGCGTAAACGCTCCACCAACACCGCCTTGCAGCAAATCCAGGATCGATTGAATCTCGCGATGCGGATGAGGGGTCCGCGTCGAAGTGGGCGGACACGGTGGAGACATCGACGTTTCGAGGCGGCCATTCGCGGCGTGAATGGTCGGCCGCGGAGAAGAGCCGGATCGTGGCGGAGACGCGTGAGCCGGGCGTCTCGGTGGCAGTGATCCTGCCCCGAAAAACTGGACGGGGTCAGGCCGCCATGCGCTCCATGTCGGC
>CAYPOX010000142.1:0-6588 GCA_964412525.1 uncultured Caulobacterales bacterium
CCCGCTCAAAGCGGCCGCGCCCGCCTAGTCCCCGCCGTTTCCAGGGGCCGTCTCTTCCGCCGCCCACGCGAGAAAGTCATGGGCGCCATGGTCGGCGGACAGGGGAATCGCGACGACGCATGGCGTTTGGTCCGGATGACGATCGCGCACGCATGCGGTCAAAGCCGCCATGTGACCGGCGCGCGTCTTCGCGATCAGGACCCATTCCTCCCCCTGGGTGATCGCGCCCTCCCAACGATAGGTGGAGCGCATTCCGGGAATCACGTTCACGCAAGCCGCCAAGCGTTTGTCCACGAGGTCTCGCGCGATGCGGTCCGCCGTTTCCGCATTCGGCGCCGTGATGTAAGCGAAAACCAAGTCGACCATGAACGCCGCCTCCGCCGGCCCGATCCGCGAGTCCTCCATTGCCGCCGAACCCTTCGTCAAGTGCGATGCTGCTCTTCTCCGGCGGTCAGGATTCCGCCACGTGTTTGGCTTGGGCGCTGGACCGTTACGCCCATGTGGAGACGGTCGGCTTCCACTACGGACAACGGCATGCGGCGGAGATGGAGGCCCGAAAGGTCCTCCTCGCCGGCTTTCGGGAGCGCTTCGCCGTCTGGGCGACGCGTCTGGGACCGGATCAAGTGCTGAACCTTGAAGCGCTTTCAGACATCGGTGGATCGGCGTTGACGGAGGAGTCGGAGATACGCATGGCCGCGAACGGATTGCCGACCACATTCGTGCCTGCCCGAAATCTCCTCTTTCTCACGACTGCGGCCGCCCTCGCCTATCGGCGCGGCGTCGACGTCCTGATCGGCGGCATGTGCGAAACGGATTACTCCGGCTATCCCGACTGCCGACGGGATACGATCGACGCCCAGGAGCGCGCCTTGGCGCTCGGCCTTGAACGTCCGATTCGCATCGAAACGCCCTTGATGGGTTGCGACAAGGCCCAAACTTGGGCGCTCGCCCAAGCGCTCGGCGGCGACGCGTTGGTGCGCTTGATCGTTGAAGACACCCATACCTGCTATCGCGGCGACCACACGACCCGGCATGATTGGGGCTATGGCTGCGGCCAATGTCCCGCCTGCGTCTTGCGTGCGGATGGTTGGCGACGCTGGGTCGCGGAACAGGCGGCGGGTGTCGCGCCGGGATAATCACGTCGTGACGTCGAGCGGCGTCAAACGGCACAAATCAATTCAAACGCTTGAAAAAATGTTTCTCGATCGATAGCTTGAGTTCAGGGCGAATTTCGTAGTCGTGGCGACCAAACGGGGGCCGTGTGACCAGGATGGAAGATCGGCGTTTCCTTGGGGCGGCGCGCCCCCCGGATCGGACGATTTGCGACGCCCGTGTCGATCCATAAGCTGGATTTGGACGTTCGGCGCGCGATCGTCGCAGCAGTGCTCGACACCATGCGACAGATGCACGTCGTGTGCGGCGAACGTGGCGTGTTGGACGGCGCGAAGATCACCAGCGAGAACGAGCTCGTGTCGATCAACCAGCTGGTCAAACTGCCCGACGGTTGCCACTTCATCTATGACGTGAATTTCGATCGGCTCGAAGAGATTTTGCGGGCGCACATTCCCATGGACCACGCCTTTTGGGCCACGGAGCGGGACTACGTCCGTCTGCTCGGTCGCAACGCCGAAGAACGAACCATTCGCCTCCGCTGCGAAAACTGTCCGAATAGGGTCGATGGCTGCCGCGTCACGGCGCAACCGACACTCGATTTTCCGAACGTTTAACGCCTGCGAACGACGCGCGCGCTTTCCTACAGGCGACGGGTTTCCTATATCCCGCGCCTCATGACCTACACGGTGAAAGAAATCTACGCGACACTGCAAGGCGAAGGCGCGCAGGCCGGACGCGCCGCCGTTTTCGTGCGTTTCGCCGGGTGCAATTTGTGGTCCGGCCGAGAGGCGGACCGAGCCCATGCCGTTTGCCGCTTCTGCGATACGGATTTCGTCGGCGCGGACGGGCCTGGCGGCGGCCGTTTCGATGACGCGGCGGACCTTGCGGCCGCCGTGCGCGCGGCTTGGCCAGCGTCGCAACGCCCCTTTGTCGTGCTGACCGGCGGCGAACCGCTTCTTCAAACGGATACGGCGCTTATCGACGCGCTCCATGACGTCGAATGCGAAATCGCCGTGGAGACCAACGGCACAATCGCCGCCCCGGACGGGCTGGACTGGATTTGCGTCAGTCCGAAAGCGGCGGCGCCGCTGCGTCAGATCTCTGGCCATGAACTGAAGCTCGTCTATCCCCAGAGCGAGCCGGAGGCGCATCCCGATCGTTTTGCGGACCTGGCCTTCACCCATCACTTTCTGCAACCGATGGACGGACCCGATCGCGCGCAGCACACCGCCGCGGCGATCGCCTATTGCCAAGCGCATCCGCAATGGCGACTGAGCGTCCAAACCCACAAATGGATCGGCTTGCCGTGACCGACGCCAAATCGACGATGGAGATCACCGCCGCATTCGCTTTTGACGCGGCCCACTTCATGCCGGACATGCCGGACGGCCACCCCTATGGGCGCATGCACGGGCATTCCTTCGAGGTGGAGGTCACCGTTCGCGGCGCGCCCGATCCCAAACATGGCTGGGTCGTCGACTTTGACGATCTCCAGCAAGCCTGCCGACAGGTGCGCGGCGAACTTGATCACCGCACTTTGAACGAGGTGCCGGGGTTGGAACGCCCGACGCTTGAAACTCTGGCGGCCTGGATCGGCGCACGCCTTCAAGAATCCGTGCCCGCCTTGGCGGAGGTCGTCGTGCGCCGACCGACCCTTCGACAATCCTGCCGCTGGAGACCCGCTCTCTAACGCGCTCAGGCGGATTCGCCGTTCAAGCCTTGCTTTTTGAGCACGCGGCGCATGCGGTTGGCCAGGGTGACGAAGCCGTAATAGGCGTCCGACCACTCCACATTGCGAAAGCGGCCGTCATTGAGCCGGGCGTCGTCATGGGTCGACCAGAACGACATGAGGAGAGGACCCTCTGGACCGCCCTCACGAATGTTGATCCTTGCGGTCACCGTGCCCGCATAAATGCTGCCCATCTGCAGACCGACGCGCGAGCCCAATTCTTCGACGCTCGGGCGCGATCGCTCGGCGCCGGTGATGATCGGCTGGACATAAAGGTCGACGCTGTCCGGCGAGTCGGAGACCTCGACGAGCCGCGCGACCGCTTGGCCCAAATCGATCCGAAACCGGCCCGCGAGATGCTCCTGGTCGCCCTCCGTCAAAGAACGGTTGATGCGGGCGCGCGCGGCGTGGTCATAGGTCTCCGTAAAGTATTCCGGATCCAGGGCGAACGTCGGGCTCGCGACATGAACCGTGCGAAACGCCGTCCAATCCACATCCTGGCGAATGTGCAACCGTGAGCGACGCGGGGCGTCCGCCGTCGAAAGCTCCGCGAGCTCCTCAGCCATCGCGGCGCTCGGCAAATCAAGATTCTGCGCCTGGGCCGCGCCGATCGCGCCGACCGTGGCCGCCAACACCATCCATCTCATCATGCGGGTCTCCCATCATTTGTGAAAACCGTGCCGCGGTTCGGCGCCGATATCCAGACCGCCTTGCGGCGAAAACAAGGCTGCAGTTCACGCGTCTTGCGGCGCGAGCGTGTCCGGTTGGTAACCGACCGCGCGCAGCGCCGAGCAAATCGCCTGGGTGTGCGCGGAATCCCGCGTCTCGACCAGGAAGTCGAAGACCGTGCCCTTGGCCGGCACGTCCAAGGCCAGCCGGTTGTGGGCCACATCAACGATGTTCCCGCTCTCACGCCCGATCACGTCGGCGATTTTCGACAACTCGCCCGGCGCATCATGACTTGAAATCCGCAGAGTGACCAAACGTCCCTGCCGCGCGAGGTCGCGCACCAAAACCGACGCCAAGAGGCGCGGATCAATATTGCCGCCGCAGATCGGCAAGCCGACTCGTTGACCTTCAAACAGGTCGCGATGGGCCAGCACGGCCGCGAGCCCCGCCGCCCCGGCTCCCTCCGCCACCGTTTTCTCCACATTCGCGAGCAGCGCCACGGCACGCTCGAGCGCGTCCTCGCCCACGGTCAAAGGCGTGACGTCGAACGCTTTGGCGGCGGCGATCCCATGCGCTCCCGCGGCCTTCACCGCGATGCCTTCGGCGATGGTGAAGCCGCCGCATCGCGGCGAGCGTCCCGCCAACACCTCCGCCAAGCAGGGAAACATCGCCGACTCGACCGAGTAAATCTTGATCTCCGGGCGGACGGCCTTAAACGCGGTCGCACATCCGGCGAGCAGGCCGCCGCCGCCCACAGGAATGACGACCGCATCAAGAGCCGGCGCATCCTCCATCATCTCCAACGCTAAGGTGCCCTGCCCCGCGCACACCCAGGGATCATCATAGGGATGCACCAAAACCAGGCCGCGCTCCTCCGCGATTTGACGCGCGGCGGTCTCAGATTCGGCGATGGTCTCGCCCTCCAACACCACCTGGGCGCCGAAACGGCGGGTGCGACGGACTTTCACCTGCGGCGTCGTCACCGGCATCACGATCACCGCCTGAACGCGCAGAGCTTGGGCGTGATAGGCGACGGCTTGGGCGTGGTTGCCGGCGGACATGGCGATCACGCCGCGGCGACGCTCGTCCTCCGTCAGATTCGCCAAGCGATTGAGGGCGCCGCGGTCCTTAAACGACGCGGTGAACTGCCGGTTCTCGAATTTGAGCCAAAGTTCCGCTTGCGTGATTTCCGATAAGGTGCGTGACTTGAGGCACGGCGTTCGCACGATGCGACCGTCCAAGCGCGACGCCGCTTCTTGAATGTTCTCAAGCGTGATCGGCTTCATGTATGCGTTCCCCGACGCTGACGCCATCCTGGCCAATCGGACGCACGTCGCTTAAGTTCGGCCGACGATGACCGAGACCAAACCCCGCTTCAACATCAACGACTGGGCGCCTGCGGATCCGGCGCGCTGGCGCGAGGCTGCATCCAAGGCGACGGGCGGCGATCTGCACGGCGCGCTCACGCGGCTGACGGCTGACGCCATCGCTTACTCAGCCTTCGAGGCCGAACCGCGCCCATTCCTCCGCAGCGCAGATCGAGCGGGCGGTGACCGGCGGATTTATAGCGTGATCCGAGAAGAAAGCCCCAGCGCCGTGAATGCGGGCATCCATGCAGCGCTGCAACACGACGTTACGGGCGTCGCAATCGATCCGGGTCCCGACGCGGATGCGGATTGGTTCGAATTTGCGCTCCGCAACGTGTCGTTGAATTCCACCGTCGTCGCGGTTTTCGGCTCCGAACCGCTCTGTCGCTTGCTCGAGACCGCCCAGGCCCGCCGCTACAATCCGTCGGATCTGACGGTCAGCGTGTTCGTCGGTCCCGGCGACGACCGCGGCGCGATGGGGTTGATCTGCGACGCCGCGCCCCGCGCGACACTCTGCGCCGACGCCGGCTTCGCCCATCTCCGCGGCGCAGGTCCTGCGACCGAATTGGGAGCCACTCTCGCCGTCATCGCCGATCGCCTTCGTCAGGTGGTCACGAACGGCCTCAGCGTCGCCGACGCGGTGCAGCGATTCCGGGCCCTGGTTCGCGTGGACGCCCACGTGCCGACCAACATCGCAAAGATACGCGCCGCGCGGCGTCTCACGCGTCGGCTGGCGGAATTGTGCGGGAGCGAGGCGTCCCCCCAAGTCAGCGCGTTGACGTCGACATTCATGATGTCCGGCGTCGATCGCGACACGAACATCATTCGCAACACGCTGGCGGCGTTTGCGGCTCTCGCCGGCGGCGCAGACGCGCTGTGCATGGAATCCCACGATGTTGACGACCCGGACGCCCACCGCCTCGCGCGCAACACGGCCTGGATTCTCTTGAAGGAGAGTCGCCTGGATCATCCCGGCGACCCCGCCGCCGGCTCCCCGTTTTTCGACGACTTGACCGAGCGATTTTGCGCCCAAGCCTGGGCCTTTTTTCAGGAGGTGGAGCGGATCGGCGGCGTCACCCATGCCGCGTCCTTGATCGAAGAGCGCATCGCGGCGGACTGGGAGGCGCGCGCCGCCCAATTGCAAGCGGGCGCAAAATTGGTCGGCGTGACGGACTTCACGGCGCCGCAGCCGGGAACTGCCTACAGTGCGGGGGCTGATAGCCTGGCGCGCGCCTCGGGAACTCAGGCGAACGCCGCATGACCGACGTTCCGCGCTTTTTCGAAACGCCCTGGGTGACGCCCGAACCGGCCGAGATCGATTCCTCGGTGACGCGCTCAACCCCGGAAGGCGTCGAGATCAAATCCGCGTATTCGGCGGGCGACCTCGTCGACGACATTTTCACGCGCGGATTGCCTGGCCTCGCGCCCTTCGTTCGCGGGCCCTATCCCACCATGTACGCCACGCGGCCCTGGACCATCCGGCAATATGCCGGTTTCTCGACCGCCGAAGATTCCAACGCCTTTTATCGACGCAATCTGGCCGCCGGTCAGAAGGGCCTTTCCATCGCGTTCGATCTGCCGACCCACCGCGGCTACGATTCGGACGACCCACGCGTCGCGGCCGATGTCGGCATGGCCGGCGTCGCAATCGACTCGATCTTCGACATGCGCATTCTCTTTGAGGGCATCCCGCTCGACGCCATGTCCGTG
>CAYPOX010000143.1:0-6573 GCA_964412525.1 uncultured Caulobacterales bacterium
GCATGTAGGAGGTTTTAAAAACCTCCTAAATGCTACTTTAAACAAATCGATCAAAGCGCGCGAGGTCATTCTACGCGCACGGTCAAATGGGGGAGGGGCGATGTTCCGCGCAATGATGACGGTCGCGCTGTGGGTTTGGGCGAGCGGAGCGTTCGCCCTTGAAGGGCCGAGCTTAGCGGATGCGGACGCCGCGTTTCGCGCCGGACAGATGGCTCAGGCCCGGGCCGCCTATCAATCCTGCCGGATTGCGGCGGCGGAGCAAGGCGACCCCGAAGCGGAGGCGCGCGCCCTGATCGGCCTTGGCCAGGAGGCGCTCTATGGCGGGCGCCGTGAGGACGCCTTGCGCGCCTTCAACCAAGCGATACTGATCGCCGAAAATGCGGAACGTGACGATTTGGCGGCGACGGCGCGGGCGCAATCGGGCCTGGCCTATGAATTGTCCGGCGCGTTTCCCGACGCCTTAAAGGCCCTCGATCTCGGCGCCCAGACGGCGACGGACGGAGAATTGCGCGTGGTGGCGCTCACCAACGCCGCGCGCTTGGCCCGGAGCCTCGGACAGGCGGACGTGGCGCTAGCGCGTCTCGACGAAGCGCGCGCGGCCGCCCATGCAGATCCGCATGTGTCGCCCAATGCGTTGACCGCGTTGTCCTTGTTCGTCTTGGAGACGCAGCTCAGCGGGCAAGGCGGGGCGCGCGCCTATGGCCTCGCTTATGAGGCGGCCAAACGCGCCGGCGCCGAATCTGACGACCGCGCGGTCGGTTTCGCCTTGTGGGCGGCGAGCGCGGCCTATCAGCAAGAGGGCCGGCACGACGAGGCCGCCGCCTTAATCAATGCGGCGATCGCGACCGCCGGGGATCGCGATCCCTATCTCGCTTACCGCCTTTACCAGCGTTTGGGCGAACTCGAGCGGGCGCGCGGCGACGTCGCCGCGGCCCAAGACGCTTACGCGATCGCTGCGGAAGCGATTGATTCCGTCCGGGCGGATCTCCTCAGCGCAAGCTTTGGCGCAGGACCGAGTTTCCGAGAGTCCGTGGGCCCCGTCTTCACGGGTCTGGCCGAGGCGCGCATCACCCTCGCAAAGGCCGCGGACGGCGCGGAACGCGAGGCTCTTTTGCGCAGCGCTCGCGACGCCGTCGAGCGTTTCAAAAACGTCGAGTTGCAGGATTATTTCGGGGACGCCTGCGTCGCGCGCTTCGCCGCCGAGCGCGCCGAAATCGAAGAGTTGGGAGCCGACGCGGCTGCGATCTATCCCGTGCTTTTGGACGACCGGACGGAGGTCATCGTCTCGACCCGCGAGGGTTTGACGCTGCACACCGCCGAGGTCTCGCGCGCCCGCCTGGAGACGGAGGCGTATAATTTCCGTCGTCGTCTCCAATCGGCGCGCGGTGCGCGACATCTGTCGAATGCGCAACGTCTTTATGACGTGCTGATCCGGCCGTTTGAGGATGCGCTCGCCGAGGCCGAGGTTCGCACGCTTGTCGTCGTGCCCGACGGCGCGCTTCGCAACATTCCGATCGCCGCGCTTCATGACGGCGAGCGTTATGTGATCCAGCGTTTTGCGACGGTGGTCTCGCCAAGCCTGGAATTGACGCCGTCGCGGAGCCGTGAGGGACGGGTCGAGGCCGCCGAGGCGCTCGCCGCCGCACTTTCCGAAAGCGTTCAGGGCTATGTCGCCTTGCCGGCGACGCGTGAAGAGACCCAGACGCTGTCCCAATTCACGCCGACGCAACCGCTGCTCGACAAGGATTTTCAGTCCAGCGCGTTGCAACGCGCGTTCTCGGAAGGCGGCTACCGCATCGTGCATTTGGCGTCACATGGCGAGTTCGGCGGAGCCTATGACGAGAGCTTTCTTCTCACCTATAGCGACCGCATCGACATCAACACGTTGGAATCCTTCATCCAGTTGCGGCGGAACCGCGATGAACCGATCGATTTGTTGACGCTCAGCGCCTGCGAAACCGCCGCGGGCGACGACCGGGCCGCCTTGGGGCTCGCCGGGGTGGCCCTGAAGGCCGGCGCCCGGAGCGCGATCGCCAGTCTCTGGCGGGTGGCCGACGAGGCCGCGGCTCAGTTCACCGGCGAGTTCTATCGGTTGCATCTGGCGGAGGGGCTGTCCAAGGCCGAGGCCGTGCGGGCCGCGCAGCTCGGCGTGCTTGCCGATCCGCGATACGCTCACCCCGCTTTTTGGTCGCCGTTTCTCCTCGTCGGCGACTGGTCGTGATGATGCCTATGCGTCGTCTGAGGGCGTTTGATTGAAGCTTTTTTGCGGCTATATCTTTGTCGTCCGAGGCCGAATGGACGTCGATCGCCGAAGGCGACCGCATGACCTGGCGGCGTCGTGAACCGACGTCGCCCATCCGCCGCGCAATAGGGAGGCCTCCGCCATGGCCAATCATAGGGAACAACGCGAACACGTTGAGGCCTATATTGAGCGGTACAAGAATTTCCTCGGCTTCACTGAAGATGACCTTGGTCTCTTCATGGCCGCGGCCAAGGACAGCAATCTATTCGACGGCGATGCGTGGTTGAAGCTGTTCGACATCAAGGAGGTCGACGAGAAGTCGGATCTGGACGTGTTCGCGGCGTATACGGGGAGCGATGACGTGGCGGTCGTGAAAAAGCGCGGCGCCTATGGTCACGCCGAATATGCGAAGGCCTCGCTCGATCCGCCCTTTGGCCCGAAATACTTCCCGGCTCTCGACATTGTCTACACGCTTCGCTTGGGCACCTCCGAAATGCGGCTCAGCTTTTTCCAGTCCATGTGGGCGCGCATCATGCTGGAAATGATCGACCAAGCCTTCGAGACGAGCGGGAAGGCGCGGGGCTCGGAGGCCAAGACGCGCGATCAGATCCGCGCGCGGGTCCTGGCTGTGGTGCGCGTCATGATGGTGCATGTGGGCGTCACCGCGGACACCGCGATTTGGGCCGAAGGCAAAGCGCGCCACGAGGCGACGGGCAAGGTGGCGGACCAACTGAACGAACGCTTGAACTCGCTCGTCACCGAGTTGGTGAACACGGTCGAAGGCATGCGCGGCGACGCGCAGGACATGGTGAAGCGCGCGGAAAAAACGCAAGGACTCGCCGGGGAGGCCGCCAAAGCGGCGGAGGATACGGGCCGCAACGTCAACACGGTGGCGAGCGCGGCGACGCAGATGGGGCATTCGGCTGAGGAGATCGCCAGCCTGATCGACCGGTCCGCGGCCACCGCGTCGGATGTGGCCGATTCGGTGCGGGGAGCCGGCTCGGCGATGGACAAGCTTTCCGACACGGCCTTCAGCATCGGCGACATTGTCGGCTTGATTTCGGATTTCGCCGGACAAACCAATCTTTTGGCGCTGAACGCGACGATCGAAGCGGCCCGCGCCGGGGAGGCCGGAAAGGGCTTCGCCGTCGTCGCCTCGGAGGTCAAAAGCCTCGCCAGCCAGACCGCCCAGGCGACCGGCGACATCCGGGCGAAGATCGACATGATCCAACAGGCGGTGGAGGAGGCGGGCTCCATCATTGACGGCATTCGCCGAACGATTGACGACATGACCGCATCCTCGGCGTCCGTGGCGTCGGCGGTGGAGCAGCAAACGGCCTCGACGAAGGAAATTCTGCGCACGATGCAGGACACGGCGGACCAGACCAATCAAATTACGGACCACATCGGCGAGGTGGCGAAGGACGCCGCCGACACGGTCGACGCCGCCACCCAGATCGCCAAGACCACCAAGCTTTTGGACGACCGCGTCGACGACCTGGTTGAAGCCTTTCACGAGTTTTTGGCGGAGTTGCGGGCCGCTTAGGCGCGCCTTCAAAGGGAGCGTTTATGCATTTGGGCGGCGTTTCAGCGGCGGTCACAGGGGGCGCGTCCGGGCTTGGACGCGCGACGGCGGACGCGCTCATCGCCGCGGGCGCGCGCGTGACCGTCTTGGATTTGGACGACGCCAAGGGCGGCGAATTTGAGCACGTCCATGACGGCGCGGCGCGATATGTGAAAACCGACGTGGCGGACGAGATGGCCGTCAACGCGGCTCTGGACGCGGCGGAATCGGCGTTTGGGCCGCTTCGTCTCGCCGTGAATTGCGCGGGGATCGGGCCAGGCGCAAAGACCGTCGGTCGCGACGGCGCCCATCCGCTCGACCTTTTCCGCAAGGTGATCGAGGTGAATTTGATCGGCACGTTCAACGTGCTCCGCCTCGCCGCCGCCCGCATGGCCGCCGCGGAAGCGGACAGCGAGACCGGCGAACGCGGCGTCGTGGTCAACACCGCCTCCATCGCCGCATTTGACGGTCAAATCGGCCAAGTGGCCTACGCGGCCTCGAAAGGGGGCATCGCCGGCCTCACGCTTCCCGCTGCCCGGGATCTGGCGAAGCTCGGCATACGCGTGGTCACCATCGCGCCCGGCCTCTTCAAGACGCCGCTCTTTGAAGGCATGCCGGAGGATGTGGTTGAATCCTTGTCGGCCAATGTGCCGTTTCCACACCGTTTGGGGGATCCGAAGGAGTTCGCCGCCTTGGTGCGGCACGTCGCCGAGAATCCCTACTTCAATGGTGAGACGATCCGGCTTGACGCTGCGCTGCGCATGCCGCCGCGGTGATCGGACGGGGCGGACGCTGCGATCAGGCCGCGCGCGTTTCGTCCGGTGAGGGCTCCGCCGGCGCGTTGGTCAGCATCGCCGCCTCCGCCAGCACGATCGGCGCGGACCAGGCCCCCGGCGCGGCGAGGTAACGCGGCTCCCATTCCGGACCGAACTTCTCCTTGAAGCGACGCAATCCCTGGAAGTTGTAGAAGCGCTCGCCATGGCGATAGACCAAGCGCGCCATGCGCGTGAACAACGGGGCGTGCCGGCTTTCCGGCAATCCCGATAGGGGCGCCATGGAGAGATCGAACCGACGATAACCCTCGCGCTGAGCCCAAAGGATCAATTCCACCAGCAGAAAGTCCATGGTGTTGGTCGGTTGGCGCGCCGGGTCGTAGCGCATCAGATCGATGGCGGCCCAACTCTTGTCCGGCGTCACCCAAAGCGACCCGAAGGCGATCACCTCGCCGCCGATCATCACGGTCCCGATCGGGCACACGTCCAAGAAAATGGGGTCGAAACGCCCGAGGGAGAAGCTCTTTTCCTCTCCGCCAACCTCGTCCAGCCAGGCGTCGGACACCGATTTAAGCGGCGCCAATCGTTCGGGGAGGTGGGGCGGGGTCAGCATTTCGAACTGGGCGCCTTCCCGCTCCGCCAGTTTGCGTCGACCCCGCCGGATCACCTCGCGCTTGCGGCCGGAAAGCGAAAAGGCGGTGAGGTCGATCACCGCGTTTTCGCCGATCTTTTCAATCCGAAAGCCGGCGTCCAGAAGGTCCGGCAGCAGTTCCGGCGGCGCGGCGTAAATGGCGGGACGGAGGCCGTGTTGAGCCGCGAGATCCTGGAAGGCGGCGAGCAGGCGTGGCCGCGCCTCCGGCGACCCGAACGGACCGCCCATGGCGATCAGGCTGCCGCCCTTCGCGCGGTGCATGAGAAATCCTTGCCCGTGCTCGTCGAAAAGAAAGCTCTTGTCGCGCGCATAGGCCAAAGCGGATTCGGGCCGAAGATTCGACGTCGCCTCCAAGATGCTCCGGACACGTTGAAGGTCGACGCCGCCGGCGGCCGGAAGTCTCGGGCGGGCCGGCGACGCGATTCCTCGCCACATGGCGACGAAGCCGAGCGCCGTGAGGGCGAAGACCACCGGCCGTCCGGCGCGGCCGATAATCGGATCCACGACCAACGCCCACCAGGGCGCTTCCTCGAAGGCGGGATGATGTCCGGCCCAAAGCGCCGCCGCCGCGGCAGCGATGAGCAGCGCGCCTCCAGCGGCGGCCAAGGACCGCCAACCCGGCCGGAGATCCGCGAGCGCCGAGCGTCGATAAAACGCGCGACGCGCGGCGACCAAAAACGCCAATAAGATCAGGAAGGCGAAGGCTTCCTTCCACCGTCCTTGGGCGAAGCCAAAATAGGCCGCCCCCCCGATCGAGAGGGCGACGGCGATCCAAAAGGCCGGCTCAAGCCGCCGACGCAAACCCACCGCCAGTGTCATGAGGGCGAGGCCGCCGCCCGCCGCCGCGAAGTTCGGGAGCTCGGAAAGCACGCCGCCCCACACGCCGCCGATCGCGACGGCTCGATCCGGATTGGCGGCGGAGAGGATGGCCAGCCCGCCGACGGCGAAGGCGAAGGCTGCGACCACCTTCGGCGTCCTTTCGAACAGCCAAGATGCGACGCGCGCGCCGGAGCGTCGCGTCTGCGGCCAAACGCCGACCTCGGCGGTCACGCCATTTTCCCGCAGGCCAAGCGCATGGCGCGTGCGGCCTCGGCGATCCGCGCCGCATTGCGCGCATTCAGCAGCGAAACGTGACTTTCCTCCGGCAGGATCGTTACTCTCCCGAAACCGCCGCGCGCCGTCGCCGCGTCCGCCAGTTCCGCGTTTCCGAAAGCGCTGCGCGTCCGTGCGAACACCGCCACCGGCCGCTCAACGGCGCGTTCGGCTCCAAAGTCCAACTCTTCGTCGTGCACGAGCGCCTGCACCTCCGCGCGCGCTCCCTTATAATGGCTGAGACGCGCCG
>CAYPOX010000144.1:0-6358 GCA_964412525.1 uncultured Caulobacterales bacterium
GGCCCATGCGTCCAGCACGAATGCGTCATTGACCGACACGCACAAAATCGCGTCGACGCCCTTCGCTTTGATTTTGTCGGCCATCGCCACGAAAGCGGGCGCGTGGGCGATCGAGCAGGTCGGCGTGAAGGCGCCGGGCACCGCAAAAAGGACAACGGTTTTCCCGTCCAATTCTTGGGCCGCCGTGGTCGGGGTCGGCCCATCCGGTCCAGGCGTCATGAATTCGGCGTCGGGCAAGCGGTCGTTGACGGCGATGGTCATACATCCTCCAAGGCGCGGCATTGAGGCGGCGGCCCGCGCGGAAACGGTCGACGGGCGAGCGCCGCACGCTTAGTCTAGTCGGCGAGAGGAGATGATGGCTACGAAATTCGCACCGCGAGACTATTTGGCCGGCAAGTTCTTGATCGCCATGCCCAGCATGGGCGATCCGCGCTTCGCCGAAACGGTGATCCTGCTTTGCGCGCACAATGATCAGCACGCGATGGGCATCGTGCTGAATCGTCCAGCCGAAGGCGTCACCCTGGCCTCATTGTTGGACGAGCTCGAAATTGAGCCGACCCAAGAATTGTTCGAGGATCGCCCGGTGCTCGCAGGCGGTCCTGTCGAACCTCAACGCGGTTTCGTCCTCCACACGGACGACTATGAGTCGCCCACGGGCACCATCAAGGTGCGCAACGGCGTTTCGCTGTCCGCGACTCATGACGTTTTGCGCGCCATCGCATCGGAAGAGCCCCCGCGTCGTTCGGTCCTTTCCCTGGGATACGCCGGATGGGGGCCCGGACAACTTGAGGATGAAATGCAGGCCAATGCGTGGCTGCATGGCCCCGCCGATCCCGAGATCATCTTCAGCGACGATCACGGCGACAAATGGCGGCGCGCTTTAGGCCTGTTGGGCGTGACCGACGCCATGTTCTCGCGCGAATGGGCGGAGGCGCGGGGCGGCGACGCCCATCTGCATTAGGAAGCGCGCGGCTCCGGGTCGTCGTCGAGCCGCGCATAGAGCACGTGATCGCGCCAAGCGCCGTTGATCTTCAGATAACGCCGCGCCACCCCTTCCTCTTGGAACCCGCACCGCGTGAGAAGCCGGCGAGACGGCGTGTTGGTCGCGAGGCACGCGGCCTCCACCCGATGGAGGCCTAAGACCCCGAAGCTGTGCTTCACGATGATCCGCACGCCATCGGACGCATATCCCCGTCGGGCGTAGGGCTGCCCGATCCAATAGCCAAGCGTGCCCGCCAGCGCGGCGCCGCGCCGGATGTTGCTTAACGTGACGCCGCCGACGAGCACGCCGTCCGTCTTACGGAACATGAACATCGGCATGGCGCGCCCCTCTGCGATGTGACGCTCATAACCCTTGATCCGCTTTCGGAACGCCATCCGGGTGAGGTCGTCCGCGGGCCAGGTCGGCTCCCAAGGTTTGAGAAACGCGCTGCTGCGCGACCGGAGCTCCGCCCAGGCCTCATAATCCTGCATTTCCGGCGTTCGCAGCGCCACATGGGCGCCGACAGCCGGAAATCGCTGTGTCCGTCCGGTGGCCGGAGACGCCAGAGCCGTCACGCCGTTCTCCCTATGCGGAGAGGTTACAGTGCCCCGGCGACGCGGTCTCTGACAAGCGCGGCGTCGGGGCCGGCCACGCCGACGCTGGGGGTCGACACCAACGCCTGGGCGGCCAAACGGGCGACATCGGCGCGCTCCACAGCCTCCACACGGGCGACAAGCGTCGCGACCGAGTAGACCTCGCCCTGCCGGAGGAACTGCGAGGCGGCGGACTCGGCGCGGGCGGGCAAGGATTCCTGCGACATGGCCAGCGCCGCTTTCAGTTGCGCCTTGGCGCGGGCCAGCTCCGCATCTGTGGGTCCTTCCGACAGCGACGCCAATTGCTCCCGCGCGACGCCGACCAACGCCTCCACGTCCTCGGGGTCCGTGGCTGCATAGAAGCCAAGCAAGCCCGTCTCGGCGAAGGCGTCGAAACAGGCGTAGATCGAATAGCAGAGACCACGGTTCTCTCGGGCCTCCTGGAACAAGCGGGAGGACATGCCGCCGCCATAAATCTCGCTCAGCAGACGGGCGGCGAAGCGATCGCCGCTCGAGCCGCCGACGGTCGGCCACGCGACGCCCAAATGCGCTTGTTCGAACGGCTTTTCCACCGCTTCCAAGCCGCCGGCGTGACGCGCATCTTTGCGCAGCGGTCGCGCGCCGCTCGGAAAGTCCTGAAATCTCGCTTCGACCAGATCGCGCACCGCATCCATTTCCGCCCGGCCGGCGATCACGAGCGCGGCGGACCCGGCCCGCATCGTGCGGCTCGCAAAGGCCAACAGCGAGTCCCGAGCATGCCCGCGCACGCTGGATTTCGTTCCCAGAATCGGACGGCCGAGCGGGTGCTCCGCGAATGAGCGTGCTTGAACGGCGTCGAACACCAAATCCTCGGGAATTTCGGAGGACTCGCCGATCTCCTGAATGACCACGGACTTTTCGCGTTCAAACTCGTCGGCGGCGAAGGCGGGCTCTAAGACGATGTCGCCCAGCAACTCGATCGCCAAGGCCAGGTCATCCTTCAACACCCGCATGAAATAGCCTGTGCGCTCAAAGCCCGTGGCCGCGTTCATGGTGCCGCCGACATTCTCGATCGCCTCGGCGATCGCGCGCGCCGATCGCGTCTGCGTGCCCTTGAACGCCATATGCTCCAGCAGGTGGCAGAGACCGTGCTCTGTCTGGTCCTCGTCGCGCGAGCCGACATCGCACCACAGGCCGACGGCGCACGTCTCGACCTCGTGAACCGGATCCAAGATCAAGGTCAGCCCGTTGGCGAGCCGCGCGGTTTGAATTTGCAAACTCAGACTCCCTGATGCGGTCTTTCCGCCGCTCTTCGCCGCACCCATGCGACGGCCAACAACACTCCGGCCAGGGCGAACCATGTCAAGGCGTAGCTCAAATGTCGGTTCTGAAGATCCACCGTCGCCTCCGCCGCATATCGGTCATCCGGATTGACGTCCGGGTGGCGGACGACGGCCCAATCCAAAACCTCCGCCTCACCGACCGACCGCCCCATCGCGCGCAAATCCCGTGCGAAGAACAGGCCCTCGTCCGGGCGCGGGCGCGCCGCAAACCACCCGCCTTGGGCGGTCGCACGCAACACCCCTTCGACGCGCGTGAGGTCGGGCGCCGAAGGACGCGGCTCAAGGCCGTCCGGGTCCCCCGGCGCAAAACCCAAATCGACGAAAACACGCGCCCCGCTCCGATCTTCGAACAAGACGTGAGGACGCCAGCCCGCCACCCCGTCCCTGACGGCGTAGAGTTGGGTCGGCCGCGCATTGAGAAAACGCCCCTCGAGCACGACTCGGACAAAAGGAGCCGGCGCGTCCGCCAAGGCCTGCGACAACGGGATCGGCGGCGCGTCCATCTTCTGCTCGATTTCGGCGAGAAGACGCGTTTTCCAATCCAGCCGCTTAAGTTGCCAAGCGCCGAGACCGATCAGGATCAGAAACGCCGCCGCGACCGCCGCGGCGCCTACGACTCCCCTCAATGGACGTGCGCCGACTGTCCCAGAATGTAGATGGTCAAGAACAAGAACAGCCAGACCACGTCCACGAAGTGCCAATACCATGCGGCCGCCTCGAAGCCGAAATGTTGCTTCGGCGTGAAGGCGCCGCCCAGGGCGCGAAACAGGCAAACGGCCAGAAAGATCGTGCCGACGATCACATGGAAGCCGTGGAAACCCGTCGCCATGAAGAACACCGCGCCATAGACGTTTCCGGAGAAGTCTAAGGCCGCGCTGCCATACTCCACGGCTTGGAGGATGGTGAACACGACGCCCAGCGCGATCGTGCATGACAAGCCTTGAATCAGCTCCTTGCGGTTGTTTTGCAGAAGGGCGTGGTGCGCCCAGGTCACGGTCGTGCCGGACAGAAGCAGGATCAGGGTGTTGTAGAGCGGAAGGTGAAACGGATCGAAGGTCGCGACGCCCGCCGGCGGCCACACGCCGCCCAACTCAATGTTGCGCGCGATCGGGCCGACCTCGCCGGAATGCGGAAACAACGCCCAATTGAAGTAGGCCCAGAACCACGCGACGAAGAACATCACTTCGGACGCGATGAACAAAATGACGCCGTAACGCAGGCCGAGGCTGACCACGGGCGTGTGATCGCCCTTATTCGCCTCCTTCACGACATCGCGCCACCATCCCGCCATGGTGTAGACGACGCCCGCCAGACCGAGAATGAGGATCCACGGAAAGCCCTTCTCCAGACCGAACAAGCCTTTCATGAAGGTGACCGCGCCGACGGCCATAACGACCGCGGAAATGGAGCCGACCAAGGGCCAAGGGCTTGGATCCACGAGATGGTAGTCGTGTTCGGCGTGACTCGCCACGGCGGCCTCCTGCATGTCTGTTCGTCACGTGCGTGATCGCTATAGCGCCGAGCCAGGCCCGGCGCCAAGGCGATGGATCAGCGCGCCTGCGCGGTCTCCGTCACCGGGTAGAAGGTGTAGGATAGAGTGATCTCGCGAACCTCATCGGCGCCCTTGTCCTGCAACAACTCTGGGTCGACGTAAAAAAGGACCGGCATGATTTGGGTCTCGCCGGGCGCCAGCCTTTGGTTCTCGAAACAAAAGCAATCAAGTTTCGTGAAGTAAACGCCCACCTTTGGCGGGGAGACATTGTAGGCAGCGATTCCGACAAGCGGTTTGTCGGTCAAATTCGTCACCTCGTAGCGCGCCAGGCCGGGTTCGCCGAGTTTCACGGGCACCGCGCGATCCAAGGGTCGAAACCGCCAAGGCAAGGTTGCATCGATATTGGCGTCGAAACGGACCGTGACCGTCACGTCCACCGGTTCCGGCAAGGCGCCGTCCGCCACCTGCGTCGTGCCGCCATAGCCTGTGATCCGGCAAAACGCGTCGTAAAGCGGAACCGCCGCGAAAGCGAGCCCGAGCATGCCGAGCGCCACGCCGGCCAATGCGCCGCCGATCCACACGCGCCTGTTTCTGCCTGTCTTCGCCAAGAAACCCAATCCCAATCTAAAGCGGCCGATCGCCGACCGCGCCGCCGACCTTCACCACGGTCAGGAGATAAATCAGCCCGACGAACCCCAGCAGCGCGAGAAGCAACGCCCAGTTTCGTCCGCGCCGGCGCTTCTTGAGAGCCGCATCCCGTTCGTCGCTGGAGGCTGCGCTCATCGACCGAGCGCTTCCACGAAGAGCGCCGCGAAGAGCGCGAACAGGTAAAGGATGGAGAAAGCGAACAGATCACGAGCCGCCCGATCTTGCGTCTCGTAAAGGCCGGCGCGACGCGGCTCGTCCACATCCGCGCCGCGCAGGACCCTGAGGCCTAAGACGAGCAGGCCCGCATAGGCCGCGCCGCCGACCACCCCATAGAGCATCCCGCCGATCCCGGCGAAAATCGGCGCGAAGGTCGCCGGTCCCAGCAGGGCCACATAAGCGAAGATGTGCCGGCGCGTGACGCGCGATCCCCGCACGACAGGAAGCATCGGCACGCCGGCGCGGGCGTAATCGCCCGCCTTGTAAAGGGAAAGCGCCCAAAAATGCGGCGGCGTCCAAAGGAAGATCAATGCCACCAACGCCCAGGGAGCCGGGTGCAGGACATCGCCCGCCACGCTCCAGCCGATGGCCGGGGGCAGCGCGCCCGCCAATCCGCCGATGACGATGTTTTGCGGCGTGCGTCGCTTAAGGCCCATGGAATAGACTACGACGTAGAAGAAAATGGTGAAGGCGAGCAACGCCGCCGGCTTCCATCCCGCGGCGAGGTTCATCGTCACCACGGACAGCACGGCCAGCGCCGCGCCGAATCCCGCCGCCTCTGCGCGCGGCACGCGTCCTGCCGGGATCGGCCGCCGCCGCGTGCGCCGCATTTGCGCGTCAATGTCCGCGTCCCACCACATATTGAGCGCGCCCGCCGCGCCGGCGCCCACGGCGATCGCGAGAATCGCCGCAAATCCCGTCACCGCGTGAACCTCGCCCGGAGCCGCAAGCAAGCCGACCAAAGCGGTGAAAATCACCAACGACATCACGCGCGGCTTCAGGAGCGCCACATAATCGCGCGCCTCGGCGTCGGCCGTCGAAGCCTGAGCGGGCGAGATGCGCTCCATGCTCGTCATCGTCGTCAGGACCCTTTCGAACGCAGAGGGCGGGAAGCGCCGCCGCGCTCCCGCCCCTTGCGCCATTCAAAAACTACAGGCGCGCCGGTCAGGCGGCGCGCCCGGCTCCAGATCAGGCGATCCGCGGCAGTTTCTCAAACTGGTGGAATGGCGGCGGGGACGGCAATGTCCACTCCAGAGTGCTGAGTTTCTCATCCACGTTCCAATAGTTCGCGGAAACCGCCCGCTTCCGAAGCATGGCCTCCAGG
>CAYPOX010000145.1:0-6233 GCA_964412525.1 uncultured Caulobacterales bacterium
CGACGGCACGATCAAGATCGCCGGCAATCAGGAATCAATCATCGAGGCCGCCAAGAAGCGCATCCATGAAATCACCGCGGAGCCGGAGGTCGGCGAGATCTATGACGGCAAGGTGGTGAAGGTGGTGGAGTTCGGCGCCTTTGTGAACTTCTTCGGCGCGCGGGACGGCCTGGTCCATGTGAGCCAGATGGCGCAGGAGCGGGTCTCCAAACCCTCCGACGTGGTCAAGGAAGGCGACATCGTGAAGGTGAAGCTCATGGGCTTCGACGCTAGCGGCAAGGTCCGCCTGTCCATGAAGGTGGTGGATCAGGAAACCGGCGCGGATCTGGAGAACGCCCCGGCGGAGCAACCGGAAGCCGCGGAGGCGTAAGCCGCCCCCGCCCCATCATCGGTCCCCGGACACGATCCGGGGACCTTTTTTCGGTGGCGGTGTGTGGAGAGCCCTTAAGTGGTTAAGCGGCGGCGACGCCCCAGGCGCGCTCATTGGCGGTGCGCCGCCGCGGCTCTTTCCTGTATTCGGCGGCGCATATCTGGACTGTAAAATTCACAGATTTGTTGGACGAGGATTTCATCGATTGCATGCTGAGAGGTCACGCGGAAGCGGCCGTCATCTGGGTAGATTGGAATGTCCGCTTCGCGCCCACGCGCATAGCCAACAACCTTCACAAGATGCGTTCGATGGTCCGTGAAGCAGGCTTGCGGGTCACGGTATTGGCGACCCGGGTACCAGTAAGGGGCCTCATACAAAACAAGCTAATCTCGATCATGGATCTCAACGACACGATGTTCCATGATGGTGTAACGAAGGCCGCACTCGCCTTCCAAAATCTCGCCCGCATCAGCGCGTCGGGAAATCTTGGCCGTCAAAAAGGTCCGGAAGAAGGAGCCCCCCCTCCGGCGCTAATTCCAACAATTTGTTTCCTTCCATTCGATCTATTGAAGCATACGAGAACATGATTGGTGGATAGTCATCTTCTTTGCCCCATGGCACTCCGGGCAGACGAAAAAAATAAATTGACCTGATACCAAAAGCTGAAATTGGTGATAAATCATCCACAAGCGAATATCCCCCTACTCCTTCAAGAAAGCCGTCATGGTTGAGATCGGCGACCAACGTGTTCGACTCTTCGGTTACGGGTCCATTTTTATGGTGAGTAAAAAGGACTTTTATTTGTTTTTTTTCATAAGGCGTTTGCAATAGAGCGTAACGAAACTGCGCGTTCTTGGGAGCCAACGGTTGCCGCAATGCGTCCAAATAAGTTTCGCAGACCGGATCTTCGTTCACCGGCTCTCCACTCGGCCCGATCGCGTCCTCCGCCATGGCGAAGAAATTCGCCGGGCGGCCGTCACTGCGGAAAGCGTAGATCGGTTCGGGCAGGGCGTCGGCCGCCTCGCCCTCTTGCCCCTCCGCGCCGCCCACAATCGCGGCTGCAGCGGCCGCCGCCATGATCACGCCTTTCATCATCAATCCTCGCGCACCTTGACCCATCGCTGAAGAGAACCGTTCTTCTGTGTTGGGAAAAAGGTGGGATCTTGAGACTCGCGTTTCGCCCTCGACCGGCGTTCGCTCAGCCCACGCCAAGCGGAGCGCGCGTTCACACCACCAGGGAGACGGTGGGGCCGCCGAGGGGAGAGCCAAGGCCTTACGCTTTTCTTAACATCGCATAAAGATTGTCATTGGTCGGAAACTGGCCTCCAAGGCCAAAATGCGCTGTCAAACCCACATTGCGGGCGAGCGCGCGCAGGGAGCGCGGCGTGAAATAATTGACGTGGTCCGGCAGGCGCACGCCGCACCATTGGGCGCGCATGACGAAGCGGTTGATCGTCGCCCAATTGGGGCATTTCACGATCGCCACCCCGTCGGACCGCAAGATGCGCGCCACCTCCGCCAACACCTCGCGCGGTTGGGTCTCATGCTCCAAATAGGAGCGCAAAAGCGCGGCGGAGAAGTGGCTGTCCGGGAGCCGCTTCAAGCCCTCCAGCGCCGGCGCCGCCTCCACCCGGCCGCCCTTCGCCGCGGCTTTCTCCTGGGCGCGGGCGGCCAAGGCCGGGGCGATCTCCACGCCATAGGGGATGTAGCCGTCGGCATAGTCGTCAAAATGGTCGCCCGATCCGCAGCCGACGTCCACCACAGGACCCGGAGGGGCTTGCTTGGCCAGGTGCTGGGCGAAACTCGTCCGCGGAAAGATGCCCAGCCGCCAACGCGTCGCCTTGTCCAGCGCCTCGATGATGGGGCGCTCCTTCTTTTTGCGCTTGGCGTGGGCGTCGAAGCTCTTGTCCCAGGAGAGATCGCCCGCCAGCGCCTCATAGGTCGGGGCCGGATTGGTGTAGATGAAGCCGCACGACGCGCAGCGCACGATCCGCCAGGGGTCGCGCGCGACGCCCAGATCCGACCGGTGGCGAGAGCCGCAGGCCGGACAGGCGCGATCCGCGTGTTCCGCGGCGTTTTCAACAGGCATGGCGGCGACGGACATGTTGCGCTCCTCTCCACGTGAAGCGCGCGACCTTAGCCGCTCGCCGCCCCAACGACATCCCCTCGCGCGGCGGGGGGCCGCGTTCACGATCCGGCGCCCGGCGGCTGACAGACGGCGCGTCGCCCCTTACGATTCGCAAACCTATTCAGAAGGAGCGCAACCATGGTCGGGTCGAGCGCGCCCGCAGCGCCGGGCGAGGAGTGGATCATCGATCAAGGCTGGGCCGCCTACACGGCGGAGGAGCATGACGTCTGGCGCACGTTGTTTGAGCGCCAACGCAAAGTCCTGCCTGGCCGCGCCTGCGCGGAGTTTATGGACGGCGTCGAGACGCTGGGCATGGACGAAAGCCAGATCCCTCGCTTCGAAGATTTGACGGAGATCTTGAAGGACAAGACCGGCTGGTCCGTGGTCGCCGTGCCGGGCCTGGTCCCGGACGACGTGTTCTTTGAAATGCTGGCGCGGCGGATTTTCCCCGCCGGCAACTTCATTCGCAAACGCGATCAGCTGGACTATTTGCAGGAACCGGATGTTTTCCATGACGTGTTCGGCCATGTGCCGCTGCTCTGCGACCCCATTTTCGCCGACTATATGGAAGCTTACGGCAAGGGCGGATTGCGCTCGCTCTCCTTCAGCGGCCTGAAAAATCTGGCGCGGCTCTACTGGTACACGGTGGAGTTCGGGCTGATTGAAACCGCGGAGGGCCTCCGCATTTATGGGGCCGGAATCGTGTCGTCCGCAGGCGAAAGCGTGTTCGCTTTGGAGGACCCGTCGCCGAACCGAATCGGCTTCGATCTCGAAAGGCTGATGACCACCGACTATAAGATCGACGACTATCAGCAGACCTATTTCGTGATCCGCAGCTTCAAAGAGCTGTTCGACGCGACGGTCGGGACGGATTTCGCCGAGATTTATCCGCGGGTGACCGAGCGCCCGGCGCTGACGGTCGACGCCGTCACCGACGCCGACCGCATTCTGAACCGCGGCACGCAGGCTTACGCCCGCGCGAAACGTGAGACCGAAACCGTCTAGAAGCGGAAGCCGATGCCCGCACCGATGATCACCGGGTTGAAATCCACATCCGCGGTGATGTCGCCGCCATTGATGGAAGCGTCGGCGCTCGAACCGATGTATTTCAGATCGAGATTGAAGAGCCAGTTTTCCGACATCATGAAGTCCGCGCCGATCTGCAAGGCGTAGCCAAGCGAATTGTCATAACTGACGTCAAATTGCTGCGGCGCGTCCGTGGCTTTCAGGAAGGTGTAGTTGATTCCCGCCCCGACATAGGGCTGAACCGGGCAATCGGGCAGGAAGCGATATTGGAGCGTGACGGTCGGCGGCACGACGATCACTTCGCCCAGCGAAACATACGGGTCGATAACCTCGACCTCATGGATCGACAGAGCGGCGATCGCCTCGATCGAAAAGCGCGAATTGATGAAATAGGTGAAGTCCACCTCCGCGGTCGGCGCGTTGTCGATCTCGACCTCGCCGCCGATTGGCGAAACTGTCGACTCTTCCGTGGAGATGACCCCCAAAACGCGGCCGCGAAGCTGAAAACTGTTCTCGACAGGCGATCCCAACCAAGATTCCGCCTGCGCGGTAGGCGCGAAGGCGGCGGTTGTGGATGCGGCGATGATGGCCGTGCTGAGTGTGCGCTTCATGGTCCCCTCCCATGCGACGTTGCACCGCCCTTCAAGAGAGAAATCCGGACCCGGTCAATCGCAGCTTTGCGACAATTGCGCGACGCTTTGTCCGCGGCGCTCAGCCGTCAATGTCTTCCGGTCGGGGCATGGCCACGACATGGAAGCCCGCATCCACATGGACGATCTCGCCGGTGACGTTGGGCGACAGGTCCGAAAGCAGGTAAAGAGCCGCGCCGCCCACATCCTCAAGACGGACATTGCGCTTCATGGCAGAATGGGTCTCGTTGAACTTGAACATGGCGCGGCCGGACCCGATGCCGGCGGCCGCCAAGGTGCGGATGGGCCCCGCGGAGATCGCGTTCACGCGCACGTTTTTCGGGCCCAGATCATGGGCGAGGTAACGCGTCGCGCACTCCAAAGCCGCTTTGGCGACCCCCATAATGTTGTAATTCGGGACGACACGTTCGCCGCCAAGATAGGTCAGCGTAATCGAAGACCCGCCTTCCGGCATCAGCTCGGAGGCGCGCCGCGTCACGTCCACGAAGGAATAGGCCGAGATGTCGAGCGCTTGAAGAAATTGCGCCCGAGTCGTCTTGGAGAAGGGCTCGCGCAGCGCGTCCCGGTCGGCGAAAGCGATCGCGTGAACGATGAAATCGAGGCCGCCCCACCGCTCTTTAATCGCGGCGAAGGCGGCGTCCATGCTCGCGTCGTCGGTGACGTCCGCGGCCAGGAGAAAATCGCCGCCCAATTGCTCCGCCAACGGCCGCACGCGACGTTCCAAAAACTCGCCTTGATAGGTGAAAGCCAGCTCGGCGCCTTGGGCGTGAAGTTGGTGCGCCACGCCCCATGCGATGGAGTTGTGATTCGCCACGCCCATGATCAGGCCGCGCTTACCCTTCATCAAATCGCCGGTGATCGAATCGAGCGCCGCTTCTTTCGCCATGGTTTTGCCCTTCCGCATCTTGACCTTGGGCTTAGACCCGCAACGTTCCGTCAGGCAAGCGGCGCAAGCGCGCGAAGATTCTCGTATAGGTTTCGAAGAGAGGCGAATCGGCGGCGACGTGACAAAAAACTGTGAAGCGCGCGTGGATACGGTCAAACGACGTTTGACGTTGATTTATCATAACCATGTTCGTGAGGTCGAAGAGGTGCAGGCGCTCTTTGCTGAGATTGAAGAGCACTTCGGCGATCTTCTCGGCGGTTTTGATCTAATCACCGTTTATACGAGCGCGCTCGGTCCCCTATCCGACGGCGAGATCCACCAATGCCGGGCGGCCTATTCCGCCTTGGTCGCAGCCGGACTACGCAACGTCGTGCGGGTCGTGGAAAAAGGATGCGGCGCAGAGGTTCACTTGATCGACGCGCTCGCCCGCGAAGTGCAGGCCGACGTGCTTTACGCCGCGGATCTCGACGACGCTGCAGCGCGCCTTGACGCGTTGCCGAGCCTGCACGGCGTTGCGATTCAGGCAAGACCCGAACCCACGCGCTGAAGGCGTCAGTCGTACTTGCTGACCACCAGCGTCCCGTTCGTGCCGCCGAAACCGAATGAATTGGACAGCGCCGTGGTGATCTCCGCAGAACGCATTTCTCGAACGATCGGGAGGTCTTTCGCGCCAGAATCCAGTTCCTCGATATTGATGGACGGCGCGACGAAGCCGCCCTCCATCATCAATATCGTATAGATCAACTCCTGGACGCCCGCCGCGCCCAGGCTGTGGCCCGTCAAGGACTTTGTGGCGGAGATCAGCGGGACGTCGTCCACGCCGAAGACGTTGCGCAAGGATTCGCATTCCGCGTTGTCGCCAACCGGCGTCGAGGTCGCGTGAGGATTGACGTAATCAATCGACCGGCCGCCGGCTTCCTCAAGCGCCAGACGCATGCAACGCTCCGCGCCTTCGCCATTGGGCGCGACCATGTCGAAACCGTCGGACGTCGCGCCGTAACCGACGATCTCGCCATAGATTTTGGCGCCGCGCGCTTTGGCGCGCTCCGCCTCCTCCAAAACCACGACCCCCGCGCCGCCGGCGATCACGAAACCGTCGCGCGCCACATCGAAAGGACGCGAGGCTTTTTCCGGCGTGTCGTTGAAGTCCGACGACATGGCGCCCATCGCATC
>CAYPOX010000146.1:0-6194 GCA_964412525.1 uncultured Caulobacterales bacterium
CAGCGCAGGGACGGGCGGCCCGTTTGGCTTGCGACGGCGTGCGTTGGCTTTTTGATCGCCGGGTCCGCAGAGGTCAGCCGCGCCTTCATCAATTACCCCTATCCTTGGCATGCGCCACGTCAGGCGGTTGTCTGGTTGGGCTTCGCTCTCGCGCTCGGCGCGCTTCTCGCGTTCGTCATGGCGCGTTGGCCGATGGGTTGGAGAGCCGCCCTCGTCACCGGATTCTGCGCATGCGCCGGATGGATCGGGGGATTCGTCACCCAAAACGGTTTCGACGCCCGGATCATCGTCGCGGCGGTCGCGACAGGCGTGATCACGTTTCTTTGGTGCGCGCGCCGCGCGATACGTCTTGAGATCCAACCGCTGGTTTTCGGCGTTTTACCAGTCAGCTTGGTCGCCGCGGCCCTCCTGTCGCCGGGCCGCTTCATCGATCAGCACGCGGCCGCCATCACCGTGTTCGTGCTGGGCTATTTTTGTCTGGTCTGGCCGGACGTCATAGCGCCGGCCCGGATCGTGATGGAAACGGACACGCGGATCGCCATAGGCGGCGGCGGAGATCTCGCATTCGTGGACGTGGGGTCAGTCGCCTTTCTGAAGGCCGCGGGCAACTACACGGAAATTCATATGAACGACGGCGCATGGAAGCTTGATCATCGCAGCTTGGGCGGAATCCTCGCCGCCCACCCGGGAAACTTTCACCGGATCCATAAATCCTACGCCGTTGCGGTTGATCGCGTGGCGCAACTCGAGTCGAGCCGCGGCAGTCGCTATCGCGTGCGCCTGACAAATGGCGAATGGCTTCCCGTGGGCCGCAGCCGGGTCACAGAACTGCGTGCACGCCTCAAAACTTTCTAATTTAAGTACATTTAAGCTTTTGCATGATTTACGCGTTTTTTGCGTGTTTGCAAAATCTTACGGCTGTCTTTAAAACTCATAGGATCACGAGAACGCACAAGAACCCATAGGAAGGCGCTTCGAAAAAGCGAAGGTGCATGATCAACGCCAGTTTCCGATTCATGACAGTTGGATGCGTCATGATCGCGGTGAACGCCATATCCGCGGGCGCTGAAGAACTTCGCCGATCGTTCAACCAACGGGACTTCGGTTTCGACCCTCATTTCGCGACCAGTGCCGTCGAACATGAAATTTTTGGCGAATTGTTCATTGGTTTGATGACTGAGGGACCGGATGGGGAAGCGGTTCTCGGCGTCGCGGAACGTCATGAGATCCAAGACGAGGGCTTAACCCACGTCTTTCGTCTTCGCGCCGGTCTCAAATGGTCGGATGGCGCGCCGTTTACCGCCGCTATCTCTCGCTTCGTGGGCCGACCTAGTCGGCGCGGGTTTCAACGCTGAACAAAGCGGTGTCCGCCGGGGTCGAGTCGACCCGGCAGCGTTCACCTTCAATCCGTACGCGACCCGCGGCGAACAGCGCCAAGCAGGCCGGATAGAGCTGGTGTTCAGCGGCCAAGACGCGCGCCGCCAGACGCTCGGGGGTGTCGTGTTCGTGCACGCTCACCGCGGCCTGTCCCATGATCGGCCCGGAATCCATTTCTGCGCGCACCACATGGACCGTGCATCCATGGACGCGCACCCCCGCTGCAAGGGCGCGCTCGTGGGTGCGAAGTCCTGGAAAGAGCGGCAGCAGGGACGGGTGGATATTCAGCTGGCGGTCCCGCCAGGCCTCGACGAACCCTTCGGTCAGAATGCGCATGAAGCCGGCATTGGCGAGAATCTCCACGCCATGGGCGCGCAGGCGGGCATCCAGCGCCGCGTCAAAGGTCGCGCGGTCGTGAAACGCCTTGTGGTCGACGATCTCCGCCGGGACCCCCGCAGCCTCCGCGCGCGTGAGCGCTTTGGCGTCCGGGCGGTTCGAGATCACGCAGGCGATCTCCGCCGGATAGGCCGGGTCCCCAGACGCATCCAGGAGCGCTTGAAGATTGGAGCCCGATCCAGAGACCAAAACGCCGACCCGCCGCCGTGTCACGTCGCCCCGCGGATGCGGCCGATGTCGAACACGGTTTCGCCCGCCGCCTCAAGATCCGCGCGCACCGTCGCCGCGTCGTCCGGCGCCATGATGAGCGCGAGACCGATGCCGCAATTGAACGTCCTCAACATCTCCGACGCGCCCACGCGGCCAAGATCTTGAAGCCAAGAAAACACGGGCGGACGAGCCCAAGCTTCGGGATCGATGTCCGCGGACAGGCCGTTCGGCAAGACGCGCGGCAGATTCTCAGGCAACCCGCCGCCGGTGATGTGGGCCGCGGCTTTGACCCGACCGGACCGTAGGATCGGGAGCGCCGCCTGCACGTAGATCTTGGTCGGTTCCAAGAGGGCCGACGCGAGCGAGCGCTGCGGGTCGAAGGGCGCGGGCGCCGCATAGTCGAATCCGTGGTCGTCCACCAGTCGGCGGATCAGGGAATAGCCGTTGGCGTGCGGCCCTGAACTCGCCAGGCCAAGGACCACGTCGCCAGCGGCGACATCGTCGCGGGGAAGGAGCGCGCCGCGCTCCGCAGCCGCCAAAACGAACCCCGCGAGATCGAATTGCCCGGGCGCATAGAAGCCGGGCATCTCCGCGGTCTCGCCGCCGGCGAGCGCGCATCCGGCCTCCCGGCATGCAAGCGCCACGCCTTCGATGACGGTCGCCGCCTGGTCAACCTCCAGCCGCCCGGTCGCGAAGTAATCGAGGAAGAGGAGCGGTTCGGCTCCCTGGGCGAGGGCGTCATTGACGCACATGGCGACCAGATCCTGACCGATGGTCCGGAGTTGTCCGGTCGATTGCGCGATCTCGAGTTTGGTGCCGACCCCGTCCGTAGCGGCGATCAAAATCGGGTCGCGGAACCCGGCGGCTTTGAGATCGAACGCGGCGCCGAACCCGCCGAGGGCGGCGTCGGCTCCGGGGCGCGCGGTCGCTTTCGCGAACGGCTTGATCCGTTCGACCAGCGTGGCGCCCTGATTGATGTCGACGCCGGCGGCGGCATAGGTGTAAGGCTTGGGGGTTGTCATGGCGCGCAAACGGCAGGTTGCTCGATGGTTCGCTCGTTGTTTGTCATCTTCATTGCAGCGTGCCTAGCCGCTGCGCCGTCGGCGGCGGACGAACGGGACGCGTTCACGGCGCGTGTCTCGGTGGATCAGCGCGCCCAAGACGCGGTGACGGCGCGGGAGCAGGCGATCCGTGAGGGACGCCGGCGCGCTTTGGCGCAGGTGGCGCGCCGTCTCGCGCCACGGGCGCTGTACCGTCGGATCGACGCGGCGTTGAGCCCTCAGGCGTCCTATGGTCCTCCGATCCCCGGCGAGGTGGGGCCCGCCCCTGTCACCGAAGCCGAGATCGACGTGGTGAGCCAAGGCTTCGAGGTTCTGAACGAGCGGACGAGCGCCGTTCGCTACGTGGCGGAGATCGACTTTCTTTTCCGCCCGGAGCCGACGCAGACGCTGTTCGCCGATCGCGACATTCGCTTGATCCCGCCGCGGCCGTCTCCGGGTCTGATCTTGCCGATTCTTGTCGAAGGCGCCCGCATCGCGGTGATGGAGCCGAATGGATGGTCCGCCGCATTTGAAGAGATGCTTTTGGATCGGGCGGCCGCCCCCATGACCTTGCCCGTGGGGGATCTTGGCGACCGTTTGGCGCTTCGGGTTTCACCGCCGCAAAGCTGGCCGGACGTGTTGGAGCTTGCGACGCGCTACGGCGCCCAGGACGTGGTCGCCGTGGAGGCGGATCTGTTGCGCCGGGACGATCGGGTTCGGGTGCGGGCGCGCGCACTGCGCCTGTCTCCGGAGAGTCCGCCTCAGCGTTTGGGTTTCGAGCGCTTCGTGTCCGGCGGCGCGCAAGAAGTCGATCGCCTCTTCGTGCGGGCGGCGCGCGCCCTGTTTGACGAGATTCAGGATTCCTACAAGGGGCGGGCGCAGACCATCGAGGGCGAGGCCGGCGTGGCTCTGCTCGACGTGCGGACCGATGGCTTGGAGGATTGGTTGAACGTCCGGCGCGCTTTGGACCGTTCGCCGAGCGTGCAATATGTTCAAGTTCTGGGCCTTCTTCGCCAGGGGGCATTGGTCGAGGCGCGCCATGCGGGCGGACTGGATCAATTCGCCAACGAGCTTCGCCAAAACGGCATGAGCGCGCGCGAGGGCGCGCCGTCCCAGGACGGCACGCCGGTGCTTCAAGTGACGCCGGTCATCCGCGGGCCTTCGTGAGCGCGCGACAACTCGCCTTCGAGTTGAATGCGGCGCGCCCCTCCGCCGGGGCGCTGGTCGAAGGCGAGGCCAATGAGGCGGCGCGTTCCATGTTGGACGACGTCGCAAGTTGGCCCCGCTTCGGGCTCATCTTGGAGGGACCGCCGCGCAGCGGGAAGTCGACGCTCGCCACAGCGTGGGCGCGCGGCTCTGCGGGGCTCGTCATGGGTGCGGACCAGTTGACGGCGGCGCGGTTGGAGATGGCGCAGGTCGCGCCGGCCTGCGCCCTGGAAGGGGAGGGCGGCTTTCCTGACGAGGAGGCCGCACTGCATTTGCTGAATCTCTTTGCAGAACGCGGGGCGCCCCTTCTCCTGGTCGTGAAAGACGCGACAATTGCGAGTTCACGCGTCACCTTGCCCGATCTCCGCTCGCGCCTCGCGGCGATGGGTCGGGCGCGGATCGCGCCCCCGGACGACGCCATGATCGCAGCGCTGTTGTCGCGGGCCTTCGCCCGGCGCGGCGTGGGCGCAGATCCTGCAGCCGTCGCCTATCTCGTAAAACGGACCGAGCGCAGCTACGCCGCCGTGGAAACATTGGCCGCGACCGCTGATCAAATCGCCTTGGAGCGCGGGCGGCGGGTGACGGCGGCGATCGCCGCCCTGGCGATCGAAGCGGCCCAGGCCGAGCGTCATGACAGCGCCAAGGGCGTTGCGTAAACAGAGCGGCGCAGCAACGAGGCGAGACCAACCATGAGCACGGAGCCAGCGAATCGGGAAGCCGCGGAGACGGCGTCCGCCGACTCCATCGCGGACAGCCCGAAACGCTTTTTCAATCGCGAATTGTCCTGGCTGGGCTTCAATTGGCGGGTCCTTGAAGAGTCGGAGAACACGCGGCATCCGCTCTTGGAACGGCTGCGTTTTCTGTCCATTTCCGCGAACAATTTGGATGAGTTTTTCATGGTGCGCGCCGCGGGCTTGCGCCAACAGGTGAAGGCCGGGGTCGACACCATGTCGGCGGACGGGCTTACGCCTGCCGAACAGCTCCGCGCCGTCCGACTCGACGCCACCCGATTGATGGCCAAGCAGCAAGAGCGTTGGCGCGCCCTGAAGCGGGACATGAAAGAGGCGGGGGTCGTCGTCGTTGCGCCGAACGAATTGAACGCGGCCGATCGAAGCTGGCTGGAGAAGGAGTTTTTGGAGGAGATTTTTCCGCTTCTCACGCCCCTGGCCGTGGATCCGGCCCATCCCTTCCCCTTCATCCCGAACCAAGGCTTCGCCTTGGCGCTGTCGCTCCGCCGCCGGGCGGACGACGAGCGGACCATCTCGCTGCTTCCGATCCCGCAACAAACCCGTCGCTTCTTCCAATTGCCGACCACCGGCAATTGGACCGAACGCGATGCGGTGCGGCGGTTCATTTCGTTGGAGAACATGATCTCGACTCAGATCCACCATCTGCTGCCGGGGCACGACGTCTTGGCCCAAGGGTGTTTTCGGATCATCCGCGACTCGGACATTGAGCTGGAGGAAGAGGCCGAAGACTTGGTTCGGTACTTCGAATCGCAACTGAAAAAGCGCCGCCGAGGCGACATCGTGCTTCTGAAGATCGAAGCGGGCATGCCGGAGGATCTCCAAAGCGAGATCATCAAACGGCTTGGCGCCGAACCGGAGGAAGTCGTTCGAAGCGACGGCATTCTCGGACTGTCCGCCACGTCGGAGCTCGTGCTCGACGACCGTCCGGACTTGAAATTCACGCCCTATGAGCCGCGCTTTCCCGAACGCATCCGGGAACATGGCGGGGACTGTTTCGCCGCCATCCGCGCCAAGGACATTGTGGTTCACCACCCCTATGAGTCCTTTGACGTGGTGGTGCAGTTTCTGAGACAGGCGGCGGCTGACCACAATGTCGTGTCGATCAAGCAAACGCTCTATCGCACGTCAAAGTACGCGCCTATCGTCGCGTCTCTTATCGAATCCTCCGAGGCCGGCAAAATCGTCACCGCGGTGTGCGAACTGTAGGCGCGCTTCG
>CAYPOX010000147.1:0-6059 GCA_964412525.1 uncultured Caulobacterales bacterium
GTGGTCTCCGGTGGAGCAGACCGCCCTTGCGGAAGCCGAGGTGGAGTATCACGACCACATTTCGCCGACGATCTGGGTGAAGTTCCCGATCACGGCTTATTCCGGCGATCCCAAGACCGACGTCTTCACCAAGTCGAAGACGCAGATCGTCATCTGGACGACGACCCCTTGGACCATTCCGGGCAATCGCGCGATCGCCTACGGACCCGACATCGCCTACGGCCTCTATGAGGTGATCGGCCGGCCCGAGGAGTGCTGGGCGCAGATCGGCGACCGCTATGTGATGGCGGACGCCCTCGCCCCGGAGGTTTTCGCCCAGGCTCGCCTCAAGGGCGACGGCGTTGACGGTCTTGATCCGACGATGGTGCGCCGTCTGGGCGACGTATCCGCCGCCGAAATCGGCGCGATGACATGCGCGCACCCCTTCCGAGACGTTGATCCCTATTGGTCGTTCGACGTTCCGCTCCTGTCCGGGGATCATGTGACCGACGAGGCGGGCACAGGCTTCGTGCACACCGCGCCGTCCCACGGCCAGGAGGACTACGACGTTTGGCTCGCCCACGGACTGCCCGACGACGCCATCCCGGACATGGTCGACGCGCGCGGGGCTTATCTCGCCGACGTCCCGCTTTTTGCGGGTCTCGAAATCATTCGAACGGAAGGCAAGAAGAAGGGGCAAGAAGGCGGGGCCAACAAGGCGGTGCTCGACAAGCTGATCGAGATCGGCGCTCTTTTGGCGCGGGGCCGTCTGGCGCACTCCTACCCGCATTCCTGGCGTTCCAAAGCGCCTTTGATCTTCCGCAACACGCCGCAATGGTTCATCGCGCTCGACCGCCCTTTCGCCTTGGACGGGGAGGCGGAGCCCAAGACCCTGCGCGCGCGCGCGCTGGCGGAGATCGACCGGGTCGGCTTCACGCCGGAGCGTGGCCGTTCGCGCATTCGCCCGATGGTCGAGGGGCGACCGGACTGGCTTATCTCCCGCCAGCGCGCATGGGGCGTGCCGATCACCCTGTTCGTCCATCGGGAAACGGGTGCGGTGCTGGACGATCCGGCGGTCGACGCCCGAGTCATCGAGGCCGTGCGTCACGGCGGGGCGGACGCATGGTTCGCGACGCCGGCCGCGGCTTTGCTCGGCGCGGATCATGATGCAGCCGAGTGGGAGCGCGTCGAAGACATCCTCGACGTCTGGTTCGATTCCGGGTCGACCCACGCCTTCGTGCTCGAAGGACGGGACGACGGGACCTGGCCCGCGGATCTTTATCTTGAGGGTTCGGATCAGCACCGGGGCTGGTTCCAGTCATCGCTGCTCGAAAGCTGCGGCACGCGCGGTCGCGCGCCCTATGAGCACATTTTAACTCATGGCTTCGTCGTCGACGGGCAGGGGCGAAAAATGTCCAAGTCCCTGGGCAACACCGTCGCGCCCCAGGATCTCGTCGACAAGTTCGGGGCGGACATTTTGCGGCTCTGGACGGCGAGTGTGGACTACACCGAAGACTTGCGGTTCTCCGACGACGCGATGTCCACTGCAGTCGACGCCTATAAGAAAATCCGCAACACGTTTCGTTACCTTTTGGGCGCGCTTGACGGCTTCTCCGAACGCGAGCGGGTCAACCACAACGACATGCCGGAGTTGGAGCGCTTCGTGCGCCATCAGTTGGCGGTCTTGGACGGCGAGGTGCGCGCGGCCTATGCCGGCTATGATTTCAAGCGCGCTTTCGCGCGCCTTTACCATTTCTGCGTGGTCGACCTTTCCGCGCTCCATTTCGACGTTCGCAAAGACAGCCTTTATTGCGATCGGCCCGACGCGGTTCGCCGCTGCGCGTTGCGCACGGTGATGGCGGACACGCTGGAGCGTTTGCTGCGTTGGTTCGCGCCCGTCCTCTGTTTCACGTCGGAGGAGGCGTATGGTTGGAGCCCGCTCAAAAAGGCGGCGCCGTCGGTCCACCTGACCGATTTTCTGGAGACGCCGGGGGAATGGCGCGACGACGCGCTCGCAGCGCGATGGGCGGAGGCGCTGGAGGTGCGCCGCGTGGGGCTCGGCGCGTTGGAGACGGCGCGGCGGAACGGACTGATCGGCGCTCCCTTGGAGGCGCACGTCACCTTGCATTTCGGGGATGAGGACCTGGCGGGGCGGCTCTCGGCGATGGATTGGGCGGAGCTTTTGATCGCAAGTCAGGCCGACGTCGCAACGAGCGCGGCGCCGCCGGACGCCTTCGCACTTACAGACGTGCAGCATGTCGGCGTCATCGTGCGCCGCGCCGAGGGTCGGAAGTGCGCGCGCTCATGGCGCATCCTGCCAGAGGTGGGCGAAGACCCGCGTTACCCGGACTTGTCGTTGCGCGACGCCGATGCGGTCGCCGCCTGGGACGCCCGACGCGCGGCCGCATGACTCTAACCTCCCGCATGGCGGCTGGGTTCGGTCTGGCGACCGCGGTTCTGGTCCTTGATCAAGTCTCGAAGGCGCTGCTGCTGCCCATCCTTTCAAGCGGCGCAGAGCCGCCATTGATGGATCATGTCTGGCGGGAAACGTTGCGCGCGCACGCGATTCCCATTTGGGATCCCTTTTTCCGATTGACGCTGGTTTGGAATGAGGGCGTCAGCTTCGGCCTCCTGGCGGCCGACGGCTGGGTCGGCAAAGCCGTGCTGACGCTGTTCTCGTTCGCCGTCTCCGTCGCCCTCGCGGTTTGGATCGTGCGCACGCGCGCATTTTTCGTGGCGGTCGGCGCGGGTCTTGTTCTGGGCGGCGCCGTCGGCAACGCCATTGACCGCCTCCGTTTCGGCGCGGTGGTGGATTTTCTCGACTTTTCAAGGGTTTATCCGCCCTTCATCTTCCCTTACGTGTTCAATGTCGCGGATTCGGGCATTTCCGTCGGCGCGGCGGTCCTGGTGGCCGAAGCGGTGTTCGCCAAGCCGAAACCCGCCCACGTCCAAGACTGAGAAAGGATGTTCGATGACGACCCGCACCTGCCTTCTCGCCGCGGCCGCAGCCGCGACCGCGTTGTCCGGATGCACCAGCGGCATGCGCCAAGCCATGGGCATGCAGAAAAATTCTCCGGACGAATTCGCCGTTGTGCGGCGGGCGCCCCTGGTTCTTCCGCCGGAATACAGCCTTCGACCGCCGCGGCCGGGCGAGGCGCGTCCGCAAGAACTGCAGCCCACCCAAGAGGCGCAAGCGGCGCTCCTGGCGGAAGCGCAGGTTACCGAAGGCGAACGCTTGTTTCTTTCCGAGGCGGGCGCGCTCTATGCGGACGCCTCCATCCGGTCGCTGATCGACGCGGAAGAGGCTGGAGTCCTGCGCAAACGCGCCAATGTGGTTGAGCACCTGTTGTTCGAGGACGCGGGCGACAACGCACTTCGCGATACGGCGACCGGGGGCGGACGTCCGCAGATCAAAAAGAACGCCGGGCTGCCTGGCGTGTTTTGATCGGCCCTTGCGCAAAAGGGGCGACTCGGTTCGATAAGGGGGCATGATCGCCGCGCCACGAACCGCGCCGCCGCGCATTCGCCGTCTTCCGCCCGCTGCGGCCAACCGCATCGCTGCAGGCGAAGTGGTGGAACGTCCGGCGGCGGTCGTCAAAGAACTGGTTGAGAACGCGCTTGACGCCGGAGCGACCGCCATCGACGTGGCGATCGAAGCTGGCGGCAAGACGCGCATCGTCGTGAACGACGATGGTTGCGGCATGGGGCGCGACGACCTCATGCTCGCCTTGGAGCGGCACGCCACCTCCAAATTGGCGTGGAGCGCAGAAGGCGATGTGGACCTTGAGAACGTCGCCTTTTTGGGCTTCCGCGGCGAGGCGTTGCCATCGATCGGCGCCGCGGCGCGGCTGTGCTTGGAGAGCCGCGCGGCGGGCGCGGGCGACGCATGGAGCGCCACGCTCGAGGGCGGACGCCTGGCGGGTCCTGAGCCGTGCGGATTCGCGGGGCGTTCGGGAACGCGCGTCGAGGTGCGCGATCTTTTCCGTTTCACGCCTGCGCGTTTGAAGTTTTTGAGAACCGAATCCGCCGAGGCGGGAGCGATTGCGGAGACGTTGAAACGCTTGGCGCTCACAAGACCGGACGTGGCGTTTTGCTTGAGCTCGAACGGACGACGGGTCTTCCGCGCTCCGGCGCAAAGTGGGGATCCGGAGGCGCAACTGAAGGCGCGCCTCGCCGCGGTGATGGGGGCGGACTTCGCGGAGGTCGCCTTGCCGGTGGGCGCCAAACGCGATGGCGCCCGGCTTTCCGGCTTCGTCGGCGCGCCGACTTACCACCAAGCGACGACCCGCTTGCAGCATTGGGTCGTGAACGGCCGTGCGGTCAAAGATCGTCAGCTCGCCGGCGCGCTCAAGGCGGCTTTCCAGGATTACGTTCCCCATGGTCGCTTCCCGGCCGCGGCGTTGATCTTGGAGCTCCCGCCGAGCCAGGTGGACGTCAACGTCCATCCAGCCAAGGCGGAGGTTCGGTTTCGTGATCCGAACGGCGTGCGCGGCCTTGTGATCTCCGCCGTGCGGGGCGCCATCCAGCAGGCGGGCCCGCGCCCGGCGGCGGGAGGGGCTGAGGCGGCGTTGCGTCGGTTTCAGCCCGGCGGAGGCTGGCGACCCGCCGGCGCGGCGACGCCGATGGGCGCCTATGGGTCCGCGCGAGGTCCTGCAAGGGTGGCGGAGCCTCAGGCCGCCTTCACGGCCTTCGCGGATCTCTCGGCCCGCGTGGACGCCCCGTCGGAGGACGACGCGGCGTTGCAGTCGCGTCCGCTCGGCGCCGCCCGCGCGCAGCTCCACGAAAATTACATTCTCACGCAGACCGTCGACGGCCTGATCCTCGTGGACGCTCACGCCGCCCATGAACGTCTGACCTATGAGGAGATGAAGCGCGCGCTGGCCGAGGGCGGGACCGCGCGTCAGCGCCTTCTGACGCCGGAGGTGGTGCCGCTTTCTCCCGAGGACCGAGGCCGCGTCCTCGGCGCCCAAGACGCATTCGACGCGCTCGGCGTGACGCTCGAACCCTTCGGTCCGGATGCGGTTGCTGTGATCGAGGGGCCGGCCCTGCTTCCAAAACTCGATTTGGGGGCCGTCGTGCGGGAGGCGGCGGACGCCCTCGCCGAGGAGGCGACGCCGGATCTCGCCCGCCGATTGCAGGAGAAGCTCGCCGACATGGCCTGCCGGGCGTCCATACGAACGGGACGGCGCCTGTCCGTGCCGGAGATGAATGCGCTTCTCCGCCGCATGGAGGCCGAGCCGACCTCCGGCCAGTGCAATCATGGCCGCCCGACCTTCGTCAGGCTGAGCCTTGAGGATTTGGGTCGATTGTTTGAGCGTTGAGCGGCGTCAAGACCGCGAGAGAGACGTCGAAACCACCATCGACGGCATCCCGCCGCGTTCATCCGCCCTTGGGCTTCCAACGTTCCGTATCCTGGTCCGGGTGCTGGAAGGACTCGAAGTCCGGCGCAGCGTCCGAGCGGGCGACATACCAGGGAATCTGCGTCAGATCGCGCGCCCAATCCCAAAGGCGCTCCGCATGGATCAAGGCGTCTGGGGGCGCGGCGTCTGGATCGTCCAATGAGCCGACCGTCACATAGATTGCGGCGCGATCCTGATAGGCGAAGGCGACCGGCGTGCCGCAGCGCGGGCAAAATCCCCTTCGCACGATGGGCGAACTCGAAAACCATCGGGGCTTGCCGCGCGTCCAGGTGAGGTCGCCGGGCACGACGCCGGCGAAGGGCATGAACGCGGAGCCGTTCGCCTTCTGACACATCCGGCACGCGCAGGCGACCTGCTCGATCAAGGGGCCGTCCAGCCGATAGCGGACGCGTCCGCACTGGCAGCCGCCGGTCAACGGCGCGTGCATGGACCGCCCGCGCCTTCCGCCTCAACCCATCCGCGCTTTCAAATTGTCCGCAACCTTCATCAGGAAGCCCGTGGTGGAGAGCCAATTTTGGTCCGCCCCGACGAGCAGCGCCAGATCCTTGGTCATGGCGCCGCTTTCCACGGTCTTGATGATCACGTTCTCCAGGGTTTCCGCGAACTGCGTGACCTCCGGCGTGCCGTCCATCCGGCCCCGATGGCTAAGGCCGCGGGTCC
>CAYPOX010000148.1:0-5924 GCA_964412525.1 uncultured Caulobacterales bacterium
GCGGTCCGCGCGCCCTCGCCGAGCTGGTGCGCGAAATCGGCGGCAAGATCACGGCCCCGATCCTTATCACCCAGCACATGCCGCCCAATTTCACCGCCATTCTGGCGGAGCATTTGTCGCGGGAATCGTCGGCCGTGGCCCAGGAGGGACGGGACGGCGAACCGATCACCTCCGGCCGGATCTATGTGGCGCCCGGCGACTTTCATATGGTGGTGAAAGACTCCGGCGGATCACCAAGCATATCTTTGAATCAGAACCCACCCGAGAATTTCTGTCGTCCGGCGGTCGACCCGATGTTCCGCTCCATCCGGGACGTGTACGGTTCACGCGTGTTGTGCGTGGTGCTGACCGGCATGGGGGCCGACGGTCGGGAAGGCGCGCGCGGCGTGGTCGAAGCCGGCGGCACCGTTTTGGCGCAGGATGAAAAGTCCAGCGTCGTATGGGGCATGCCCGGCGCGGTCGCCGTCGCGGGCCTTTGCAGCGCGGTTGCGCCGATTCCGGAATTGGCCAGACATGTCATCTCCATGGTGAACGAGGGACGCCTGTGACGCCGAACGACATGGAGTACGTATCGAAACTGGTGCTCGACGCTTCCGGCATCGTGCTGACGCCGGACAAGCAGTATCTTGTCGAGAGCCGTCTCAATCCGATCGCTCGGCGCAACGGCTTCGGCGGTTTGAACTCCCTTGTCGAAGAATTGCGACGCGAGCGCGATCTGGAATTGCGCAATCAGGTGGTCGAAGCCATGACCACCAACGAGACCTTCTTTTTCCGAGACAAGACGCCCTTCAAGCTGATGGAGGAGGTCGTCTACCCCCATCTCGTGGAGAGCCGAGGCGCGAATGCGCGCGTGCGCATCTGGGCGGCCGCCTGCTCCACGGGCCAAGAGCCCTATTCTTTGGCGATGCAAGTGCGGGAAATGAGCGCGAAGCTGAAAGGCATGCGCGTCGAGATCCTGGCGACCGATCTGTCGACGGCGGTGCTGGAGCGCGCGCGCTCCGGGCTCTTCACGCAGTTCGAAGTGCAGCGCGGTCTACCGATCCAGATGCTGGTCAAGTATTTTAAAAAAGAGGAAGACTCGTGGCGCTTGAGTGAGACCATTCGGGACATGGTTTCATTCAAGGAAGCCAACCTTCTCAAAGACTTCGCCCATTTTGGGCGCTTTGACGTAGTGTTTTGCCGCAACGTGCTGATTTACTTTTCGCCCGATCGGAAGAAGGACATCCTGAATCGGCTGGCGGCGTCCTCGACCAAGGACGGCTTCCTCGTTCTCGGCGCGGCTGAGACGGTGTTAGGGCTGACCGCCGCCTTCACCCCCGATCGGGAACATCGCGGGCTTTACCGGCGTGATCCGAACGCGCCGATCGGACAAGCGGCTTAGGCCACCTCCGTTTCGGCGGCCTCGGAGGTTTCGCCGACGGGATCGCGCAGAACATAACCGCGGCCCCACACGGTTTCGATGCAGTGCAGCCCCCCTGTGGCGGCGGCGAGCTTTTTGCGCAACTTGCAGATGAAGACATCGACAATCTTCAATTCGGGTTCGTCCATCCCGCCATAGAGGTGGTTGAGAAAGGCGTCCTTCGTCAGCGTCGTGCCTTTGCGGAGCGAAAGCAGTTCGAGCATCTGATACTCTTTGCCCGTCAGCGGGACACGTTTGCCTGAGACCTCCACCGTCTTCGCATCCAGATTCACGACATACTTGCCGGTCTGGATGACCGAGTCCGAGTGTCCCTGAGCTCGGCGGACCACCGCATTGATTCGAGCCAGAAGCTCCGCCTTGTTGAACGGCTTCACGACATAGTCGTCGGCCCCGACGCCGAAGCCTTTCACCTTGTTCTCCACATCGTCCATGCCGGAAAGGATCAGGACGGGGGTGCGGATCTTTTTTGTCCGCAATTGTCGGAGGACCTCGTGACCGGTCATGTCCGGGAGATTCAGGTCGAGGATCACGATGTCGTAATCATACAGTGCGGACAGGTCGATGCCCTCCTCACCGAGATCGGTCACATAGACCTGGTGACCTTCTCCGGTCAGCATCGCCTCTACCGAGCGGGCTGTCGTTTCATCGTCTTCGACCACCAAGACGCGCATGGAAAACCTCGTCTTTCTCACCCGGCGCCACTGCCGGCCGCGGCGCCTTTTCGATATCCTACGGCGCGCCGACGATTCCGTTAACCAATGTGGCGCGTCGGGTCTCAGAGGTCCAGTATGTTCGGCGCCGCGAAACTCTTAAAGATACGAAAGTATGATGTGGATCAGCAGCGTTTGCATGTCGGTCGTCTTCGCGGACGGCGCGCGGCGTTGGCGGAAGAGATCGACGCGCTTCTCGAACAGGTGCGCCGGGAGGCCGAAATCGCAGCCGGTGAGTCAGCCTTTGAGGCGCGGCGGAGTTTCCCAGCGTTCCGGGAGCGCGCGGAGAAACGCGAAGATTCTCTGCGTGGCGAACTCGCGCGGGTCGACGCCGAACTTGAGAGCGAAACTGAGAGGCTCAACGAGTTGTTCGCCGAACTTAAAAAAACCGAGGCGATCGCGGAGGCGCGCCGCTTGGCGGAAGAGCGCGAACGTGCGCGCAAGGAGCAGCAAGAGCTCGACGAGATCGGGGTGGAGCGCAATCGCCGAAAGGCGAAGCAAGACGCGGAGAGTTGATGACGCCTCGATCCGTGTCCATATCGCGCCCATGACTGCGCTGATTGATGCACTGAAGCGGTTGGAGCCGCTGGTCCCGGGACGGGAGCCGCGCGACGTGCGCGTGGCGGTCGCCATGTCCGGCGGGGTCGACAGCACGGTGACGGCCGCGCTGCTTCACCGGGCCGGCTATGACGTGATCGGCGTGACCTTGCAGCTCTACGATCAAGGCGCGGTCATCGCGGAGTCGAAGAGTTGTTGCGCGGGGCGCGATATTCGCGACGCTCGGGAGGCGGCCGCCCGCGCCGGTTTTCCCCATTACGTGCTCGACTATGAAAGCCGGTTCCGCGAATCGGTGATTGACGATTTCGCGGATAGCTATTTGCGCGGCGAAACGCCGATCCCCTGCGTGCGCTGCAATGAGCGCGTCAAGTTTCGCGATCTCTTGGAGATGACTCTCGATCTCGGCGTCGATTGCATGGCGACGGGCCATTACGTGCGGCGTTCGATCGGCCCTTATGGTCCAGAGTTGCGGCGCGCCGCGGAAGCCCGCCGCGATCAGAGTTATTTTCTATTCGCCACGACCCGCGATCAGCTTGAGTTCCTGCGTTTTCCGCTTGGGGATTTTCCGAAAGCCGACGTCCGCGAGGTTGCGGCCGAACTTGGCTTAAGCGTCGCGGACAAGCCGGACAGCCAGGACATTTGCTTCGTGCCGACGGGCGACTACCGCAGCCTGGTTCGCAAATTGCGGCCGGGATCCATCGATCCAGGCGAGATCGTGCATTTGGACGGCCGCGTGTTGGGACGGCATGAGGGCGTCATCGGGTTCACGATCGGACAACGCCGCGGGCTCGGCGTCGCCGCGGGGGAGCCCTTGTTCGTGACCGCCATCGAGCCTGAGACCCGCCGCGTGATCGTGGGCCCGCGGGAGGCGCTCATGGCGGCGCGCGTGTTCATGCGCGCCTTCAACTGGATCGGCGACCCGATCGCGTCTCTTAAGGAGATTCACGGACGCGCTGTCCGCGTGCGCGTGCGTTCGACCCGCCCTCCAGCTCCGGGACGACTTGTGGTCAATGATGGCGAAATCGCGGTCGATTTGGATTCGCCGGAAGAAGGCGTTGCGCCCGGACAGGCTTGCGTGCTCTACGATTCAAGCAAACAGGCTGAACGCGTCTTGGGCGGCGGATGGATCGAAGGTTCAGAGAGCGCTTATCGCGCGGCGGAAGCCGCCTGACGCGTCTGGTCGCGGTTGTCTTATCAACCGCGATCACTCTCGCGCCGGCGGCGATGGCGGAACCGAGCCTAACGGCGGCCCGCACGACCTTCGCTTCCCGACTTGCGCCCGCTTTTGCAACCGGAGACTTCGTCGGCCTATCCGTCGCGGTTGTCGAACGCGGCGAGATTGCGGCGGTCTACGCCTTCGGCTCGGAGAAGGCAGGCGCCCCGGATCGGATTGGCGCGGACACCGTGTTTCGCATCGGATCCTTGTCCAAAGGCTTTGCGGCGGCTCTTGCCGGGTCGCTGGCGTATGAGGGGCGGCTCGATTTGGACGGCGCGTTGCGGGAATGGGCGCCGGCCTTGGCCTTGCCGCGCGGCGGCGCGACCGTGCGGGACGCCTTGAGCCATCGGGTGGGCTTGCCGCCCTATGCCTATGACAATCGATTGGAGGCCGGGGAAAGTCTCATACGGATACTGGACGATCTCAGCGACGTGAAGACTGTGTGTCCGCCGTCGGATTGTTACGCCTACCAGAACATTGCGTTCGACGCGGCGGTGCGTGCCGCCGTGGAACGTGCGGGCGGCGACCGCTACGATCGGCTCATGGTGTCGCGCATTTTGACGCCGTTGGGGCTCTCAAAGGTGAGCATCGGCCTTTCCGGGTTGGAGTCGGCGGAGAGCTGGGCGCATCCGCATCGCAAGCGCGCCGGTCATTGGCGGCCGACAAAACTGGATGACGGCTATTATGACGTGCCCGCGGCAGGCGGCATGAATGCGAGCGCCGGCGATCTCGCCCGCTGGATGATCGCGTTGATGGGGACGCGGCCGGACGTGCTGCCCTCGCCATTGGTCGCCGACCTCCTGACGCCTGAAGTGGAGACTCCGTCCCAGAGACGACGCATGGGACGGGTTCGCGCCAGGGTGTCGTCCGCCCATTACGGATTGGGTTGGCGGATCTACGATTACGCCGGCCGGCGTTTGGCGTTTCACGGCGGCGGGGTGCGCGGAAGCCGCGCATTTGTGGCTTTTGATCCCGAGCGCCAACTGGGCGTAACGGCGGTCTGGAACACGGACGCCCGACGCGGATGGGGCCTATGGCCGACGTTTTTCGACGCCTATTATGGGCTTTCGGAGCGGGATTGGCTGGAGCTTAAGGATTCGGCGGAGGGCTGATCAGCCGCCGAACAAGCTCTTCCACAGGGCGACGAGGACCCAGTGGACGGCGACGCATGGCCATAGCGACTTTGTCCGCCGATAGAGCCACGTCGTCGTCGCGGCGAGCAAGGCGACGATGGCCAGGAACGGCAAAGACACGAACGCCTCCGTGGCCCAAGGCGCGCCAAGCCAATACTGAGCCGGATGCCAGATGATGAACAGCGCTGTGGCGAACGCTCCGCGCGTCAGCCAAGTTTGGCGCGTCGATTTTTGCTTGGGATCCGGGAGCAATGCGGCGCGGAAACACAGCTCTTCAAGGAACGCCGGCACCACGATCGCCGTGGCCAACGTCAATGGCGACCAGCGCGGCGACCAATGGTAAAGACCGCTCAAATGGCCGATGAGGCCGGCCAGGACGAGAAATGCGGCGCCGATGGCGACGGTTTCCGCCCACATCCTGGGCCGAGGCGGATCTAGGAACTTGAGCAAGGCATCCCGTCGGGACGTTGCGGCGGGCGTCTGTGATCGCAAGACGGCCAGGCGACGTTTCACGATGGACGCCCATGACCGTGTGACGCATACTTGCAAAAAGCAAGGGAGTACGATCCATGTCCAAATCTGAAGATCCGATCGTCATCGCCGGCATGGCCCGCACGCCGATGGGCGCCATGATGGGCGCGCTCAGCGGCGCCTCCGCGCATGAGTTGGGGACGGCCGCCATCAAGGGCGCGCTCGCGGATGCGGGCGCAAAGGCCGACGCCGCCGACGCCGCCTTTCTCGGCTGCGTGCTTCCTGCGGGACAAGGCCAAGCACCCGCGCGCCAAGCGGCCTTGAACGCGGGCTGCGCCCTTTCGACCACCGCCGTCACGCTGAACAAAATGTGCGGCTCGGGCATGCAGGCGGCGATGGACGCGCGCGCTTCGCTC
>CAYPOX010000149.1:0-5895 GCA_964412525.1 uncultured Caulobacterales bacterium
CTCATCAGCGCGCTGCACAAAAGCGTGCGCGGATCGGACCCGGACGCCGCGCTCTATTGGATGGCGCGCATGCTGGTCGCGGGGGAGGACCCCCATTTTCTGGCGCGGCGGATGACCCGCATGGCGGTGGAGGATATCGGCCTCGCCGATCCCCAAGCCCTGCCGATCACGCTCGCCGCTTGGGACGCCTTTGAACGTTTGGGCAGCCCCGAAGGCGAACTCGCCCTCGTCCAGGCGCTGATCTATTTGGCCGCCGCGCCGAAATCGAACGCCGTCTATAAGGCGGAGAAAGCGGCGTTGGCGGCGGCGAAACGCACCGGCTCTCTGACGCCGCCGGCGCATATCCTCAACACGCCCACCAAGCTGATGAAAGAGCTGGGCTATGGGAAGGGGTATGAATACGACCATGACGCCCCGAACGCCTTTTCCGGCCAGAATTACTTCCCCGACGCCATGGCGCGGGAGACGTTTTACGCGCCCGTGGAGCGCGGCTTTGAACGGGAGATCGCCAAGCGCCTCGCCTATTGGACAAAGCTGCGGGAGGAGAGGGGGGCGTGAAAGTTGATTATTTGAGATCAATGCACCTAAAGACGACTTTTTGTTTTTGGAGCGGCGTCATTGCGCAAGCGTCTCGGCGCGCGCGGCGCGGTCTTTCAGAAGACGTACGTGGCGGAAGAGTGCATCGGCGGCGCCGCCTTCGGCGATGAGTTCCTCGGCGATGCGATCACAGTGGTCTGCGATTTGGCCGGCGCGCGCGATGACCTGTCTCTTGATGTAAGGGGTGGTGAGCCCCGTCTCTTCAGCGAAGCGTGGCCAGTCCGTTTCGGATAGCGTCTCCAACGTGGCGCGTTTGGCGATCTTCATGGCGAAGGATGCATCGAGCGCAGGGTATAGAACGGTGGAGAGAAGATCGTAGAGCGGCGCCAGAGTGGTTTCGGCCGAGCGGTGGAGGAGGCTGAAATTCTTGCCGTGGGCGTCCGCATTGCCGATCACCACATTGAAGATGACGGCGTCGAGAAGCCTTAGGACATCCTTGCCAGGCCTTGTCGCTGCGCGACGGAGAAGGGCGAAGCTCTCCCGAATTGTTGGGCCGCCTTCGGCGGCGTACTTTTTGGAGGATGGAAGTCCGAGCGCTTGGCAAAAGTCTTCTTGGTGGAGACGCGTGACGCGACCGTCCGCGCCGAGGATACGGTCATAACGCGCGACAAGAAGAAGTTTGTGGTCGCCGACGGTGCGTATCGCGACCGGCGCGACGTCCAGGCCGATGGCGGCGGCGAGGCGCATGGCGAGAGCTTCATTTTCGGTGGTGTTTTCGAAACGGGCGATGGGCGGCTTGAGAATATGCGTCGTCGGTTGGCCAGGGGCGGGCAAGGCGACGCCGCCGTCCGGCCTCACGATGACGGGCAATTTGGTTTGCGCACCGGCGAGAGACAATCGAAGCTCATTTTCGCCGACGAGCATGGGCCGCGCCGGCAAACGTTCGAGAATGCCGATAAGCGCGTCTTCTGTGAGCGGAGGAGGCGTCGTGCCGTTGTGGGAAGGGTCCGGCGGCGTGTCGCCTTCCGGCCAGAGGGACAGCGCCCCGGCGATTTCGCCGCCAAGTTGTTCCAGGAGCTTGAATTCGTTTTGCTTTGAAACGCCAAGCGCGTCGGCGATCGCCACCCTTTGATCCTCTTCCGGGAGAAGACCTTCGAAGAACGGACGGCTTTCCCTTCGCGAGAAGGGGGCCGCTCGGAGCGGCAGCGAGATGGAAATGGCGCGCGGGTCCTGCCGCGCGAGGTAGTCTTGCGTATAGGCGAAGGTCGTGTCGCCATGTCGATCGATTGACAATGCGCCAACGACGACGTCGTCCCACCAGACGTTGAGCGTCTTGGTCATGCGGGTGCGCATTTCGGGGGTATGACGGTAACGCGGCAACCGAGCGTCGCCAGGACGTCAAGCGCTTTGCCGAGTTGTGCGGTCGGTTTTCCGGCCTCCAATTCAATCAGAAACCGCACGCCGACGCCCGCCGCCGCGGCGAGTTCGTCTTGCCTCAGCTTTTGCGCTGTCCGTTCATCGCGGATGATGCGTCCCAGTTCGCGAGGCGTCATAAAATTCCCGATCAGGAAGAAAACGTCACCCGACAGCGCGCCTCCCCATAAATATTCCCGAACGGGAATGATGCATATCAGAGCGGCTCATTCAACGAAAAAATTCCCGATCGGGATGATTTTCACAGTCGCGGGAACAAAGCGTCCACACGTGCTGCATTGTGAGACACAGGTTTGACGCCCGATACGATCCAACAAGGAAACAGGGGCTGACCTAGGAGATTGACGCTCCCGCGGTTGGCAGATGCGGCGAAGGCAGTCGAAACTCACGCATATTCAGACGGATAAGCTGCTGGAGAACTTTGTCGCCGGGACGCCAACACGTACGGCGTGTCTGCTGATCGGAACGAACAAAATCACATCGACGCAATTCTATCACCGTCTGCAGGTCGTGATCGCGGAGCGGCTGGCCGAGGAAGCCGCGGTGGTCGGCGCGGTGATCGTCCGCCTCTTTGGCGGTTCGGCGCGCCGCAAATGCGAGTCAGCGCTTAGGTTCGGGAGGATGGCGTGGCCGCAAACGGGATGTCCGGAACATTCAACGCCACATCGGCGCTGGTCGTGCTCGCCGGGCCTTTCATGCCGCGCAAGACCTTATAGGGCACCGGGCTCAACGGTTTGCCTTTCTCACCCTTGGGGTGCACGTCGGTGAGCGTCAACGTCACGTCGGTCGCCTCGTCGGAGAAGAACGTCGGCAGATCAATCGACGCCGTCAAACCGCGCGCATGGGCGCGATTGAACAGATCATAGGCCTGTGCGGAATTCATCCGGACACGCGCATGGGCGATCGCCACGCCGGACGCCTCGCCGTCCCCGGAAGCCAGGAACTGAAACTGCGGGTCTTTGACAAGTGACGGGCTCAGAATCTTCGCAAATGCGTCTTCCGCGCTATGAAAGCCCGCTTCCGACGCCCATTCACGCCATTTGTCTGCACTGTTGAGTTTGATTTCCACCATTCGCCTCAAGCATTGGCTGTGTCGCCCGGACGGTGACCGAAAAAACCGCCGCCACGATTAAGAAAATAATGGCGACGCATAGATTTGAAATGATGTAGAAGCGCAATGAAAATGCCAGACAATGAATTGAAACGCCATGGGATTTGATCGCCAAGCGCGGGCGACCCAGGCTTCCTCCATTTGTTCCATGGCCCGAGGCGGCCCGCTCGGCTAGACTGTGCGCGTCAAGCATGTGATGCGGGGGAGGGCGGTCATGCGCGCAATGATCTTGGCGGGTTTGCTGAGCATGTTGATGGCGTGCAAGCCGTCGCCGGTGCCCAAGGGCATGTTCCTGACCATGAATGTATCGACCCAGGACGTGGCGGTGACCACGGTGGTCAACGACACCTCAGGAACCATCAACGACTTTCTTTCAATGGGTCCGGGCGGCGGGGGGTCGGCGCCGATCAACAAAATTGTGCGGGACGGCGAGAACCGCGTGGTCTTCACGTTGACGTCCCAAGACGTGTCCGATCCCGATCCCGCGCTTTTTGCGGTGCTGGAGATCGCCTTGAAGGGCGAGACCGTGGACACCCTGAACCCCGGCGATCGGGTGCTGTTTCGCCGCGAGTTGACGGCTGAGGAGGTTGATCGCCTGCGTGCGGGCGAGACCGTGACGATCACCCAGACTTTTGACGTCGATGCGGCGGCGTTGGCGGCGCTTGCGGACGGATAGACCTCACGACACGACGGCCTCCGGTCTGCAAACGGCCTTGACGTCACGGGCGCGCGGGTATCGTCGCAAGGCGGCGGGATGCTCTCTCAGTTTTTCGGATGTATTGGAGCGGGCAGAGGGAATCGAACCCTCATCTTCAGCTTGGAAGGCTGCGGCTCTACCATTGAGCTATGCCCGCCGCAGTTATGGTCCTAGCAGCTTTCTGCGCGGTGGTGGAGGGGGCTGGATTCGAACCAGCGTACCCTTGCGGGAACAGATTTACAGTCTGTCGCCTTTAACCACTCGGCCACCCCTCCCACGCGCGCGGGCCGCGGAACACGGGCTTATACGGATGGGTCCCCAGCGACGCAACCGTGATCGGCCCCTCTCGACGGACGTCGCGCTTGGCGCTAGCGACCGCCCATGAACGATCATTTCTCATCCGACGGATCGCGGGGACGCGGTCGCGCCGGCGGGCCGGGCAAACCGGGCGGCGGCGGCAAATCCGGCGGCTCGGGCAAACGGCCCGGCGGACCGCGTCGCCCCCAGGACGGCCGCCGCCCAAGCGGGCCGGGCGGCGCCCGGCGCGCGCCTCTGGTGCAAACGAAATCCGGAGCGGACGAACGCTGGGTGTATGGCCTCCACGCGGTGGCGGCCGCCCTCGCCAATCCGCGCCGTGTGAAGAAACGCCTCTTTCTGACCAAGAACGCCGCCGACAAGCTGGCGTGGTCGGGCGCGCCCAAGGCGGAGATCGTGGGGCCCGATCAGATCGACCATGTCGTGAAAGGGGATGCGGCCCATCAAGGCGCGGCCTTGCTGGCGGAGGACGTGCCCCCGGTTCCGTTGGGCGCGTTTCTTCAAAACGTGTCAGGCCGAGCGCCGATTCTGATGCTCGATCAGGTGACGGATCCGCAAAATGTGGGCGCGGCGTTTCGTGTGGCCCTCGCTTTCGGGGCGCGCGCGGTGGTGATGCAGGATCGCAAATCCCCGCCGCTGACCGGGGCGTTGGCGAAAGCCGCCGCGGGCGCGGCCGACATCCTCCCCCATGTGCGGGAGGTGAATTTGGCCCGGGCCTTGGAAGCCTTGCGGGCCGCCGGCTATCACACGGCGGGCTTGGACGGCGCGGCGGAGGACACGGTGGACTCCATGCCGACCGACCGGCCGATCTGTCTCGTGGTCGGCTCGGAAGGGGCGGGCCTTCGCCAGCTTGTGGCGGAGACTTGCATCCAACGCGTGCGCATTCCGATCGATCCGCGGATGGAGAGCTTGAACGTCTCCACCGCCGCCTCGATCGCGCTCTATGAGGCGACCCGCGGCGGGCGCGGTCCCGTCTCTCACGCTGGCGGCTGAGCCGGGCAATAGGCTTCGCGGATCTCCGCGCCGGAGCCGCCAAAGGCCCAAAGGATGGCGGTTCCGTCTCGGGTGAGGCGTTGCTGGGTGATCAAGACGCGCGGATAGTAAAAATCTTCCGCCTCTCCCGTTTCGGATACGCAATAAAACCAGTGGTCGCCGTCCGCGTCCTCATGGGCGATGGCGCCGGCCTTCATCTTCAAGATCAACAGGCCCTGCTTCGGGTAGTAGTCTGCGTTCCAGACCAGCTTGTCCTCCGCCGCATCGCTCGCCGCGCGCATCGCCCGCTCCACGTCGGCCACGCAGCCTGGAACCTCGAACCGCTCCACCACGTTCGGCGCCATCAAGGAACGCACCTCCACGGTCACGTCGCACGCCTCGCCGAAAGCGGGCCCGGCGATGAACGCGACCATCGCCGCAAACAGGAAACGGTGCATGACGTCCTCCACATGATCGCGCACCGAGATGGCGCGCTTGCCACCCAACGTCCCTTGGCTTGAGATGGGCGAAAAGTCACGCGAGGAGACGACCATGACGCCCCGACGCCCCCGCGCCGCGCTCGCCACCCATGACGTATCCAATCAACCGCCGCCGATCGGCGACATGGATTTATGGGCGGACGACGCCGCTCTGCGCGACGGCGTCCGACGCGGCGGCGGACAATCGCATGACGCGCGTCTGGCCGCGTTCGCAAAACAATGTGGGTCCGAAACGATCCAAGATCATGCCAGGATTGCGAATGAGAATCCGCCGAAGCTGACGCCATTTGACCGTTACGGCCATCGCCTGGACGAAGCCGAATTTCACC
>CAYPOX010000150.1:0-2537 GCA_964412525.1 uncultured Caulobacterales bacterium
GCAGGCCGCGATTCGTGTATTTTTTGGCGATCGAGATCACCAGCCGGAGATTGGCCTCGACCATCTCTTTTTTCGCCACGCGCGCCACGCGCTGACCCTTTTGAACCGTTTGGACGATGGCGCGGAGTTCGTCGATCGTCAGACCCGTTTCTCGGGCGATGTCGGCGATTTTCTCACGCAGCTTCGTGACCTTCTCGCTGTCCTTCGCGACAAAGTTCTTCCACCCGCGCCCCTTCAGCTCGGCGCACTCGTCCAACCAAGCGGGGTTGAGTTCATTGCCAAAATAGGCGTCCAGGAAGGCCCGGCGATCGACGCCGCGGCTTTCCGCGACGCGCAGCATTTGCCCCTCAAGACGGACCAAGCGGTCATTGATTTCGTGCAATTGATCGACCAGCGCGTCGATCCGATTTTGATTGAGCCGCAACTTGCGGACTTTCTCGACAACGCCGGTCTTCAGCGAGTCATAGGTCTCTTGTTTGCCCGAAGGCAGATCGTCGCCGCGAAGGCGCGACTCCAAAAGCTCGTCCTGCAATTTGCGATACTGCGCATAATCCTGCGCAATGTCGTCAAATTGCTCCTCGAGCTGGGGCTTCAACTCCGCCTCCAACGCCGACAAGGAGAGCGTCATTTCCTGTTCTTCGAAGTCATCCTCTTCGCCCGGGGCCGGACCGCCGGTCGCGGATCGGTCGGGCCGCGCTTCCGGACCGCCCGTATAGGTCGCGTCGAGATCGATGATGTCGCGTAGAAGGATCGAGCCTTCCGCCAACTCATCCCGCCACACCATAATGGCGTCAAATGTCAGGAGGCTCCGGCAGAGGCCGCGAAGCATCGTATCGCGCCCGGCTTCAATGCGCTTGGCGATGGCGATTTCGCCTTCGCGCGAAAGCAATTCGACCGAACCCATTTCGCGAAGATAAAGGCGCACCGGATCGTCCGTGCGCTCCAACTCGTCGCGGCCGGATGAGGCCGGGGCCTTGGCCGTCTTCACTTCGACCGCCTTTTCGCGCGCGCCTTCCGCCTGCTCGTCCTCTTCGCTTTCGACGACGTTGATGCCCATCTCGTTCAGTTGGGACATCGTGTCTTCAATCTGTTCCGACGTCACCTCTTCGGACGGCAGAACCTGATTGAGCTCTTCATGGGTGACGTAGCCGCGCTGTTTTGCGCGTTTGATCATCCGTTTGACCGCGGCGTCCGTAAGATCAAGAAGCGGGCCGTCCGACGATTCCGGAGCGTCGCGCGTTTCGGTAGACTCTGCGGAAGCGCCGCTCATAGACAAGCCTCATCCTTGCTGCTTGGGCACGGGATACGTTGTTTCGCGTGCCGATACGGAACGTAAATAGCGCGTTTTCAGTCCGATCAACCGCCTGGCGTGTTCGCGGCGGCCACTTCGTCGCGCCGCCGTCGGCTTTCCGCATCCGATTGCTCGATATGGAAAGCTTCACGCCAAGAATCAAGGACGGTTTCGCGATCCGCATCCGCACGGGCGAACGGCCACTTCTCCAATGATGCGTCCGCCGACAAATCCGCCATCTCCGCCCTCAAGACCGCCCCCAGCGCCGATTCCAGGTTTTCCGCCAACGGACCCTGCACGCGCTCTAAGAGCGCTTCGCGAATCATGTCAAGCGCCCCATCGTGGAGTTCAAGAGCGGCGAAGGCCTCCAAATGGTCATCCAACAACCATGGGTGACGCGCAGCCCCAATCACCAAAGCGCGCCGCCGTCGCGCGCCGGCTTTTGATCGGTCCGTCGATCGCGCCAAAAGCGCGGCGCTTGGGCCGCTCGGTCCAAGATCGCGCCGGAATGAGCCGCGCCCGTCGCCTTGTCGCGGCCGGGCCGGACGTGCGGCCGCGATGACGGCGTCTGCGCGCGCGCTCAACTCCACGCGAAACTCTTCGCGCAACTCCGCCGATAGGGGATCAACCGCCTGGCGTACGGCGGCGCGCAGCGCCGCGCGGCCCTCGGGCGTCTCCAAAGCCGCCGCCGCCGCGATCCGGCGCCACATGACGTCGACGACGCCCGCCGCTTCGGTCGCCGCTGCACGAAACGCGTCGATCCCCGCCTCTTTCACAAGATCGTCCGGGTCCCTCCCTTGGGGAAGAAAGGCGAAGCGCAGGGTGCGCCGCGGGCCGATTTTGGAGGACGCCATATCTAAGGCGCGCTCAGCCGCCCGCGCACCCGCCCGATCGCCGTCAAAACACAAGATCACGGTTTCCGCGACACGCCACAAAATGTCGAGTTGGCGATCCGTCAAGGCCGTGCCCATGGGTGCGACCGCCGTCTGAAAGCCGGCCTGGGCCAGGGCGATCACATCCATATAGCCTTCCACCACGATCAACGGATCGCGACCATCGCGGGCTTTCAAAAATGCGTCCCGCGCCATGGCCCAATTGTAGAGCAAAGCGCCCTTGGAGAAGATGGGCGTCTCCGGCGAGTTCAGATATTTCGCTTTCGCATCCGCCCGCACCGCTCGTCCGCCGAAAGCCACGCATCGATCCTGCGCATCGCGCTGGGTGATCCCTCGCTCGATTTCTTCACCAC
>CAYPOX010000150.1:2547-5876 GCA_964412525.1 uncultured Caulobacterales bacterium
GAAGCGGTCTAACGGAGCCCCGCCGTCATCGGGCGCGATGGCGAGACCCGCCTCCACGGCTTGCGCCGCGCCGATGTCGTGATCGGCCAGAAATCGCAATAGCCCGTTTCGGTCTCGAGGCGCATAGCCCAGCGCGAAGCGATCGATGGTCTCGGGGGTCAAGTTGCGGCGCTCGCGAAGGTATCGCATTGCGTCGCGACCGTCGCCGCGGCGCAGTTCCTGTTGGAAGTGCCGCACGGCGAGATGATGGGCGCGCACCAATTCGGCGCGCTGATCCGCCTTCTCTTTCGCCCCCGGGCTCCGCCGCGGCGGCTCCATGCCCGCCTCGCCGGCCAACCTTTCGACGGCTTCCGGAAAAGTCAGTTTTTCCGTCTCCATCAAGAACCGAACCACGTCCCCATGGGCGCCGCAGCCGAAGCAATGGTAAAAACCGCGACGGTCGTCGACGTGAAAGCTCGGCGTCGTCTCTTCGTGAAATGGACAGCAGGCCCAATAATCCCGTCGCGCGGGATTGGATTTGCGCGAATCCCATTGCACCCGCCGCCCCACCACATCGGATAGGGGCAAGCGCGCGCGCAACTCATCCAGAAAGGCCGGCGTGATCGTCATTGGACGACGATAAGCCGCCAGCGCCTGGTGCGCGAGCGCTTATCGAAGAATTTCGCGCAACGCCGAGCTTGCTTTGCCGAAATCCATGCGCCCGGTGTACCGCGCCTTGAGAGCGCCGAGACACCGGCCGACATCCTTGAGGCACTGGGCCTCCATCTCCTCGGCGATATTTTCGGCGACCGTCCGGATCTCCACGTCAGAAAGTTGAGGCGGCAGCATCGCCTTCAACACTTCGGCCTCATGGCGTTCCTGTTCGGCCAAATCCAACCGCCCCGCATCTTCATAGGAGGCCGCGCTGGCGGTGCGTTGCGCGATCATCTTGTCGAGAACGCCTTGGATCTCGGCGTCGTCGGCGCCGTTGCAACGGTCTTCAGAACGGGCGGCCCGGTCCAATTCCTTCACGGCCTCCTGCGCCAAGCGCAACGTCGCGGCGCGCAGCGGTTCTCGATCAGGATCCACGGACGCGGCTTCATTGTAGAGCCGATCGCGTAGCGGAGATGACATTATCGCGCCGGCGCCTTTCGGCGCCGCTCCCGCATAAGTGGTTGAACCAAAACTGTGTTCCAGCGTTCGCCGCTTGACCGTTTTGTCGACCCGGCGTATCGCGGCATGACGCTGAACGCGTCGCCCGATTCCGGTTTCCCCCTGCTGACGGGCGCATGTAGCGGACGCTGATGAAAATGCAACCCAGCTCGTCTCATCCGACCGCCGCTCTCATTTTCGAAGACGGCGCCGCGCTGTACGGGCGGGCGGTCGGAGCTCCCGGCGTCGCCATTGGAGAAGTGTGCTTCAACACCGCCATGACCGGGCATCAGGAGGTGCTCACGGACCCCTCCTACGCTGGGCAATTCGTCGCGTTCACCTTTCCTCATGTAGGGATCGTCGGCGCCAATGACGAGGACGACGAGTTGGGCGCGCCGCACGAGCCCGAGGCCGCGCGCGGCGTGATCATGCGAGCCCCGCCGGACGCAGCCTCCAACTGGCGCGCGCAATTGGGGTTCGAGGCATGGCTGCAGCGCCGCGGGATCGTGGGCGTCGCAAATGTCGACACCCGCGCCCTTGTTCGCCGATTGCGTCGCACGGGCGCGTGTCGCGCGATCATCGTCCATGCGGAGGACGGTCGCTTCGACGTCGAGCTGTTCGCGCGGAACGCACAGGATTGGGACGGCGTCGTGGGACGAGATTGGGCGAAAACCGTCACGTCGCTGTCGCCGTTCGCGTCGGCGGAGACCCCATGGCGATGGGGCTCTGGCTATGGTCGTCGAACCGAGGCGCATGCGCGGGTCGCCGCCGTCGATTTCGGCGTGAAACGCGCGCTGCTCAACCGACTCAACGACGAAGGCCTCGCTGTCGAAGTGGCGCCGGCGCATGTCTCCGCCGACGATCTGCTCGCCATGGACGTGCAAGGCTATTTTCTGTCTAACGGGCCCGGCGACCCGGGCGCGACCGCGCAATATGCGGCGTCGGTCGTGCGCGCGCTCGTGGACAGCGGGCGGCCCGTGTTCGGCGTCTGTCTCGGACATCAATTGCTAGCCCACGCCCTTGGAGCTCGAACGGTCAAAATGCGTCAGGGTCATCATGGCGCAAACCACCCCGTACAAGAACTCACGACCTCGAAGGTCGAAATCGTGTCAATGAATCATGAATACAGCGTTGACAGGCGCACGCTTCCGGAAGGCGTCCACGAAACGCACCGATCCCTGTTCGACGGCACGAATTGCGGCTTGGCCCTGAAGGACAAGCCCGTTTTCGCGGTCCAGTTCCATCCCGAAGCCTCCCCCGGCCCGCAGGACAGTTTTGCGTTGTTCAAACGGTTTGCGGAGATGTGCGGCGCAGCCGAATGACCGCATAGGGCGCATCCGCATTTCGTTTGGTCCTCACTCCGCGTAAGACCCATCGCCAAGGTCGACTCGCGAATGACAGGCGCGCCATGCCGAAACGTCAAGACATTCAAACCGTTCTTATCATCGGCGCAGGGCCGATCGTCATCGGACAAGCCTGCGAATTCGACTATTCGGGCGTCCAAGCCGTCAAAGCGCTGAAAGAAGAAGGCTACAGGGTCGTTCTGGTCAATTCGAACCCGGCGACGATCATGACCGACCCGGAACTCGCCGACCGGGTCTATGTGGAGCCGATCACGCCGGAATTCGTCGCGAAGATCATCGCCCAGGAAAAGCCGGACGCTCTTTTGCCGACCATGGGCGGCCAAACGGCGTTGAACTGCGCCTTGGCTCTCCATCGCGCCGGCGTGCTGGACGCGCACGGCGTCGAGTTGATCGGCGCTCGGGCGGAGGCCATCGAAAAGGCGGAGGATCGCGAGAAGTTTCGCTCGGCGATGGAGTCGATCGGGCTGGAGTCGCCCAAAGGCCGCCTGTGCCGCTCGCTGGATGAAGCGGAGGCGATGCTGAAGGAGATCGACCTTCCGGCCATCATTCGCCCGTCCTTCACCTTGGGCGGCACGGGCGGCGGTGCGGCGTACAATATCGAAGAGTTTCGCGAGATCGCGCTGCGCGGGCTTGACGCGTCGCCGGTCCGAGAGATTCTGGTCGAAGAATCGGTGCTGGGCTGGAAGGAATACGAGATGGAGGTCGTCCGCGACCGTGCGGACAACTGCATCATCGTCTGTTCCATCGAAAACGTGGATCCCATGGGCGTCCACACCGGCGATTCGATCACGGTCGCCCCGGCGCTGACGCTGACCGACAAGGAATATCAACGCA
>CAYPOX010000151.1:0-5759 GCA_964412525.1 uncultured Caulobacterales bacterium
CAAAATGCTCAAAAGCGGCGCCAATGTCCTGCTGCTCGACGAGCCCACCAACGATCTCGACGTGGACACCCTTCGGGCGCTGGAAGACGCGATCACGGATTTCGCCGGCTGCGTGGTGGTGATCACCCACGACCGCTGGTTTCTGAACCGCACGGCCACCCACATTCTGGCGTTTGAAGGCGACAGCCATGTGGAATGGTTCGAAGGTGACTTCGACGCCTATATCGCCGACAAAAAACGCCGTTTGGGCGATGACGCTGACCTGCCCAAACGGATTCAATATCAAAAGTTCTCGCGGTAGGGCGGGCGTTCATCCGCGGGCTCGAAGGCGTGCGTGCGGCAAAGGCGCGACACGCCCTTCGGTGTCCGACAGGGCCATGCGGAGAGACGAGCCGTTACGTCCCGCGCAGCAGAACCACGGTCTCCAGACCCCTATAGATCCCGCGGCCAAGCTCGGCGTAGCCGAAACGCGCCGCCAACTTCATGGATGGCGCATTGTCCGGATGGATAAGGGCCGCCAGGCGCGCGCCGGACATGGCCGCGTCCCACCAATCATGGGCGGCGGCCGTCGCCTCGGCGGCGTAACCTTTGCGTTGCGCCGAGGTGCGAAACATCCAACCGGCGTCCGGCGCGCCCTCGATCGACGGCTCGGTTTCCCGATGGAAATCCGAGAAACCAACCTCGCCGAGATAGGCGCCGGTCGCCCGATCGGCGACGACCCAATAACCGTAGCCGCGCAGGGTCCAATGTCCGATCAGGCCTAGAAAGCGCCGCCAATGGTCTTCTCGGGATACCGCCGACCCCAGGGTGAAACGCCATACGGTGGGTTCGTCCCACATGGCGGCGTAGGCGTCGAAATCGGTTTCCGTTCGGCCGCGCAGGACCAGGCGTTCGGTCTTTAAGATCGGAATCTCAGTCACTTGATCCGTCCCAATTTCATCGCGATGGGCCAGGACACGCGTTTGGTCCCCTCCGAGGCGCCCCAAACCTCACGAAGATCGGTTTCAAGCCGCGGGATCGGGTCGGTTCCGGTCGCCTCTCGATATCGTTTCGTGGCGGACCAGGAGGCGGCGTAACCCGCCACGCGCGCCAAGGGCCAGTCCGCTTCAAATATGAGTTGAGGCGAGGCGATCGGTTCGAAAGGGAAGGGCAAGTCGCGATACCCGCCTTCCACCAAGGCGCGTTCCGCAGGCCAATAGGGGCCGACGACCTTGGAGTAGTAGCGGCGGAACGTGGCCCCGGCGTCGCCTTCGATCTGGGCGGTCGGATAGGCGATAAGGACGATCGCGGCGCCGGGCCGGGCGATGCGCCGCGCCTCGGCGTAAAATTGATTCAGGTCAAACCAATGGGCGGCTTGGGCGGCCGCGATCAGGTCTGCGGCGCCGTCCGCGATCGGCAAAGCTTCCGCAGCCGCAACCGCATAGACCGTATTCTCCAGGCGTGGGGCTCGCCTGATTTGCGCCTCCGCCGGGTCGCATGCGGCCATTTGAGCGAATTGTGAAGCCAAGGCGCCGGTGAGTTGCCCGGACCCGCAGCCGACATCGACCGCGAGCGTGGGCCCCGGGGACGCGTCCGCCAGCACATCGATCAGAGCTGGAGGGTAGCCTGGTCGATTGGCCGCGTAAGCGTCCGCGACGCCGGAGAAATGATCAGAAAAGCCAAGTCTTGCCGGGTCACTCATCCTCGGGTTCGTCGTCGAAATCGTCGAAGTCAAAGTCGGGCAAGGCGTCCACATCCAACCGGCCATTGCGAATTTCCGCCTGGCGATTTTGCCACCAAAGACTACGGATCGCAGCGTAATAGTCGACCGAGGTCGCACGGATGTCGTCGATCCGTCCAAGGTTGCGGGCGCGGATGTCGACGCCTTGGATCAAACCGCTGCCGAAATTCAGATAGTTCACGTAGTTATCGTTGGACCAAATGAGCGGATTCATAACGGTGGAGGCCGCTTGTCCGCCAACGCCGCGCAGGGTGTTCGGACCGAAATTTGGTAGGAAGATGTAAGGGCCCGACGGCACGCCGTAGACCGCAAAGGTCTGACCCATATCCTCATTATGGTGTTTCAGCCCGAGATCGTCGGCGACATCCATAAAGCCGCCCAATCCGATGGTCGTGTTGATCACGATCCGCCCCAGGGTCACGCCTGCGCGCTTCATCTCCCCCTGTGCCAGATCGTTTGCGAAGGTCATGGGCGCACCGAGATTTCGCGTCACATTGCGGATGGCGTTGCGCCCTTTTTCCGGCACGGCCCGCACATAAGCCATCGCCAAGGGCTTGATCACGCCTTGGTCGATCAAGCCGTTGATGATGAACATGCCCCGATTGACAGGCTCCAACGGATCCGGCGCTTCTTCCAGATCGCGGCCCTGTTTCAGCCCCGCGCAGCCCGCCAGGACTGTGGCGACAAGCGCCGCTGCGATTGCCGTGCGTCCGTTCATGCGTTTTTGTCCCCGTCCGCTCAGGCGCTTCCATAGCATCGGAAAGTCGTTCGATTGAAGCGGAAAGGGGGCTCGCACGCATTGCCGAATTCATATAAAGATATGTTTATGCGTTCTGGAGCTGGCGTCACCCATGGAGCGGCAGATCTCTTGGCGGCCTTGCGCGGGGCCGGCGAGGACAGCCGTTTGCGCATTCTGCGCTTGCTTGCCGACGGCGAGTTGGCGGTCGGAGAGATCGTGCAAATTCTCGGTCAAAGCCAACCGCGCGTGAGCCGTCACCTCAAGGTCCTCGTGGACGCCGGACTTGTGGAGCGATTTCGAGAGGGCGCGTGGTCATTTCATCGCCTGGCGGATTCGCGGGCGGGCGGCGTGCCGGCGCGCGTTGCGGAGCTTCTGGCCAATCTCGACGTGGGCGATGATCCGGTGTTCGAAGGCGATGCGCTTCGTTTGGCGGAGGTGAAGGCCGCGCGAGCGGAAGAGGCGCAGCGTTACTTCGCCGAACATGCAGATCGATGGGATCAAGCGCTTGACGCGCGCTTTCCCCATGACGCCGTCGCCTCATCCGTCCGCCGGATCGTGGGCGGTGCTCGCGGCGGCCGATTGATCGATTTGGGAGCCGGCACTGGTCGCCTTTTGGTCGCATTGAAGGACCTTTACAGCGATGCGGTCGGCGTCGACCTGTCGCCGTCCATGCTTCGCGTGGCGCGGGCAAATCTGGAGAAAAGCGCGCTGCGGCATGCGCAGATGCGGCAAGGCGACCTCTTCGCATTGCCGTTCGGCGCGGCGCAATTTGATATGGCGATCCTGCACCAGGTGCTGCGTTATCTCGCAGATCCGGGAGGCGCCGTTGCGGCGGCGGCGCGTTTGCTGAAGACCGACGGGCGTCTCTTCGTGATCGATTTCGCGCCGCATGAGGATGAAAGCTTGCGCAATGAGCACGGCCATCGCCGGCTGGGTTTCGGCGACGAGGAAATGGCGCGCTTTTTCGTGCGAAACGGGCTCGACGGCGTCGCGACGGAAACAGTCGGGCGGGCGGAAAGCGACACGGGAAGTTTCGAAGTGCGATTGTGGTGCGCGAAGCGCGTCGGCGCGGCGCGCGACGAAAGACAGGAGGCCGCATGACGGCGAGATTGTGGGGACCCGTCGCGCGGGCGGGACTGGACCAGGCGTCGATCAGCGTCTCATTCGAGTTCTTCCCGCCGAAAACGGAAGAAATGGCCGAAAGCCTTTGGAAGGCGGTGCGTCGCTTAGAAACACTGGATCCGGCTTTCGTTTCCGTGACCTATGGAGCCGGCGGGTCCACGCGGGAACGCACCCATGGAACGGTGAAGCGTCTCGTCCAAGACACGCGCCTAAAGCCCGCCGCACATTTGACCTGCGTGAATGCGACGCGCGAGGACGTGGACCAAGTCATCCGCGACTATCACGCCGCCGGCGTTCGTCACGTCGTCGCCCTGCGCGGCGACCCGCCGGAGGGGATCGGCGAGCGTTACACGCCATTCCCGGGCGGTTACGCCAACTCCGCAGAACTGTCCGTCGGCATCAAGACGATCGCGCCTGATATGGAGATTTCCGTCGGCGTCTATCCGGAGAAGCATCCGGAGAGCGAGTCCTTCGAAGCGGACATCGACTTGTTGCGAAAGAAGATCGACGCAGGGGCCAGCCGCGGCATCACGCAGTTCTTTTTCGACATCGAGACCTTTTTGAGGTTTCGCGATCGTTTGGCCGCCGCCGGCGTCGCCATCCCCATCTGCCCGGGCATCATGCCGGTCACCAATTTCAAAGGATTGGCGCGCATGGCTGGGAAATGCGGCGCGACCGTGCCCAATTGGCTCGGGCAATTGTTCGACGGTCTTGATGACGACCCTCGCACGCGTCAGCTCGTCGCCGCGTCCTTCGCAGCCGAGCAATGCGCGCGTCTGCAGGAAGAGGGCTGCGACCATTTTCACTTCTACACGTTGAATCGGGCGGATTTAGTTTACGCAATCTGCCATATTTTGGGCGTGCGGCCGGCGCAAACGCCCGGGGAAACAGAAAGGGCTGCGGCGTGAGACGATTATTCCTCGCCGCGGAGGCGATTGATCAGATGCGATCCGCCGATGCCTGCAAAGAGCAGGGCGATGGTGAGTAAGGTCGTTAGGGCTTCAAGCGTCATGATTAACCCTCATGTTTTTAAGTTCGCGCTCGGAAGCGAATTTAAGGCCGAAGCCGCCGGTGAGAGTGACCACCGCAATCCACCAGTTCGGCTCGCCAAACAGGTTTTGGAACACGCCGAGGCCGATCAAACCGATCGACAGCGTTCTATACCAAATCGCCCGCGATTTCCGCAGCTCGTTGTGCCGATCGTCTTCGGTCATAAGCGCCATTCCACAACGACAGAAAGGATAACATGACCTTCGCAGGCTTCGTCATGGTGGGGGAGCGGACCAACGTCACGGGCTCCGCCAAGTTCCGCAAACTGATCGAAGCGGATGATTACGCGACCGCGGTTGAGATCGCGCGGGAACAGGTGGAGGGCGGCGCCGTCGTCATCGACGTGAACATGGACGAGGGCATGTTGGACAGCGCCCGCGCCATGCGCACTTTCCTCAATCTGATCGCGGCCGAGCCCGACATCGCCCGCGTGCCGGTGATGATCGATTCCTCCAAATGGGAGGTGATCGAGGCGGGGCTCCAATGCGTGCAGGGCAAGCCGATCGTGAATTCGATCAGCTTGAAGGAGGGCGAAGCGCCCTTCTTGGAACAGGCGCGTCGAATCCGACGGTATGGCGCGGCCGTGGTCGTGATGGCGTTCGATGAGGTCGGACAAGCCGAGACCGCCCAGCGCAAATACGAAATCTGCAAGCGCGCCTATGATATCTTGACCAAGACCGTCGGCTTTCCGCCCCAAGACATCGTGTTCGATCCGAACATCTTCGCCGTCGCCACGGGCATTGAAGAGCATGACAATTACGCGGTCGATTTCATCGAGGGCGTTCGGCTGATCAAAGAAAACCTGCCCCACTGCAAAACGTCCGGCGGCGTTTCGAACATCTCCTTCTCGTTCCGCGGCAACAACGCGGTGCGGGAGGCCATGCATTCGGTGTTTTTGAAGCACGCCATCGAGGCTGGGCTCGACATGGGGATCGTGAACGCCAGCCAGCTGACGATCTATGACGACATCCCGCCCGAGCTGCGCGAGGCCGTCGAGGACGTGATCTTGAACCGCAAGGCGGGCGCCACCGAGCGGCTGCTCGACATGGCGGACAGCTTCAAAGGTCAGGGCGCGAAGGCGAAAGAAAAGGATCTGACCTGGCGCGAAAACCCGGTTGAAAAGCGGCT